>NZ_JASJCS010000053.1 GCF_030065885.1 Ilumatobacter sp. | reverse complement strand
GCCGAGCCGAGCTCGCGGCTGACGTCGTTGACGGCCGACCCGACGCCGGCGTCCTCGACCGGCACGGCGGCCATGATCGAGTCGGTGAGCGCCGGCATCCCGAGCCCGAACCCGAAGCCGAGGATCAGGATGATGCCGATCTCGGTGGTGGCGCTCCAGTCGGCGGCGACGCCGGTGAAGAGCGCCATCGACAGCGCCATGATCGCCAGCGCGACCATCACCGTGCGCTTCGGGCCGATCGTCGCCGTCAGCTTGGGCGCGATCGCCGAGGCGACGATGATCGCACCGGCGTTCGGCAGGATCAGCAGCCCCGCCTCGAAGGGGTCGCGGCCCTGGATGATCTGGAAGAACTGCGTCAGGAAGAAGAACGTGGCGGGCCCGGCGAAGAACATCAGGCCGATCACGATCACCGACCCCGAGAAGTCGCGCTCGCGGAAGAAGTGGAGCGGCAGCATCGGGTGCTCTGCCCGCAGCTCGATCACCACGAACGCGGCGAGCAGCGTCACGGCGAGTGCGAAGCTCGTGACGATCGTCGCCGACGTCCACCCCGACTCGTTGCCCTGGATGATGCCGAACACCAGCGCCGAGATGCCGAGCGTTGCCGTGATGGCGCCGGGGACGTCGAGGCCCACGGTGCGGCCGTCCTTCGACTCGGGCACGAGGAACTGGGCGACGAGCACGACGAGGATGATCGGCACGTGGATCCAGAACGCCGCCGCCCAGTCGTACCGGTCGACGAGGTAGCCGCCGACTGCCGGACCGAAGCCGATGCCGATGCCGCCGACCGCGGTCCACACGGCGATGGCCTTGTTGCGCTCGTCGCGGTCGAAGGTGTTGGTGACGATGCTGAGCGTCGCAGGGAGGACGAAGGCGGCGCCGAGGCCCTGGATGGCTCGGCCGGCGATCAGGGTCGGGATCGACTCGGCGAGCGCGCCCACGACCGAGCCGATGAGGAAGAGCACGAGCCCGCCCGACATCCAGCGACGGCGTCCGAAGCGGTCGCCGATCGACCCGGCGAGGATCAGCAGGCCGGCGAGGACGAGCACGTAGGAGTCGACGACCCACTGCAGCTCGGAGGTGGTCGCGCCGAGCTCGACCGAGATGGCCGGGAGTGCGGTGTTCACGACGGTCAGGTCGAGGAAGACGATCAACGTGCCGAGCGACATGATCGCCAGGATCAGCCAGCGTTGCGGATCGCGTTGTGGCGCCGCGAGAGCGTCGGGCGGTTCGGAGAGGACGGTGTCGGACATGGTGGGTGGCTCCTCGTGGTGGACGTTATGAACCGATTGGTCCAGTAGCGGTGACGAGCAGTTTGGACCGATTGGTCCAGAAAGTCAACAAATTTTCGACCGAAAGGTTCACAAATCGCATCACGCCTGCTTACGATGTGTGCATGGCCACCGAGGCAACCGGCACGACCGAGACATCGGCACGCGGGCGCCCGCGCACCTTCGACGAGGAGCTCGTCGTCGAGCAGGTGATGGCCCTGTTCTGGGAGCGCGGGTTCGAGGCGGCTTCGATGGCCGAGGTCGTCGAGGCGGCGGGCCTCAACAAGTCGTCGCTGTACAACGCGTTCGGCTCGAAGGACGAGCTGTTCCGTCGCGCGCTCGACCGGTACCTCGACATGCGCCACTCGATGCTCGACGAGTTCACCGACGGCGACCGTGGCATCGACGACCTGCTCGGCTTCGTCGAGCTGATCCGCATCGAGAGCCTGGGCGAGGGCGGCGGCCGCGGGTGCCTCGGCGTCAACACGTCGGCCGAGCTCGGCAACCAGGACCCGTGGGTCGCCGACTTCTCCGTGCGGTACCGATCGATCATGCGCGGCGCGTTCCGGCGCGTTCTCCAGCGAGCCGCCGACCTGGGTGAGATCGACAGTGGCCTGGTCGAGACCTATGTCGACACGATGATGGCGCTCGCGATGTCGACGGCGTTGACCGCCCGGAGCGGCGCGAACGCAGACGAGCTCAACCGGCAGATCGACTCGATCGCCGCGCTCGTCGAGTCCTGGCGCACCGACGGCTGACCGTCGCGCCGGTCACCGGCGTTCCGCACGGGCCGGGGCTGCGCCCGCACATCGGCCTCGCAGGTCGGCCAGACTGATGCGATGGCAGTGGGGTCCACATGACCGCAATGGGTCCCCTCGTCGCGGCGGGCCGCACATCCGATGTGTACGCATACGGAGCCTTCGCCGTCGTCAAGGTGCCACGGCCCGAGGTGCCGTCGCACTGGGCGCCGATGGAGGCCAAGTTCACCGCGGCCGTGCGACAGCTCGGCGTGCCCGCGCCCGACGTGCTCGACGTCGTCCAGGTGGATGACCGGCCGGCCATCGTCTTCGAGCGCATCGACGGGCGGTCGATGTGGGAGCACATGCTGGAACGGCCTGGCGACATCCCGGCGCTGTCGAACCTGATGGCCGAGGTCCACCGTCACATCCTCACGGCCGGGTTGCCCACCGGTGTCGCGGGCCTCGTCGATCGCATGTGCAAGAAGATCGCCGAGGTGCAGCACCTCCCCGACACCGAGCGTCAGACCGCACATGCGTCGGTCACGGCGATGCCGCGGGGTGCCGCACTCCTGCACGGCGACCTCCACCCCGGCAACGTGCTGATGAGCGCCAACGGACCCGTGGTCATCGACTGGTTCGACGCCACGATCGGGCACCCGGTCGCCGACGTCGTGCGGACCTCGCTGCTCGTGCGCCCGTACGGTCTGCCCGACGCGCCGCCGCACCTGCCGGGCGCCGACCCCGACCTGCTCGATCGTCTGCACTCCTCGTACGTGGCGGCGATGATCGACGTGCTCGAGGTGCCGGTCGACGTCCTGCGGGCCTGGGAGGCGGTCGTCGCGGTGAGCCGGCTCGCCGAGTCGGCCCAGACCGACGACGCCGCGCTCCTGACGCTCTGGACCGAACGGCAGGCCGAGTCGACGACGGCGCTCCTCGACGCGCGATCAGCGGCGCTCGCCGAGTAGGTCCTGGAGCGAGCCGAACAGCGCGGGCGCCGAGGCGAGGATCAGGTTGCCGGCCTCGAGGCGCGGCAGCTCCACTACAGCGGTCGCCTCGGTCGCGATGAGCGCGCCGGCCGCGTAGTCGTAGATCTTGAGGTCGCGTTCGAAGTAGCCGTCGAGTCGGCCGCATGCCACCCAGCACAGGTTGAGTGCCGCAGACCCCATGCAGCGGATGTCGCGACAGACCGGTAGGACGCGCGTGAGGACGTCGGCCTGGGTCGCCCTCAGCTCGGCGTCGTAGGCGAATCCGGTGCCGATGAGCGCATGTGCGGCGTCGTGTGCAGCGCTGGCGGTGATCGGCACACCGTCACGCCGTGCGCCCCCGTCACGGGCCGCCGAGAACGTTTCCCCGCGGTGGACGTCGGTGACTGCGCCCGCCACCGTCACGCCGTCGAGCGTCGCCGCGATGCTGACGGACACGACCGGCAGGTCGTAGAGGAAGTTCACGGTGCCGTCGATCGGGTCGACGACCCATCCGACACCGTTGGTGCCGACCGCGTCGTCGTACTCCTCGCCGACGATCGCCGACCCGGGGCAGCGCTGGAGGAGTTGCTCGCGGATCAGCGTCTCGGCCTGCATGTCCGTGCGGGTGACCACGTCGGTCGGCGAGCTCTTCGTGTGGAGCGCGTCGGCGTTGCCCGACGCAGAACGGACGAGTTCGGCGGCGAGCTCGGCGACCTCGACGGCGACGCGCTCGAGGTGGGTGGCCGGAGGATCGATCGGCGGTCCGGCAGGCGAACCGAGCGCCGGACCGCGAAGCGATCCGTCGGGCGAGGTCACGCCAGGCGGACCGTCGTGCCCATCGTCTCGATGGCATCGACGACCTCGCGGTCGACCTCGGTGTTCGTCACCAGCACGTCGATGTCGGACCATTCGGCGAACCGCGTGAAGTGATCGTGGCCGACCTTGGAATGGTCGACGAGCGCCACGACCCGGCGCGCCGAATGGATCATCGACTGCTTCAGCGCAGCCTCCTCGCGATACGGCGTGCTCAGACCCATCTCGGCCGACATACCGTCGGCGCTGATGAAGAGCGTGTCGACGAACAGCGGCTCGATCGCGGCCACCGCCTCGGCATCGACCATCGCGAGGGTGTTCTTGCGCACCTTGCCGCCGACGACGATCACGTCGATCGCATCGTGCTCGGCGAGGACCTGCGCCGTCAGCAGCGAGTTCGTGACGACTCGCAGGTCGCACCCTCGCGGGATCGCCTCGGCGAACCGCGTGAGCGTGCTCCCCGAGTCGATGATGATCGCACCAGCATCGGGCAGCTCCTCGACCGCAACCCGGGCCATGCGGCGCTTCTCGGGGTCGTGGAGGTCGGCTCGGACCGACAGGAGCGGCTCGAAACCGACGGTCTCCCAGGGGATCGCCCCCCCGTGCACGCGACGGACGACGCGTTGCTCTTGCAGGTCGGACAGGTCGCGTCGGATCGTCTCGGTGGTCACGCCGAACCGCTCGGCGAGGTCGGCCACCTCGACCCGTCCGGCGCGAAGCGTCAACGCGAGGATCTCGCGTTGACGCTCGGATTGGAACAGGGGTGACGGTGCCTCGATCGCTGGTTCTGTCACCGGCCGCCCGACCTCCTGCCCGTGCCGTTCATCGTGTGCGCGACGGCCGAGCGTAGACCATCGGCGCGCAGTCGGGTGAGTGCGCGTTCGAACGCGCCGGCGAAGATCGGGTTCGTTGCGATGTCGTCGGGGAACACGTCGTCGAACGCCAGGAATGCCGTCGGCTCGTCGACGGATCGAAGCGCCCACTCGACGGCGCGATCGAGGAGCGGGTCGGCAGCGAGCCCATCGGTGCCCGCCCCGCGGGCGAGGTACTCGCACCACCCGGCAAGCGCGAGCGCGCTGAGTTCGACCGGACCGCCCACCCCGAGCTGGGCGCGAACGGTGGGCAGGAGGAACTTGGGAAACTTCGCGCTCCCGTCGAGGCACAGCCGAGCGATCTGGTCCCCGATCTGCGGGTTGGCGAAACGCTCGATCAGGGAGGTGGTGTACTGATCGAGGTCGATGCCGGCGACCGCCGGTAGCACCGGCTTCGCCTCGCGTTCGAGGAAGTCGAGGACGAACTTCCGGAGGTGGCGGTCGGCGAGTGCCGCGTCGACGGTGACGAACCCGTCGAGCCACGCGAGGTAGGCCAGACACGAATGGGCTGCGTTCAGGAGGCGCAGCTTCATCAGCTCGTACGGTGCGACATCGTCGGTCACGATCACGTCGAGCCGCTCGAGCGGCGGGCGATCGCCGGCGAACGCGTCCTCGACGACCCACTGGCGGAACGGTTCGGTCACGACGGGCCACCTGTCGATGACGCCGTGCGTCTCGACGAGCCAGGCCCGGTCGGCCGCCGTGGTGGTGGGCGTGATCCGGTCGACCATGCTGTTCGGGAACGTGACGTGCTCGTCGACCCATGCGGCCAGCTCCTCGCTGACGCGACGAGCCTCGCCGAGCGTCGCAGCGCGGGTGACTGCGCCGTTCGACATCACGTTGTCGCAGCTCATGACGGTGAGGGGCGCACCATGCCCTCGGCGCCGCCGGTCGAGCGCGGCAGCGATGATGCCGAACGCCGACGCCGGTCCCGCTCCGGGTGAGTCCGGGAGGAACCGCCCGGTGGCATCGTCGACCGGGTAGCCGCCCTCGGTCACCGTGAGCGAGACGATCTGTGTGTCGTCGGCCGCGATCCGATCGATCAGCTCGTCCGCGACGGGTGACGCATGGATGTAGTCGACGATGCTGCCGATGACGGCCACCTCGGTCGATGACGAGCCGCGGGTGATCAGCGTGTACAGGTGGTCCTGGGCGTCGAGCGCCTCGCTCATCGACGCGTCGGCCGGCAGGACCCCGGCCCCGACGATCGCCCAGTCGGTGAGGCCGAGCTGGCACAGCTCGTGGACGTAGGTGGCCAGGTGGGCGCGATGGAAGCCACCGACCCCGATGTGCACGATGCTCGGACGCAGCCGCCCGCGGTCGTACCCGGGCGCAGGGACGGCATCGGGCAACGTCGCGAGCGCGGCGTCCCCCAATGCGACAGCGGTGTGATCCGATGGCACGCCGAGCATCCTATATCAACATGAACAAAGACGCTAGAGGGCAATTTTCGGGCGCAAACCTCCAGAATTCTTGCCGTGGGGCTTGATTTCCAACATGAACCCAACTAGACACAACATGTGGGAGGGGAAGCCGTCCCGTCCGATCAACGTCCCGAGGGGGAGACTCACATGAAGCAACGGACTGGCCGGGGTCGCAGCACCTGGCTCACGACCGCTGGCGTGCTCGTCGCGTTCGGCCTCGTCGCAGCCGCATGCGGCGACGACGATGACGACGACGGGGCGGCAGACGACACCGAGACCGACGACGGCGCCACCGATGACGGCGCGACCGATGACGGCGCGACCGACGACGGCGCGACCGACGACGGCGCAACCGATGACGGCGCCGATGCCGACCGGTCGATCAACGTCGCGATCGTCGGCAACCCGATCATCGACGACATCGCCTCGCTCGTGCCCGAGCACTTCACCGCCGACACGGGCATCGAGGTGAACTTCACCGTGCTCCCCGAGCAGGAGCTGCGCGAGATCACGACTCGTGACGTCGGCGCCGGCGGCGACCAGTTCGACGTCGTCCAGATCGGCATGTACGAGACGCCGCAGTTCGGCGCCAACGGCTGGCTGGTCGGCCTGAACGACCTCGCCGCCTCGACGCCCGACTACCAGATCGACGACCTGATCCCCGCCGTGCGCGGCGGCCTCTCGGTCGACGGTGAGCTCTACGCCTCGCCGTTCTACGCCGAGTCGTCGTTCCTCATGTACCGCAAGGACGTCATGGACGAGAACGGCATCGAGATGCCCGCCGCCCCGACGTGGCAAGAGGTCGCCGACATCGCCCGCCAGATCGACAGCGACGAGATGGCCGGCATCTGCCTCCGCGGCAAGCCCGGCTGGGGTGACCTCGGCGCCGCCTTCACCACCGTGCTGAACACCTTCGGTGGCACGTGGTGGCTCGCCAACGACGACGGCTCCATCGGTGCTGCCCAGGTCGATCAGCCCGAGTACGCCGAGGCGCTCAACTTCTACGTCGATCTCGTGAACGACGCCGGCGAGGACGACGCCGCCAACTCCAGCTTCACCGAGTGCCTGTCGCTCTACCAGGAGGGCAAGGTCGCCATGTGGTACGACGCCACCGTGGCCGCCTCGATCCTCGAGGCCGAGGACAGCCCCGTCAAGGGCTTGAACGACTTCGCCCTGGCTCCGGTCAAGGAGACCGACGCCTCCGGTTGGCTCTGGGCGTGGACCTTCGCCATCCCGGTCAGCACGACCGACCAGGAAGCTGCGTGGGAGTTCATCAGCTGGGCCACGAGCCCCGCCTACATCGAGCTGGCTGCCAACGAGTTGCCCGGTGGCTGGGCTGCCGTTCCTCCGGGGACCCGTCAGTCGACGTACGACAACCCGAACTACCAGGAAGCTGCGGGCCTGTTCGCCCAGCGGACCATCGACGCCATGCTGGCTGCGCCGATCGACAACCCCGGCACCACGCCGCGGCCCGGTCTGCCTGGTGTGCAGTACGTCGGTGTGCCCGAGTTCCAGGATGTCGGCACCCGCTGCACCGAGCTGTTCTCGGCGGCGATCGCCGGTTCGATGAGCGTCGACGACGCGCTCGGCGATTGCCAGGCCATCGCCTCGGAGGTCAGCACCTGACATGTGTGTCAGGCCCTGACACATCGAGTGTCATGATCTGATGGCCCGGCCGGGTTCCTCACCCGGCCGGGCCCATCGGGCCGGCTCGTGGCCGGCATGGAACGATCGTCAACCAGGATCATCTCGACCAAGGGGGTCACGAGGATGTCCACGACAGCGGTTGATCGCGCCACCGAGGTCCGGCGCCTGGAACGAGTCGAGGGGTGGAAGCGCCGCCTCCCGATCCTGCCGGCGCTGCTCTTCACGATCTTCGTGACGCAGATCCCGTTCCTCTTCACGCTCTTCTACAGCCTCACCGACTGGCGGATCGACACCCCGGAACCGCGCGAGTTCATCGGGTTCGACAACTACTCGAGCCTGCCGGACGACGGCTTCTTCCGGGACGCCGCCTGGGTCAGCGTGCAGATGACGGTCCTCGCCGTGCTCCTCTCGCTCGTCGTCGGCACCGGGCTGGCGGTGCTCCTCGACCGGAAGTTCTTCGGTCAGGGGTTCGTCCGCACGCTCTTGATCACGCCCTTCCTCGTGATGCCGGTGGTCGCCGGGTTCCTCTGGAAGACGCAGATGTTCAGCGCCACGTTCGGCGTGCTCAACTGGCTGCTCGAACAGGTCGGCATCGAACCCGTCGAGTTCGCCACGAAGTACCCGCTGTGGTCGGTGATCGTGGTGCTCGTCTGGCAGTGGAGTCCGTTCATGATGCTGATCGTGCTCGCCGGGCTCCAGGGGCAGGACTCGTCGGTCCTCGAAGCTGCGAGGGTCGATGGTGCGACGTCGTGGGGCATCTTCCGCCAGATCACGTTCCCGCAGCTCCGCCCCTATCTCGAGCTCGGCACGCTGCTCGGTGCGATCTACCTGATCCAGGTGTACGACCACATCGAGGTCATCACCGGCGGTTCGCCCGACTCGAAGAACCTGCCGTTCTACATCGCACAGCGGTCGATCGGCGGTGGCAACCGGTTCGGCCTCGCCTCCTCGTACTCGATCATCGTCGTGATCGCATCGATCATCATCGCCAACATCGGCCTGCGAGTGCTGTCGAACCTGCTGGAGGGGGAGAAATGACCGCCGTCATGGAGCGAGCCGTCACGAGGTTCCGGCGTCAGCAGGCCGAGCCGATCCTCGGGCAGAACAAGGCGGTCGCCCACCTGCTCGGCCTCCTCACGTGGCTGATCGGGCTGGTCTTCTTCTTCCCGCTGTTCTGGATGGTGCTCAACGGGTTCAAGGAGGAGATCGACGCCAACGCCAGCCCAAAGCTGTTCTTCGATCCCACCCTCGGCCGCTTCTCCGAGGTCACCGAGGAAACGCAAGGGCTGCTCTCGTTCACCGAGGCCTTCTCGAACTCGGTGTGGATCGTCTCGATCTCGACCGTCCTGGTGATGATCCTCGCGATTCCGGCCGCGTACGCACTGGCGATCCGCCCGATGAAGCGGTGGCGCGACATCCTGTTCTTCTTCATCTCCACCAAGTTCCTGCCGATCGTCGGTGCGATCATGCCGCTCTGGATCATCGCCCGCGACCTCGATCTCCTGAACACCCGCACGGTCCTGGTCATCCTCTACACCGCGATGAACCTCCCGCTGGCGGTCTGGATGCTCCGCTCCTTCTTCGCCGAGGTGCCGAGGGAGCTGATCGAGGCCGCCCAGATGGACGGCTGCAGCTTGACGGGCCAGATCCGGCAGGTGATCCTGCCGATCGTCGCACCCGGCCTCGCGGCGACGGCGCTGCTCTGCGTGATCTTCGCGTGGAACGAGTTCTTCCTCGCCGTCCAACTCAACCCCGTCGACGGCTCGACGATGCCGGTCTGGGTCGCATCGCAGGAGAGCGGCCGCGGGAACTTCCTCGCCAAGCTCTCGGCCGCTTCGGTGCTCGCCACGCTGCCGGTCGTGATCGCCGGCTGGGTCGCCCAGAAGCGCATGATCCGCGGCCTCGCGATGGGAGCGATCAAGTGAGCAACACCCTCGAACGGAAAGGCCCGATCCATGGCTGAAGTGCGCTACGAAGCAGCGTCTCGTATCTACCCGGGCACCGACATCGCCGCAGTCGACTCGCTCGATCTCGAGATCGAGGACGGCGAGCTGCTCGTCCTGGTCGGCCCGTCCGGCTCGGGCAAGTCGACGGCCTTGCGCATGCTCGCCGGCCTCGAGCACGTGAACGAGGGCAGCATCTACATCGACGGCGACGACGTCACCCTCACGCCACCACAGGACCGCGACATCGCGATGGTCTTCCAGAACTACGCTCTGTACCCGAGCATGACCGTCGCCGAGAACATGGGGTTCGCCCTCAAGCAGGCCAAGGTCCCCAAGGCACAGCGAATGGAGCAGGTGCGCGAGGCGGCGCGCATCCTCGACCTCGAGGAGTACCTCGACCGCAAGCCGAAGAACCTCTCCGGCGGCCAGCGCCAGCGGGTCGCGATGGGCCGCGCGATCGTCCGGCACCCGAAGGTGTTCCTGATGGACGAGCCGCTCTCGAACCTCGACGCCAAGCTGCGGGTGCAGACCCGGACCGAGCTCGCCGACCTCCAGGCCCGCCTCGGGGTCACCACCGTCTACGTCACCCACGACCAGGTCGAGGCCATGACCATGGGCCACCGGGTGGCCGTCCTCAACTTCGGCGTCCTCCAGCAGGTCGATCGCCCCAGCGTGCTCTACAGCCATCCCGTCAACCGGTTCGTCGCTGGCTTCATCGGGTCGCCGGCCATGAACCTGCTCGACGCGGACGCCGGTGAGGATGGAGCGCTGACGCTCGGAGGCGTCGCGGTCCCCCTCGAACCCGATGTGACCGCCGATCTCCGCGAGCGCGGGCCGGGTCGGTACACGGTCGGTGTCAGGCCGGAGCACCTGCAACTCGGTGCCGACGGCATCGCCGGTGAGGTGACCGTCGTCGAGGAGCTGGGGTCCGAGGCGTTCCTCCACGTCGCGATCCAGCACGAGGGCGAGTCGACCGTGCTCGTCGTCCGCGACCACGGCGAGACGTCGACGAAGCGGGGCGACACTGTCCACGTCGGCTTCGACGGCCCGACCCACGTCTTCGCACCCGACGGCGGCCGGGTGGGCGGCTAGCGGCTCGCCGTGATGGGTGCCGACTCGGCGGCGTCGCACGACGAGGCGTCTGCACGTCGGATCGCGCTCGTCACCGGCGCCGCCGGGGACATCGGGCGCGCCGTCGCGATGCGACTGGCCGGCGACGGCATCGCCGTGGTGCTCGCCGACCACGAGGCGGCCGCCGACCGGCTCGACGAGACGCAGCGGCGATGCGCGGCGATGACCGGTGCCAGTGCCACGACGACGACGTTCGACGTCACCGACGCCGGTTCGGTTCGCGACGCTCTCACCGCGGTCGCGAGCGAGTACGGCACGCCCGACTTGCTCGTCAACAACGCCGGCTACCAGGGGCGCTTCGCCAACGTCGTCGACGTCCCGCTCGATGACGCCGCGCGAGTCCTGGACGTGAACGTGATGGGCGTGCTGACCGTGCTACAGGCGTTCGCTGCGCAGCTCCGCGAGGAAGGTCGCGGCGGGGCGATCGTCAACACGGCGTCGATGGCAGGGGTCGCCGGGGCGCCGAACATGGTCGCCTACAGCGCTTCGAAGGCCGCGGTGATCGCACTCACGAAGAGCGCGGCGAAGGACCTCGCCGGCGACGGCATCCGGGTCAACGCGGTCAGCCCGGCGTTCATCGGGCCCGGGGCGATGTGGGACAACCAGGTCGCCCGCCAAGCCGAGGTGGCGAGCGCCTACTACGGCGACGACCCGGCCACCGTCGCCAGGCAGATGATCGACCAGATCCCGATGCGCCGCTACGGCAGCGTCGACGAGGTCGCCGACGTCATCGCGTTCTTGCTGTCCGACGCCGCGTCGTACCTGACGGGCGTCAACATCGAGATCGCCGGCGGGGCCAGTTGATCGTCACGACGGTTGGGTCGCCGGCACGGCGATCGCCTGCTGGTCGCTGTCCGCTCACGCCGACTCGGGCGCGGGCTCGGGCAGCCACCGGTCGATGATCTCGTCGAGCGGCAGCGCCTGTGAGTAGTACCACCCCTGCACCGCGCTGAACCCGAGCCCCCGGGCCTGCTCGAGCTGCTCGGCGGTTTCGACACCCTCGGCGATGACGTCCAGGCCCAGCACGGTGGCCAGATCGACGATCGCACGCGCGATCGCCCGCTCGGCCGACCGGGCTGTGAGCTCGGCGACGAAGCTCCGGTCGACCTTGACGGCCGTGAGCGGCAGATCGCGCAGGTGCGCCAACGACGAGTAGCCGGTGCCGAAGTCGTCGAGGGCGAGCGCGAAGCCGTTCGCCCGGAGCGCACGGAGCCCGCACAGGGTGCTCTCACCCGCCTTCAGCGCGGCGTTCTCGGTGATCTCGATGCAGATCTGCGAGGGCTGGATGCCGGCCTCGGAGGCCGTCTCCATGACGACATCGACGAGGTCGGCCTGGACCAGGCTGATCGCCGAGAAGTTGCACGCGACGACGGGCGGCGACCCGGGAGACAGCCGCCCGAGCTCGGCCGCGGCCCGGCACGAGAGCGCGAACGCGGCCCGGTCGAGATCCCACAGCAGCCCGGTCGGCGTGATGACGTCCATGAACGCAGAGGGGCCAACGAGGTCGCCGTTGTCGTCGACGCAGCGAGCCAGCGCCTCGTACCCGACCGCCGTCTCGGACGCCGCATCGAGGATCGGCTGGAAGTGCATGACGAGTCGATCGTCCTCCAGGATCTCGCGCAGCAGTCGCCGCTGGCTCTGCTCGCGGCCGACCGCCGCAGCGAGGTCCGAATCGAACGTCTCGACCCGGTTGCGGCCGCCCGCCTTGGCGGCGTACAGCGCGATGTCGGCATTGCGCAGCAGTGCCTCGGCATCGAGCGCGTCCGACCGTGCGAGCGCGACACCGATCGACGCAGTCAGGTCGAAGCGGTCCTCTCCGATCACGTAGGGCCGTCCGAGCGCATCGCGGAACCGCTCGGCTGCAGCCGTGGCCTCGTCGGCGTCCTTGACACCGGTCAGCAGCGCGACGAACTCGTCGCCGCCCTGCCGCACCAGCAGGTCGGACGCTCGTATCTTGCCGCTGAGGCGCTTCGCCGCGATGCGGATCAGCTGGTCGCCGATCCGGTGGCCGCGCGTGTCGTTCACCAGCTTGAACCCATCGAGGTCGATGAAGCAGGCCGCGACCACGGTGGGCGTCGGCTCGGCCCCGACCTCGCCGAGCCGCTGCTCCAACTGGCGGCGGTTGGCCAGGCCGGTGAGCTGGTCGTGCAGCGCCTGGGACCGAAGCCGGTCCTCCGCCTGGCGAGCGTCGGTGACGTCGTGGAACACGAAGACCGATCCGAGGAGCCTGCCGTCGTCGTCGCGCACCGACCGTCGCTGACTGGTCAGGTAGCGGAACTCGTCGTCGCCGGTGATCACGCACACGTCGCGTTCGACGCCGTTCTCGTCATGCGCCGGGGCGGAGGGCACGACCAGCGAGATCGGGTGACCCCGCTCGTCGAGCAGTTCGAAGTCCGTCGGCCCGAGGCGCGACGGTGGCACGCTCGGGTCGAGTCCGAAGAGGTCACGTGCGGCTCGGTTGACCATCGTGACAGCCCCGAACTCGTCGGTGGCGACGATGCCGTCGTGGAGCCCCGTCACGATCGCGTCGCTCATGCGGAGCACACGATCGACCGACGCCTCGAGCTCTTCGGCGACCTCGGCGGCCCGCAGTGAGAGCACCAACCCGCGGACCGCAGGGTGCTGCGTCTGGTCGGTGCCCATGACCTCGACCCGCTCGTATCCCTCCCCGCCACGCTCGAGCCGCACGAACATGCGGTAGATCTCCAGGCCCTGGCTGAGTCGGGTGATCGCGTCGAACGCCGTCTCGACGTCGTCGGGGTGCAACAGCTCGACGCCCGATCGGCCGACGAGGTCGGCGGGAGTGCGACCCAGCAACGTGCCGACGGCAGGGTTGGCCCAACGGACGTTGAGGTCGGTGTCGAGGACGACCACGGCGTCGCGAAGTGTCTCCAGGATCGCGGCGTCGATGGATTGACCGTCCTGACGGGCGACGGCTCGGCTCGCTGCGGCCGAGACGATGCGGGCCAGGGAGGCGAGGACGTCGACGAACCGGTCGAGGATCTCGGACCGCACGGTGATCGCGCCGGCGACGCCGCCGGCTGCGTCGGTGATCGCGAAGCTGGATGCACCCTCGACCACCGCATGCTCGGCCGGGGAGGCCAGCAGCGACGACTCGGCCGCCGTGAGGTGACGCGGCTGCAGCACGTCTCGCCCGGTCGACGACACCACGAACGCCCGTCCCGCTTCGAACACCACGACCTCGGCGAGTGAACCGGCGGCCGCGCCCGCGGCGATCGCAGCCTCGGTGGCGACGGGATGCCGCGACAGCACGGCGCGCAGCGCGCGCCGGTCTTCGGCGTGGTCCATCTTCCCATTGTTGCACCGGCGCGTGCCGGCGCCGGCCACCGCCGAGCCGGAGCAGTGGCTGGTGCTCCGCCGACCGCGGTCTGCCGCACCCGACCGCGACGAGGCCGCCGACCAGCGGTCGACGGCCTCGCCGGGTCTCGGTGAAGCGGCGCTCGGTCAGCCTCCCGAGGCCGCCTGCTGGAACTTCCGGACGGACAGGGGGACGAAGATCGCCAGGATCACGACCACCCAGCCGAGCGAGTAGAGCGCGGCGTGCTCCAACGGCCAGGCGGTCGGCTCGGGCGTGCCCTCCGGGATGTTCCCGAAGAGCTCCCTGGCAGCCTGGGCGACCGTCGACACCGGGTTCCACTCGGCGAACACCCGCAGCGGTGTCGGGAAGTCGTCGGTCGGCACGAACGTGTTGGCGATGAACGTCAGCGGGAAGATCACCAGCGACGAGGCGTTGTTGATCGCCTCGACGCTGCCCACCGTCAGACCGACGAACGCCATGATCCACGAGAACGCGTAGGCGAACAGCAGCACCAGCCCGAAGCCGAGCAGGGCGTTGCCGATGCCGTCGTTGATCCGCCAGCCGACGGCGTACCCGGCGCCGACCATGACGACCGTCGACACCACGTTGTAGATGACATCGCTGGCCGTCCGTCCGAACACGACCGCGCCGCGAGACATCGGGAGCGTCCGGAACCGGTCGATGATCCCCTTCTGCATGTCGTCGGCCAGGCCGAGCCCGGTGAACGTCGACCCGAACGTGAGCATCATGGCGAAGGCGCCACCGATGAGGAACTCGCGGTACGAGCCTCCCTCGATGTCAATCGCGCTGCCGAACACGTAGGCGAAGAGCATCACGAAGACGAGCGGCATGATCACGACGGCGACGAGCAGCTCGGGCATGCGGGTGATCTTGATGATGTTGCGGCGGGCGACGGTGGCGCCGTCCGCCAGGGCGAGGGTGATGCGTTCCATCACGCGGCCTCCTTGATGGTCGGGGTGGGTTGGGTGTGGTGTCGGTCGGGCAGGCCCGGGCCGGTGTCACCGGTGTCGCCGGCTTCGGCCGTGCGGCCGGTCAGCGCGAGGAAGACGTCGTCGAGCGTCGGGCGCCGAAGCCCGACGTCGCGCACGGCGACGCCTTCGGCATCGAACGCCCGCAGCGCCTCGGTGAGTGTCGCCGCGCCACCGGCGACGGGCGCCGTGAGCGTGCGGTCGGTGACGACCGGCTCGTCGAGCGAGATGCGGGCGAGCACGCGGCGGGCGGCGTCGACGTCGCCGTCGACGGGCAGCGACAGTTCGAGGCGCTCGCCTCCCACCATCGCCTTCAGGTCGTCGGCCGAACCCTGCGCGATCTGACGACCGTGGTCGATGACGACGATGTCGTCGGCCAGCAGGTCGGCCTCCTCCATGTACTGCGTCGTCAGCAGCACGGTCCGGCCGCGGTCGACGAGCTCGTCGATGACCTCCCACAGCTCGTTGCGACTGCGCGGGTCGAGGCCGGTCGTCGGCTCGTCCAGGAACAGGATCGGCGGCTCGGCGACCAGGGCGCCGGCGAGGTCGAGGCGGCGCCGCATGCCCCCGGAGTAGGTCTTGACCGGGCGGTCGCCCGCCTCCGAGAGCGAGAACCGCTCGAGCAGTTCGTGCGCCCGGCGCGACGAGTGCTTCCGTCCGAGGTGGTAGAGGCGGCCGATCATCTCGAGGTTCTCGTAGCCGGTCAGGTTCTCGTCGACCGCCGCGTACTGGCCGGACACGCCGATTCGTCGTCGCACCTCGGTCGGCGCGTCGCGGATGTCGGCGCCGGCCACGGTGGCGTGGCCGCCGTCGGCACCGAGCAACGTCGTGAGGATCGACACCGCCGTCGTCTTGCCGGCGCCGTTGGGGCCGAGCAACCCGAGGATGGTGCCCTCGTCGACGGTGAGGTCGAGGCCGTCGAGCGCCCTGACGTCGCCGTACTGCTTGACGAGTCCACGGGCTTCGATGCGTCCGTTGGAGGGGAGTTGGAGCTTGTTCATGCCCCGACCATGACCCCCACCGGTCGAGGGCCGGACGTCGGCCGGTCGACGACCGATGGTGCTGGCGAGGCCGGGACTCAACCGGCGCTCGACTGCGCCACAACCGTCCTGCTCGACGATGCCGTCATGCACGGGCCTGTGGGAAGCTGGTCGGCCGACGAGGTCGAACGGGGAGGTCCGATCGTGCAGATTCGCCTGCTCGGTGGTGTCGAGGCCGTCAGCGCCGACGGTGACCCGATCGACGTCGGCCCCGCCAAGTGCCAGGTGCTGCTGGCCTCGCTCGCACTCTCGGTCGGCTCGGCCGTGACCGTCGCACGTCTCGTCGAGCTCGTGTGGGGCGAGGACCCACCCCGCACCGCCGAGAAGACGTTGCAGTCGTACATCACCCGGCTCCGCAAGGGTCTGGGTTCGACCGCGATCGAGCGAGCCGGCGCCGCGTACCGGCTCGCGGTCGATCCCGTGTCGGTGGATGTCGCCCGCTTCCAGTGGTACCTCGCGGCGGGCGACGTCGAGACCGCGTTGACCGAGTGGGGCGGCAGCCCGCTCGCCGGTGTCGAGGCGCCGGGGTTGGCGGCGACGGTCGACGGCTTGGTCGAGCAGTGGTTGGGCGCACTCGAGGTCGATCTCGAACGGAGGGTGGACCGGGACCCCGCCACGGGTGTCGCCGTCTTGACCGAGCTGACCGCTCGGTATCCGTTCCGCGAGGGGTTGTGGGCCCTGTTGATGACCGCCCTCTACCGCGGCGGCCGCCAGGCCGACGCGCTCGGCGCGTACCGGCGTGCTCGACAGCATCTGGTCGAGGAGCTCGGCGTCGAACCGGGGCCCCGACTCCGCGAGCTGGAGTCACTCGTGCTCGGGCAGGACGACCGGCTCGGCGTCGCTCCGGACGCACCCGGTCGCGCCGTGGTCCCGACCGGGACCGTGACGTTCGGCTTCAGCGACATCGAGGGCTCCTCCCGGCTCTGGGCCGCGCATCGCCAGGAGATGGCCGCCGCGGTCGCGCGGCACGACGAGATCGTTCGTGCGGTCGCCGGCGAGCACGACGGCCACGTCTTCGCGACGGCCGGCGACTCGTTCGGTGTGGCATTCCACCGCGCCGGTGACGGTGCGAGATGGGCCACTGCGCTGCAGGCGGCGATGATGGGCGAGCGGTGGCCCGAGCACGCCGAGCTCCGGCTCCGGATCGGTCTCCACACCGGAGAAGCGGAGGAGCGAGCTGACGACTACTTCGGTCCGGCCGTCAACACCGCAGCCCGGATCGCCGCAGCCGGACACGGCGGTCAGACGCTCCTCTCCGATGTGACGGCCACGTTGCTCGGCCGTTCCGACCTGCTCGATCTGGGTTCCTTCCGGTTCGATGGCGCCGTCGCCAACCTGAGGGTCGTCCAGCTCGACGAGGGCGAGCACCCGCCGCTGCGAACGGAACGGCGTGGCCGCGGGAACCTGCCGCGACGTGCCGGGCGGCTCGTCGGCCGAGACGACGACCTCGAGCGCGTCGGTCGGGCCATGAGAGCCGGGCCCGTCGTCACGCTGGTCGGCCCCGGCGGCATCGGCAAGACGCGATTGGCGCTCGCGGCCGCCCGTCTCGCCGAGGTCGACGTCGACGGCGGTGCGTGGTTCGTCGAGTTGGCCGACATCGCCGCGTCCGACGAGGTGGCACGCGCCGTCGCGGACGTCCTGGACGTCTCGGAGAGCGGCGGCAGGACCGTCGCCGACTCGGTCGTCGAGCACCTCGAGGACCGGCGTGCGCTCTTGGTGCTCGACAACTGCGAGCACGTCGTCGACGGCGCCGCTCGGCTCGCCGAGGCTCTTGCGAGCGGTTGCCCGGAGGTCACCGTGCTCGCCACGTCGCGAGAGGGTCTCGGCGTCGCCGACGAGCAACTGGTCGTGGTCGGCCCGCTCGACCCCGGCGGGTCGGCGGTCGAGTTGTTCGCCGAGCGAGCTCGGTCCGCCGATCCGGGCTTCGACCTCGACGCGGACCGCGACGCGGTCGAGGAGATCTGCCGGGCGCTCGACGGGGTCCCGCTCGCGATCGAGCTCGCGGCAGCACGGGTGCGCAGCCTCGGACCGTCCGACGTCGTCGAGCGATTGGACGATCGCCTGCGTCTCCTGACGGGCGGTCGCCGGCGCAGTGTCGAGCGGCACCGAACGCTCCGGACGGCGATCCAGTGGTCGTACGACCTGCTGGAGCTGGAGGAGCAGGCGCTGCTGCAGCGGTTGTCGGTCTTCGCCGGCTCGTTCGACCTCCGGGCAGCGGGATCGGTCGTGGCGGACGAGCAGCTCTCGATCGACGACGTCAACGACGTGTTGGGCGGGCTCGTCGAACGCTCGATGGTCAACGTCGACTCGGGACCGTACGGCCGCCGGTTCCGGCTCCTCGAGACAATCCGCCAGTTCGCCGCGGAGCACCTGGCCGAGGCGGAGCTGAGCGATCGGTTCGCCGCGCGGCACGCCGGGTTCGTTCGTGACGAGGTCGTGCGGCTCGGCGAGCTGCTGGCCAGCAATCGAGAGGCGGAGGGCGCCGCACAGCTCGCCGAGCTGTGGCCGAACGTGCGCGGCGCGATCGACTGGGCCTTCGACACGAGGGAGCGCGAACTCGCGACCGACATCATCCGGCCGATCGCACTCCAGCTGTTCGTCCGACGCGGCCTCGGCGAGATCGCCGACTGGATGGAGCGCCTCATCGCGATCACGCCCCGCGACGACGAGGACGCGCTCGCCGTCGGGCTGCTGTGGGTGGCGAACCACTACTCGATGACGCAGGACCGCGATCGCTTCCGGCGCCTCGTCGCCGAGGCCGGCGCCCCTGACCATCTCTTCGTCCGGTACGCGCAGCTCATCGCCGATGCGGACGACGACTTCCAGGCGCTCGAGGTCGGGCCGCAGGTCGTCGTCGAGATGCGGCGCCGCGGCGAGGAGTCCTACGCCCGCCTGGCCGAGCTGTTCACCGCGGCAGCGCTGATGACGTCGGGCCAGTTCGACGAGGCTCGGCGCCGGCACGAGGAGCTCGCAGCGCTGTTCCGGGCCGAGGGACCTCCGTCGTTCCTCAACTGGACCCTCTACCTGCTCGGCGCGTCGGCGCTGTTCCAAGGAGATCACGAGCTGGCCGACCGCTACTGGGAGGAGTCGACGGCGATCGATCTGCCACCACGCACGAACTCGCCCAACGAGATGCTGTCGGCCAGGGCCGCGTTCCGGCAGGGCCGCCACATCGAGGCCTATCGCACCGTCCACGCCTACATCGAAGAGTTGCTCGACGTCGACAACATGTCCGGCGTCGCGATGGTCGGCCTCGAGTTCGTCAACATGATGACCGCGATCGGCCGGCTCGACGATGCCGCCGTGGTGCTCGGCCACTTCGACTCGACGGGCCTGCTCGGCGTCGAAGGCCCGGGATTCAAGCTGCTCGTCGCCGACGCCGTGGCGGTCGGAGCGGCCGACCCGGCGGCGGCCGCAGCCCGGCGCGCCGCCGAGGCGGAGGGGCTGGACGAACGAGGCGCGCTCGGGTTCATGCGCCAGGTGCTGGACGAGCTGCTCGACGCCGGTCGGTGAGCTCGAGGGGTTGCGCGCTGAGCGTGCTACTCGCCGGCGCGGTCGTCGCTGCTGCCGGCCGGGAACGTCGCTGCGACGGTGATCGCTGCCAGCACGTAGGCGGTGCCGACGAAGCCCCAGGCCCACCGGAACCGCGTCAGGTCCGGTGTCGACGAGACGTCGGCCAGGATCGCGACGATCACCGAGATGCCGAGCGCGTAGAACACCTGCTGCGTCGTGCGCACGGTGGCGTTCGCCGTGCCGAACTGCGCCGGCGGCACGTCGGCGATGCCGGCGCTCGCCCAGGTGGCGATCGTGGCGCCGACGCCGAGTCCCACCACGATCGACGTGGGAACGAAGCGGCTCCACGTGGTCGCCGACTCGTCGAGCGTCAGCGTGTACGACACGTACCCGAGCCCGCAGGCGAGACTGCCGATGGCGAGGATCCAGCGGTGGCCGATGCGATCGGCCCACTGGCCGGCGAGCGGTGAGATGCCGGCCGCCAGCAGCGGCCCCGGCACCAGCGCCAAGCCGGTCGTTCGCAGCGACTCGCCCCACAGTTCCTGCAGCAGCAGCGAGTTGACGAGGAAGCCGGAGGTGAACGCCATCGAGTAGAAGGCCAGCGCCGCGTTCGTGCTGGCGAACGAGCGCAGGCGGAAGAGGTCCAGTTCGAGCAGCGGTTCGGCGTGGCGGCGGGATCGGTGCACCAGGATCGGGAGCAGTGCTGCTCCGACCAGGAACGCCGCGATCACCCGGACGTCGACGAGTCCCCACGACTCCGCCTGCACGATGGCGAACATGATGAGCCCGACGCCGAGCGTCCCGATCGGCACGCCGACGAGGTCGACCCGACCCGTTGCGCTCGGGTTCTTCGACTCCTGCAGGAGGCGCGGTGCGAGCGCCAGCACGACCAGGCTGATCGGCACGTTGACCCAGAAGATCGCCCTCCAGGACCAGATGTCGGTGAGCAGCGCGCCGAGAGCCGGTCCGACGACGGCGCCCAGCGCGCCCGTTGCGCCGGTCAGGCCGATCACCGTCGACCGCTTGTTGGGCGGGAAGGCCGGGAGCACGACGGCGATCGCGGTGGGGGCGATGATCGCACCACCGATGCCCTGCACGACCCGGGCGGCGATCAGCGCACCCGCGCTGGGCGCCAACCCGCTGAGGGCCGACCCCAGTGCGAAGATCGCCACGCCAGGGACGAACATCCGCTTGCGCCCGAGGCTGTCGGCGTACCTGCCGGCGACGAGCAGGAGGGCGGCGACAGCGATGTTGTACCCCGAGATGATCCAACCCAGCGCCGACTCCGTGACGTCGAAGTCGTCCCTGATCGAGGGAAACGCGACGTTCACCGCCGACACGTCGATCACGACGAAGAAGAAGACGAGCGTCGTGACCCCGACCGCGAGCCACGCTCGCCTGCCCGGCGCGACCGCCGACCCGTCGGCCGTCGATGCGGTGGGGGCGCTCACCGAGCGAGTCTCCCACGGCCGTGTCCGCTCGACCGCTTCATGGCCGACGCAGGCGGATCCTCGACTCGACGTCGTCGCCTGCATCGAGTCCCTCGGCCACCTGATCGGGCGGCTCGGGCACTCGTCGTGTCACCCGTTGCCGAGCACGCGTTCGGGTCGGACCAACACCACTGTGCGGCGCTCCTTCCGCATGACGCGGTCGTACTCGTCCCAGTCGTCGTGACTGCCGCCCGCAGCCTCGAACACGGCCCTGAGCAGGAGTCGGATCCGATCGGCGTCGAAGCCCTCGGACGGATCGTCGGGCCCGATCAGCTCGGCGGGGCCGGTGGCGCCGACCCAGCGCCAACCCCGGCGGGCGACGAGCGTGACGGGTGCGCCGCGGCGGATGTGTCCGAGCCTCGTCGCCGTGCCGCCGGACACGAACGCCACGTGGGCATCGCCCGACACCGGATGCGGCATCACGCCGGCGTTGACCACGCTCGACAGGACGCGTCCGCGCGAGTCGGCCGTGCTCACGACGGCGAGGCCGTGCTCGTCGGCGAGGGCGGACGCGAACTCGTCGACCGACGTCATGTCGCGAGGTTACGTTGGCGTCGGTGATCGAGGAGGTGCTGGCGACGAATCGGGCGTTCTACGACGCACACGAGGCGCGCGACCTCGGCGCGATGGGCGCCGTCTGGGAGCACGACGACCGGGCGGTCTGCATCCACCCCGGCTGGCCGATCCTGCGGACGTGGCCGGTCATCGAGCAGTCGTGGCGCCGCATCTTCGCCGGCCCGGGCCGCAACCAGTTCATCCTCACCAACGAGGCCGTCGCCGTCGTCGGCGGAGTTGCCTGGGTGACGCTCGAGGAGAATCTCGTCGACACGGCCAGGTCGGATGCGGCGGCGACCGGCACCGTGGCGGCGACCAACGTCTTCGTCCGGGCGGACGAGGGGGTCTGGAAGCTGGTCGCCCACCACGGTTCTCCGGTCATCGCCCGCTGACTCGCCGTTCGTTGTCGCCGGCCGCCGTCGGATCGCCGGGTGGACGACCGGCGGAACGACGTGACGGCGCGGCGTGCGGCGGGAGCAGCCGGACCGGGCCGGCCGGGCGGGGCGCCACGGGCTCGGTCAGGCCGGCGGCGGGCACCAGAGCCCGAACACCGAGCCGTCGGGATTCGCGGCGTAGGCGAACGTCAGGCCGATCGGGGTCTTCTGGACGTCGGCGATGACCGAGCCGCCGTGCTCCTTCACGGCATCGAGCGATGCCGCCACGTCGGGCACCTGGATGTTGAAGACGGCGTCGTTCGGGTAGTCGCCGTTGCTGTGGGCGATCCCGCCGCCGATCGGGGCGCCGTCACCGAGGTCGATCATGGTGTAGCCCGGCATCGAGTCGTCGAACGACCAGCCGAACACGGCGCCGTAGAACGCCTTGGCGCGGTCGGGATCCGCGGTGTGGATCTCGAACCAGGACACGGGATTGGGGGTTGCTGTGTTGCTCATGTGGCCACCTTGAGCAGCCCCGGCGACAACCCTGTGTCGGTGTTTCGGGAGATCCGAGCGGATTCGGGCGCTGTCGCCGACGGCCGGGGCGGCGGGTGCGGCTGGTGCGACCGCGGACTCTGTGGCAGTCGTTGCGACATCGGTGGTCGTTGTGGCTGCCACAGACCTCGCTGCGCGCTGGGCGTCTGCGCGTTGTGCGATCCCCGGATGCTGTGGCAGTCGTCGCGACATCGGTGGTCGTTGTGACTGCCACAGACAAGGTGCGTCGGCGACATGGTCGTGGTCCGGATGCTGCGGCAGTCGTCACGACATCGGTCGTTGTTGTGCTGCCAGAGCATCGAGGCCCGGCATCTGCGGCAGCGGTGGTGACGCAGGACGTCGTCGTGGCTCCACAAAGCGAGCGTGAGCGACGACGCGACTCTGCGTCGGGGCCGCCACGTCGGCTGGCGTCTGCTCGTCAGCTGCCGAGGATGCCCCGGCCGATCAGCTCGGGGATCTCGACCGCGGCCGGGTCCATCTCCCGATCGGGCGCCACCTCGTCGTGCATGACCGCACCGTGGATGCGGTCGAGGCGGAACGCTCGCGGCGCCTCGCGCAACCGGCACCAGCCCCACAGGTACCAGTTCGGGTGCACGCCGAGGACGGCGACCGGTTCGACCTCGCGCTCCGTCGGCTCGCCTTGCTTGTCGACGTACTCGATCTGTAGCACCCGGCGCTGCACGATGGCATGCTCGACGACGGCCGGCGGCCGGGGCACACCGGGCCGGACGTCGTAGAGACGAATTCGCGCCGCCAGCTCGTGCGCACCGTCGGCGTCGACCTCGTGCAGCACGGCGAGGATCTTCTGCAACGCGCTCCGCCCGGCATGGGTGAACGGCGTGGACGAGTCGACGGCCAGCGCAGTGGCGACGGCGGCCACCTCGGCCGCCGACAGGTTGAGCGGTGGGAGCGTGTGCTGCGCGTCGATCGCATAGCCGCCGCGGCGGCCCGGCGTTGCGTAGATCGGCACCCCGGATTGCTGGAGCGCCGACAGGTCGCGTTCGATCGTGCGAGAGCTGACCTCGAACCGCTCGGCCAACCACGTGGTCGAGCGATGCCCGGGCGCGGCAGCCCGTAGCTCCTCGACGAGCGCGTACAGCCGGTCGGTTCGATTCATGGTGGGACAGTCTGGCCGAGGGGTGCGCGCCCGGTGTTCGTCGAGCCGCGGTGGAGCGCCGACGCCGTTGTGCCGCACACGCCGAGCAGGCGGAATGGCGAACACGGCACGTGTCGCGGCGGGGGTTCGTCACGGTGTCGGAGGGGTTCGAACCCGGGCTCCGCGATCACCGCAAGCGCAGCGATCACTGCGGGCGGTGCGCCGGGCCGGCCGCTCGGCTGCGGCTACTCCGTGTCGAGCTGGCGGGCGAGCGTCTTGGGCGCCTTGAGACGGTACGCCTCGCGCAGCATGCCGTCGATCTCGTCCCAATCGACGTCGCGGTCGAGGCGTACGCCGACCCAGCCGCTCTTGCCGACGTACGCCGGGCGGTAGAACCGGTCGGGCTCGTCCTCGATCAGCTCCTCCTGCACGCCGGGCGGCGCCGGCACCCAGATCGACGTGAAGCCCTCGTCGTGGTGGCCGCTCGGATGGAAGCTGCACAGCACCCGCTTCTCGCGGATGAAGAACGAGGGTGAGCCGTGGCTGAGCCGCTCGGTCACCTCCGGCATCGCGAAGCAGAGCTCGCGCAACCGCTCGTATGCCTCGTCGGTCGTCGGCACCGCCATACCCACATCTTTCACGTTGTGTCAGACACAACGTGAACTCAGACGAGCAGGGCGTCGGTCACGACCTCGACGAGGGCGGGGCCGTCGTGGTCGAGGGCCGTCCGGAGCGCCTCGTCGAGCTCGTCGGGCGACGTCACGCGGATGCCCTTCGCGCCGCACAGCTCGGCGAACGCGGCGAACTCGGGGTTGTGGAGCGACGTCTGCCAGACGTCCCAGTGCGCGGCGCGCTGCTCCTTGGAGATCTTGCCGAGCTCGCCGTTGTTCATCAGCACGTGGGTGATGTTCATGTCGTATTTGACGGCCGTGGTCAGCTCCATCGCGTACTGGCCGAACCCGCCGTCGCCGCTGACGCTGACGATCTGACGGCTGTCGCCGGCTGCAGCCCAGGCGCCCATCGCGGCGGGCAGGCTGAACCCGATCGAACCGAGGTAGCCCGACATCAGGACGTCCTGGCGGCCGGACGCCTCGAAGTAGCGCCCGAACGAGTACGTGTTGTTGCCGACGTCGACGCAGATCACGGCGTCGGCGTCGACGTTGCGTGTCAGGCTCGCCATCAGCGCCGCCGCCCCGATGCCGCGACCGGCGTCGTCCTCGACGCGCCGCGCCTTCTCGGCCTGCCAGATCGAGCGGCGCTCGGCGATCTCGGCGCGGACGTCGATCGCCGCGACCGCGTCGGGCAGCGCCTCCGACAGCAGTTGCGCGGTGACCTCCACGTTGCCCTGGAGCGGGACGTCGACCGAGTGGAAGCGCCCCAACGACATCGCGTCGTCGTCGACCTGGATCGTCGGCTTGTACTCGGCCAGGCCGGTGTGGTTCGAGAAGCTGGCGCCGAACACGATCAGCAGGTCGCACTCGTTCATGAACCAGCTCGCGACCGGCGTGCCCGAACGTCCCATCACACCGCAGCCCAGCGGGTGGTCGTCGGCAATCAGTCCCTTCGCCTTGAACGTCGTCGCAACCGGCGCATGGATCCGCTCAGCGAGGGCGACGACGCGGTCCATCTGCCGCCGTGCGCCGTGCCCCACCACGATCATGGGTCGCGTGGCGGCAGCGATCATGTCGACCGCCCGGCCGACGTCGGCGGGGTCGGGGGAGATCAGCCGGGAGCCGGCGCGGCCTCCGGGTCCACCTGCGGCAGCGCCGTCGGGAGCCGGCAGGTGCTGCGCTTCGTCGGGGAAGACCAGGTGGGCGACGTTGCGGCCCACGATCGCCGTCTTCATCGCGAGGTTGGCGAGCTCCGCGTGGTTCGACTCGGCGTGGACCGATTCGCTGAACTCGGCGACGTCGGCGAAGGCGGCTTCGAGGTCGGTGTCCTGGAACGCACCGCGACCCTTCACCTTCGACGGCACCTGGCCGCTCAGCGCCAGAACGGGCGCTCGATCCTCCTTGGCGTCGTAGAGGCCGGTCAGCAGGTTGGTGGATCCGGGGCCGGCGATGCCGAAGCAGCCGGCGACACCGCCGGTGAGCTTGCCGAACGCCGAGGCGGCGAACGCCGCTGCACCCTCGTGACGGATCCCGATGTAGGTCAGGTCGCCACGCTCCTCCGCCTTGCGCATCGCGTCGGCGAACCCGAGATTCGAGTGGCCGACCATGCCGAACACGTGGGTCAGGCCCCAGTTGGTGAGCGTCTCGACGACCACGTCGGACACGGTTCGGACCGGCTCGGGTTCGGGCGGCAGCGCCACGTACACGCCGTCGTCGCGGACCTCGGTGTCGAAGCACGCCGGTGCGTCGCTGAAGCCCTCCGGTGGCTGACCGGTGAGCGGGGAGTAGTCGTAGCCGTGCCACGGGCAGCGCAGCCACCCCTGCTCGATCGACCCCTCGCCGAGCGGTCCTCCCTGGTGCGGGCAGGCGTTGTCGACGCAGCCGTACTGCCCGTCGTACCTGCTGACCGCAAACGACCGGACGCCGACCGAGACGGTGGTCACCCGGCCCTCGTCGAGCTGGTCCGGTTCGAGGATCTTGTGCCACGTGGTGCTGTCGTCCGAAGCGGTCATGGCGTGATACCTCCGTAGGGGATGCCGGCGAGGTGGTGCATCTCGCGGTCGAACGTGGTGAGGTCGTCGAGGCAGAGCTCGGAGAGGTGGGAGCGGCCGCATGCTCGGGCGAGCACGGACATCAACGAGACCGTCGATCGGAAGAACCGGGTCAACCGCTGCGCCGCGTCGTCGACGACGAGCCGCTGACGGAGCCCGGGTTTCTGGGTGGCGATGCCGACCGGGCAGTTGTCGGTGTTGCAGGCCCGCATGCCGAGACACCCGATCGCCTGCATCGCGGCGTTCGAGACGGCGATCGCATCGGCGCCGAGCGCCAACGCCTTCACGAAGTCGGGGTGGGTGCGCAGCCCGCCGGTGATGACGAGCGTCACGTCCGAATCGCACGCATCGAGGTGGCGGCGAGCACGGGCGAGCGCAGGGATCGTGGGCACGGAGATGTGGTCGCGGAAGATCTTCGGCGCCGCCCCCGTGCCGCCGCCGCGGCCGTCGAGGATGACGTAGTCGACGCCGATCTCGAGCGCGGTGTCGAGGTCGGCCTCGACGTGCTGCGCCGACAGCTTGGCGCCGACCGGGATGCCGCCCGACTCCTCCCGCACCTGGGCGGCGAGGTCGCGGAAGTCGTCGACGTTGGTGAGCTTGGGGAACGTCGGCGGTGACACGGCGGCCGTGCCCGGCTCGAGGCCGCGCACCTCGGCGATGCGGCCGACGACCTTGTTGCCGGGGAGGTGGCCGCCGGTGCCGGTCTTCGCACCCTGGCCGAACTTGAAGTGGAACGCCTGCACGTCGCGGACCTTGTCGAGCGACCAGCCGAAGCGGCCCGACGCGAGCTCGTAGAAGTAGCGCGAGTTCTCGGCCTGCTCCTCGGGCAGCATGCCGCCCTCACCCGAGCAGATGCCCGTCCCGGCGGCCTCGGCGCCCTTCGACAGCGCCGTCTTGGCCTCCTGGCTGAGCGCCCCGAAGCTCATGTCGGACACGAAGAGCGGGATCTCGAGCCGGAGCGGCTTGGCGGCCATCCGCCCGATCGTCACGTCGGTGCCGACCGGCTCGTCGTCGAACAGCGGTCGCCGATGCAGCTGCGCGGTGACGATCTGGATCGAGTCCCACGACGGCAGCCGGTCGCGCGACACGCCCATCGAGGTGACGGCGCCGTGGTGGCCGACCCGCGAGAGACCGTTCGCAGCCAGATCCCGGATCTCGGCGACGTGGGGCTCGTCCGGGGTGCCGTGGGTGTCCTGGTAGGCGCCCTGGTAGGCATCCCGGTCGTACGGCTGCGGGTGCTCGACCTCCCAGGCGAGGATCTCGTCCTCGTCGACCATCACCTGGTCGTCCTCGACCCACGACGAGAAGCGGTGGAGGCGCTCCTCGTTGGCGTACTCGCTGATGCCGGTGCGGTAGCAGTAGTCCCAGCCGTGCACGCCGCAGAGGATGTTCTTGCCGACCACGGTGCCGTCGGCCATCAGGGCGCCACGGTGGAGGCAGCGGCCATAGAGCACCGAGTGCTCGTCGTCGTAGCGGACGATGACGAGGTCGACATTGCTGACCAGGGCCCCGATCGGCCGGCGGTCCTCCACCTCGCTCCAGCGCGCGATCGCAAGTGGTTTCATCGATGACCTCCCCGGGGCGATTCGGACGACTCGGACACTACTGATCTCACAGCGCTGCGGCGCTCGGAGGTGCTGGTCGGCGGAAGTTCTTGCGGGACGCGAAACAGCCTCGGAACAAGCTCGGACGGGGGAGTGATCGTCCGATCCGCCTGCGTTCACTCGTCGTGCCCCGCCAGCGGAGGCGGGCCCGATCCGGAAGGACCCCGATGAACAAGCTCAAGATCCCCGCCGCCGTCGTCGGCCTCGCACTGGTCGCGGCGGCTTGCGGCGGCGACGACGCCGACGACGCAGCCGACGTCGCGCCCGCTGTCACCGAGGCCGCCGAGGACGACATGGCCGAGGACGACATGGCCGAGGACGACATGGCTGAGGACGAGATGGCCGAGGACGACATGGCCGATGACGACATGGCCGAGGATGACATGGCCGATGACGAGATGGCCGATGACGAGATGGCCGAGGACGACATGGCCGAGGACGACATGGCCGAGGACGAGATGGCCGAGGACGACATGGCGGATACGTCGGTCCTGGAACTGTCGTTCAGCGGGCTCGAGCCGCTCGGCCCCAACGCCGTGTACGAGGGCTGGGTCATCGTCGACGGCTCCCCGGTCTCGACCGGTCGCTTCGACGTCGGTGCCGACGGTGGCCTCATCGACGACGCCGGCAACACGATCGACGCCGCGTTCACCACACACGACGCGAGCGCGGCGACAGCGGTCGTCGTGAGCATCGAGCCCTTCGACGACCCAGACCCGGCCCCTGCTGCCACCAAGGTCCTCGCCGGCGACGTGGTCGACGGCGTCGCCGACCTATCGATCGCCCACCCGGCCGCGCTCGGCACCGATTTCGCCGACGCCGGTGGCTTCTACATCCTCGCCACGCCGACCAACGGTGACGGCAATGACGAGCGCAGCGGCGTGTGGTTCCTCGAGCGGGGGCCTGGCAACCCGGTCAACCTGCCCGAGCTGCCCGCCGGTTGGGTGTACGAGGGTTGGGCCGTCGTCGACGGTCAGCCGCTGTCGACCGGCCGCTTCACCGACCCGAATGCCGCGGACGACTTCGACGGCTTCTCGGGCGATCAGCCCGGGCCGGCCAAGCCGGGTGAGGACTTCA
Organism: Ilumatobacter sp.; assembly: GCF_030065885.1. Lineage (GTDB taxonomy): Bacteria > Actinomycetota > Acidimicrobiia > Acidimicrobiales > Ilumatobacteraceae > Ilumatobacter. The sequence continues at coordinate 2,688 of NZ_JASJCS010000053.1, read as the reverse complement.
TCATCAACGCCCCCGAAGGGCTCGAGTTCCCCCTCGATCTCCGTGGCGCCACGATCGTGATCAGCGTCGAACCGGATCCCGACGACAGCGAGGCGCCGTTCGCGCTCAAGCCGCTCGTCGCCGAGGTCCCTGCCGATGCGGTCGACCACGACAACCTCCCGCTCGGTGTCGGCCCGGCCGCGCCGACCGGCGTCGCCACCATCGGCTGACACGCTTCCCGCCCCTCCCTCCCCCGGTCCCGGGGCGTTACAGCTGGTGTCAGACACCCTCTGTAACAACCTCCGTAGCAGCGCCTCGGGGTTGGCCGGCCTACGGTCCTGACCATGGACGCCGAGCCCGCACCCGACCGGGTCGGCTCCCGATGATCCGCTCGCTGCCGTACGAACGGCAGGTCCTGATCGTCTACATCGTGGCGATCTTCATGACCGTGATCGACGGCACGATGGTCAACGTCGCCCTCCCGACGATGGCCGACGAGTTCGGGGTCGACTCGAGCGATGTCGAGTGGATCGCGGTCGGCTACCTGCTGGCCGTTGCGACGGTGATCCCCGCGGCGGGTTGGTTGGGTGATCGATTCGGCACCAAGCGGGTGTTCGTGTGGTCGCTCGCCATGTTCACGGTCGTGTCGCTCCTCTGCGGCGCAGCACAGACCCTCGAGCAGCTGGTGATCTTCCGGGTCCTGCAGGGCCTCGGTGGCGGGTTGATGGCGCCGGTGGGAGCTGCCGTGCTCTACCGCGCCTACCCGCTCGACCGGCGGGCCAGCGCTGCGACCGCGGTGCTGAGCGTCGCCGTGGTGGCGCCCGCCCTGGGCCCGCTGATCGGCGGCATCCTCGTCGACCACGCGTCGTGGCGATGGATCTTCCTGATCAACCTGCCGATCGGCGCCGTCGGCATGCTCATCGCCCAGTCGTCGATGCGGGAGGAGACCCAGGACGAGCCCGGCCGGCTGGACCTGGCCGGCCTGCTGCTGTCGGGCGGCTCGGTGGCGCTGCTGCTGTACACGATGTCGATCGGGCCCGACAGCGGGTGGGCGTCCGGGCGGGTGCTCGGGCTCGGCGCGCTCGGGCTCGCCGCCTTCGTCGCTGCGATCGTGGTCGAGCTGCGCGTCGACGAACCGATGCTGTTCCTGCGCCTCTTCCGTGACCGGCTGTTCCGCATCATCAACCTCTCGTCGTCGCTGATCTACGCGGGCTTCTTCGGCCTGATCTTCGTGCTGCCGATCTACATGCAGTCACTGCGCGGGTTCTCGGCGTTCGAGAGCGGGCTCGTGCAGGCGCCGCAGGCCTTCGGCGTGTTCGTCGTCTCGAACCTCGTGGGCAAGCGGGCGTATCAGTTGATCGGTCCCCGTCGGCTGATGGTGGTCGGCACGGCGTTCGCGTCGGCGATCACCTGTGCGTACGCCCTCCTCGACCTCGGCTCCCCGCTCCGCGTCGTCGCCGGCCTGTCGTTGCTGCGTGGGTTGTCGATGGGACTCGTGTTCGTGTCGATCCAGACGGCGGTCTACGCGACGACGTCGCTCGCCGACACCGGTCGCGCCACCTCGTTGTTCAACACGCAACGCCAGATCTCCTACGCGACCGGCGTGGCGATCGCCGCGACCGTCCTCGCCGCGAACGTCGGCGATCTCGGTTCCGGAGCCCCGGCTGCGGACCGCCTCGCCGGCCACCAGTACGCGTTCCTCGCGGTCGGTCTCATCATGATCCCGGGGATCGTGCTGTCGTGGTTCGTGCGCGACGATGACGTCGCCGAGACGCGCGGGCTCGAGCCGGCGGCTGCGGCGGTGAGGAGCTGAGGTGGACTTCACGCCCGACGAGGATCACGACGCGATCGTCGAGGCGGTCGATCGTGTCTGCGCGCAGTTCGACGACTCGTACTGGTCCGACTGCGACCGCCACCATCGCTTCCCGTGGGACTTCTACGACGCGATGGCTGCGGGTGGGTGGCTCGGCGTCGCGATCCCGGAGCAGTACGGGGGCGGCGGGCGCGGGGTGACCGAGGCGGCCCTCGTGCTCAACCGGATCGCGGCGTCCGGTGCGGCCATGAACGGTTCGTCATCGGTGCACATCACGATGTTCGGCCTGAACCCGGTCGTGAGGTTCGGCAACGAGCGGCTGTGCGACACCTTCCTCCCCGCGGCGGCGTCCGGGGAGCTGCACGTCGCGTTCGGTGTCACCGAGCCCGACGCCGGCACCGACACCAGCCGCATCACGACGCGCGCCGTCGACGACGGTGCGGGCGGCTTCCTCGTGAGCGGCCGCAAGATCTGGACGTCGAAGGCGCTCGAATCCCAGGTCTGCCTCCTGCTGGCCCGCACCGACGTCGCCGGCCAGGCCGGCGACGACGACCGCTTCGGCGGCCTGACGCTGTTCCTGGTCGACCTCGACCCGGAGCACGTCGAGATCTCCCCGATCCCGAAGGCGGGCCGCAACGCCGTGGCGTCCTGCGAGGTCGCCTATGACGAGTTGCCGGTCGAGGGGTGGCGCCTGGTCGGCGAGCGCGGGCGAGGCTTCCAGCATCTCCTGCACGGGCTGAACCCCGAGCGCGTGCTGCTCGCTGCGATGTCGTGCGGGCTCGGCGAGGCCGCACTCCGGCGGGCCGTCGGGTACGCGAACGAGCGCGAGGTGTTCGATCGACCGATCGGCTCGAACCAGGCGATCGCCCATCCGCTCGCACAGGCGCAGATGCAGC
>NZ_JASJCS010000190.1 GCF_030065885.1 Ilumatobacter sp. | reverse complement strand
GGCACGGCGGTCTCGGTGCCGATGCGGGCCGTCAGCCCGGGCCGGTCGAGATCGGGATGGTCCGGCACGGCCGACTCGACGGCTCCGAACTGCTCGTCGACCTCACCGGTCGGCCAGATCACCTCGAACCGGTCGGCGGGGGCGACGGGGATCGGAGGCAGTCGGGTCGCTGCGCCGAGCGGGTCCGAGCCGACCTCGGGCAGGCCATCGGTCTCGAGCCGATCGATCCAGTCCTCGGCGCGTGCCTCCGGTTCGGTAGCCGCCGTCGCCTCGGGGGGCGTCACCGGCTGTGACGGTGGAGCCTCGGCCGTGGGCTCGGTAGTCGGCTCGGTGGGTTCGTGCTCGGCCGGAGCAGGCTCACCGGTCGGCTGCGCGGGGGCCGCTGCCGGAGGCGTGCTCGGAGGCGGCACGACCACATGGGCCGATGCGGTCGAGTCGGCGATCCGGTCGTCCAACCACGACGGCTCGTCCCATTCGATCATCGGGTCGAACGAGTCCGTATCGGTCCCGAACAGCGGCTCGGGAGACGAGACCTCGACCGGTGCCTGGTCGGGTGCCGGCGCCGGCAACGGGTCGCCCGGCGCGAGGTCGTACCAGCCGCTCGGCCGGTCCCAGCTGTGGACGCCCGAGGGATGGTGGAGGTAGGGCGTCGATTCGGCGCTGTGCACGTTCTGCGTCGCCAGCCAGCCGACACACTCCTCGGTCATCAGCTCGGCCATGACGAGCACGGCGTGGCGGTCGACCGACGGCACCCGTTCGAACAGGCGGCCCAGGTGCTCGCCGCCAGCCACGCGCATGGCTCCGTGTTCGAGCTGCGCGGCGTTCAGCGCGCCGGCGTCGACGAGGCGCGAACCGAGCGACGGGTCGGTGATCCGCTCCGCGAGGTAGATCCGGCCGCGGTCGAGGTAGATGTGCACCTCCGGAAACGTGTCGAACACGATCCGGCCGGTGAAACGATGCTCGCGAGCGGCGTCGAGCACCACCCAGCCCGGTCGTGGGAACGTTCCCGCCAGGCCGAACAAGTCGGCGTCGACCGCTTCGCGTTCCATGGTCATGCCGCACCCGCCAGGGCGAGCACGCGCTCCACCGGCTCGAGGAGCTCGTCCCTGGTGCGCTCGAGACGGTCGAGGACGGCCAAGAGCGCCTCGATGACGACCTTGCGTCCCGACTCGTGCTCGATCAACTGGCACGGCACGACGGCTTCGCTCGCGAGCGCGCCGAGCTGGCGGGCGACGAGCACGGCGACGTCGCGGTCGTCGCATCGATTGACGGCGACCACCAGCGGCACGCGCAGATCCGCCAGGAGCTCTCGCATCGCCTCGCCCGCCTCGGCGTGCGTGTGGTCGGCCTCGGCGTCGACGACGTAGACGACGACGTCGACGTCACCTTTCATGATGTCGGTCATGAACCGGAACCGGCTCTGACCGGGCGTGCCGAACATGAGGAGCTGGACGTCGCCGTCCTCGATCGCGTACGTGCCGAAGTCCATCGCCACGGTGGTGAACTGCTTGATCTCGGCTTCGGCGCCGGTGGCGACGACGTCGGTCTCGACGACCGTCGTCTGCGAGACGGCCTGGATCAACGACGTCTTCCCGGCCGCGAACGGACCCGTCACGAGGACCTTGAACACATGTCCGGCGCGCGCGTCAGCATGAGCGGTCATGTGTGTTTCCTCCTTCGGGTGGTTCGTCGGAGGCGGTGGTCGACGCCCCCGGTCATCGCTTGATTCTCACGGAATGTATCGGCCGATCACAGTGTGATCTTGAGTCGGCGACCACCGGCGCGGCGACCGAACGCCGTCGTCTCACCACCGGTTTCCCGCTAGCCTCGCTCGACGGAGAGGTGCCCGAGCGGCCGAAGGGACACGCCTCGAAAGCGTGCGACGTGCAAGCGTCCGTGGGTTCAAATCCCACCCTCTCCGCCACGAACGACCGCCGGCGCCGACATGGCCTCGGCGGTCGTTCCGCGTCCAGTGACGAGACGTGCGCGGGGCTTCAGCGGACAGGTGCGCCTTGCGCCGCGAACGGCTTGCTCGTCACCTTGCCTCACAGGCGACTCCGTGCACCGCAACGATTGGGGCGCCCCGCCGATCGGCTGAGCTCCCAGGCACATCACGGCACTAGCGGCACTCGGTCTCGTCGGCCGGGGGTTCGAGGTCGATCAGGTAGTCGTTGACCACCTCGATGACGCAGCGGTTGACGCCGTAGCCGGTGTGCTGGTCCGCCTCGACGACGACGAGCCGGCCGTCTTCGAGGATGTTCGACATCCGCACCGTCGACTCGAACGGGGTCGCGGGATCACCGGTGGTGCCGATCACGACGATCGGCCCGGCGCCATCGCCGGTCACGGTCGCACGCGGCTCGATCGCCTCGGGGAAGAACGAGCAGAAGAAGCCGCCCGCCGAACCCTCGGGCACCAGCCTCGGCGCGACCTCGGTGAAGAGCTCCTGCTCGGCCTCGACCTCGTCGACGGTGGGACGCTCGGGCGTGTCGGCGCACGAGATCGCCTGGAACGCCTCCAGCTCGTTGCCGTACGTGCCGTCACTCGCCCGTTGGTAGTAGTTGTCGTGGAGCGCCAGGAGCCCGCTGCCGTCGCCGTCGGCCGCGGCCCCCAGCGACGTCCTGAGCGCCGCCCAGAACGACTCGGAGTACATCGCCTGGATCACGGCGATCGTGGCGACGTCGCGATTCACCCGCGGTCGACCGGTCTCGCCGATCACCGGATCGGCGTCGAGGCTCACCATGAGCTCTTCGAAGGCCGACTCGGCATCACCGTCGTTGTGCAGCGGGCATTCCGTGTCGGCGCTGCACCGTGCCAGGAACTTGGTGAGCGAGGCCTCGAAGCCCGCCAGCTGCTGGAGGCTCGACTCGAGCGCGTCGGCCTCGGGATCGGCCGCACCGTCGAGCACGGCGGCGCGCACGGTCTCGGGGAACAGCGTCGCCCACGTCGCCCCCAGCTCGGAGCCGTAGCTGAAGCCGAAGTAGCTGATGGTCTCCTCGCCCAGCGCACGCCGGATCGAATCCATGTCGCGTGCGCTGTTGTTCGTGCCGACGTGCTGGATGATGTCGGCGTTGTTGGCGACGCACTGGCGGGCGAAGTCCTGCGCGGTCTCGACGAGCTCGGTGCGCTCCTCCTCGGTCTCGGGCGTCGAGTCGATGTCGGTGAAGTACGGGTCGTAGTCGTCGATGCAGTCGATCGGGGGGTCGCTCTCGCCGGTGCCGCGCGGGTCCCAGCCGATGATGTCGAACCGCTCGAGCAACGGCCGGTCGAACACCTGGGCCGCGAAGAACGCGTAGTCGCTCCCGCCGAAGCCGGGGCCGCCCGGGTTGACGAGCAAGCTGCCGACCCGGTTGTCACTGTCGATCGCTCGGTAGCGGGCGAGGAAGAGCTCGAATGTGGGACCGGCCGGGTCGTCGTAGTCGACCGGCACCTCGAGCGTGCCGACGTCGACCGCGTCGTTGAACTCCTCCCACTCGATCGCCGCCGGTTCGAAGGGTCCGTCGGCGCCGTCGCCGGCGTCACCGTCGCCGGTGACGGTGTCGCCGCCCGTGCCGCCCGTGTCGCCGTCCGCGACGCCGGCCGACGTGGCATCACCCGCCGAGTCGGACGAGCCGGAGGAGTCCGCATCGCCGGCGGCGACGGACGCATCGTCGTCGGACTGCCGGCTCGACGTCTCGGACACCGCGCTCGGCGAGCACGCCGCGGCGAGCAGCGCTACGGCACCGGCGAGCGCGGCGAGGCGTGAGGGGATCAGCCGCCCGGACATCCGAACAGGCTACGGGCCAAGCGTCACACTGCGGGCGCGGTGGCACGGGCCGGCCGTAGCCTGGCCGGCATGCGGATGGGGCCCCACATGATGATGCCGAGGGACACCGAGGCGCTCAAGGACGCCAAGCTCGCCCGCGGCACCGGGCGCCGGGTGTGGGAGTTCGCGCGGCCCTACCGCACCACCATCGCGGTCTTCCTCGGTTCGATCGTCGTGGCGGCACTCCTGGCACTCGTGCCGCCACTGGTCGTCCGCGAGATCATCGACGACGCGATCCCGACCGAGGACCGGTCGGCGATCTGGTGGCTGGCCGGCCTCGCGGTCGCCGCCGCGCTGCTCGACGCCGCGCTCCAGATCCTGCAGCGGTGGTGCAGCGCCCGCGTCGGCGAGGGGCTGATCTCCGATCTCCGCCAGGCACTCTTCGCGAAGGTGCAGCGCCTCCCGGTCGCCTTCTTCACGCGCACCCCGACCGGCGCCATCACGAGCCGCCTCAACAACGACGTCGTCGGCGCCCAGACGGCGGTCACCAGCACGCTCGGCAGCGTCGTCAGCAACGTGATCGTGCTCGTCACCACGCTGCTCGCGATGCTCGCCCTCGAATGGCGCCTCACGCTGCTGGCGCTGATCGTGCTCCCGATCTTCGTCGTCCCGGCGCGCCGGGTCGGGCGGCGGCTGCAGGCCATCTCGCGTGAGCAGATGCAGCACAACGCGGCGATGAACACGCAGATGACCGAGCGCTTCAACGTCTCGGGCGCCGTGCTGGTCAAGCTGTTCGGATCGCTCGGTCGCGAAGCCAAGACGTTCGGCCGCCGTGCCGAGGCGGTTCGAGACGCCGGCGTGCGCTCGGCGATGCTCGGGCGGGTCTTCTTCGTCGCCCTCGGTCTCGTCGCCGCCATCGGCACGGCCACGATCTACGGCATCGGCGCGCAGCTGGTCGTCAGCGGCGACATCAGCACCGGCACGCTCGTCGCTCTCGCTGCGCTGGTCACGAGGGTGTACCAGCCGCTGACCGGTCTCACCAACGCCCGCGTCGACCTGATGACCTCGATGGTCTCGTTCGAGCGGGTCTTCGAGGTGCTCGATGCGCCCGAACCGATCACCGATCGGCCCGGCGCGATCGATCTCCTCCAGCCGCGCGGGGCGGTCGACTTCGACGACGTCACGTTCCGGTACCCACCGGCCGACGAGTCGTCGATCGCGTCGATGGAGACCGTCGCCGTGCCCGGCGCCGATCCCGACCACGACGTGCTGCACGGGCTCTCGCTGTCGATCGCACCCGGTGAGACCGTCGCACTCGTCGGGGCGTCCGGTGCCGGCAAGAGCACGCTGGCGTCGTTGATCCCGCGCCTCTACGACACCACCGCCGGCGCAGTGCGCATCGACGGGATCGACGTGCGCGACCTCACGCTCACCACGCTCCGGAGCGCGATCGGCGTCGTCTCGCAGGACCCACACCTGTTCCACGAGTCGATCGGCGACAACCTCCGGTACGCCGCTCCCGAGGCCGGAGACGACGAGCTGATCGAGGCGTGCCGGGCGGCGCGCATCCACGAGACGATCGCCGCACTGCCCGACGGCTACGACACCGTGGTCGGCGAGCGCGGCTACCGGTTGAGCGGGGGCGAGAAGCAGCGCCTGGCGATCGCCCGCCTGCTGCTCAAGAACCCGGCGATCATGATCCTCGACGAGGCCACGAGCCACCTCGACAACGACAACGAGGCGCAGGTGCAGGCGTCGATCGACGCCGCGCTCTCGGGGCGGACCGCCCTGATCATCGCCCACCGCTTGTCGACCGTGCGCTCGGTCGACCGCATCGCAGTGCTCGACGGCGGCCGCATCGTCGAGGTCGGCACCCACGACCAACTCGTGACGGCCGACGGCCTCTACGCCGCCCAGCTCCGAGCGGGCGAACTGCTCAGCGTCGCCGACTAGTGCCGTGACCGGCAACGTTTGCGCTGTTGCGCGCCGAGTCGAACGTGCCGCTGGCAAGGCGCGGCGACGAAGGAAGTGCCGGCGGCCTTGCCGTGCGCACTCTCGAGGAAGCCGG
>NZ_JASJCS010000052.1 GCF_030065885.1 Ilumatobacter sp. | reverse complement strand
CAGCTGCTTCACGTACCCGAGGATGAAGTCGATGTTGAGGCTCCGTTCGTGGGCCTCGTCGATGATGAGCGTGTCGTACCGGCGGAGCTCGCGGTCACGCTGCAGCTCGTTGAGGAGGATGCCATCGGTCATGACGCGCACCAGCGTCGAGTCGCCGACGCGGTCGTTGAACCGGACCGTGTAGCCGACGGCGTCGCCGACCTGGGTCCGCAGCTCGTCGGCGATCCGCTCGGCCACGGTACGGGCTGCGACGCGACGCGGTTGGGTGTGCCCGATGAGCCCGTCGACGCCGCGCCCGGCCTCGAGGCACAACTTCGGCAGCTGGGTGCTCTTGCCCGACCCGGTCTCGCCGGCGACGATCACCACCTGGTGATCGCGGATCGCGTCGACGAGCTCGTCGCGCCGGGCGACGATCGGCAGCGACGCGGGGAACTCGATCGCGAGGCGGCGGCGCGTTTCGGCGCGAGCAGCTCGCGCCGCCTCGCGGCTCGCACGCGTGTGCTCTCGATGTCGTGATCGGGTGCCGGTCATGTCCTGTCTCAGCGTTCCACGCGCGGGGCGCGAAGCGGGCACGATTTCTATCGCCGCGCATGCGAACCCGCACGCCGCCTCCCTACCGCAGGGCGAGGTGCGGCGGCTCGACCTGGTCGGTCCTGCGCAGGCGGTCGGCCCACGGGGATCGCGGCGGCACACTGGAGCGATGAACGACGAGCTGCGCCAGCCGCTGATCGCCGCTGCGCCGCAGGAGTACCACCGGCTCGACCGCGAGTCCCGAGAGCGCTGGTTCGTCCATGCCGACCGGCTGATCCGGCAACCGTCGTGGGAAGGCGCTCGCGACGTCGAGGTGACCGACGAGATGGTGCTCACGATCGCCGCCCACGCCGCGCTCCTGGCGGCCGGGTTCGAGCCGACGACGCGGCCGTTCCGCAACGTGGCATCGATCGTGCTCCACGGACGCACGATCGTGACCCGCGGCACCCAGCCCGGCCCGGTGCGCGGGGTGTACACGTCGGGTCCGCAGTACCTCGCCGGCCAGTCGGGCCACGGCCGCGGTCCGGTCCTGCTCGACTGGCGCACCGTTCGCCGCCAGGTCGGCGACCCCGATCGCGGCGTCAACGTCGTGTACCACGAGTTCGCGCACAAGCTCGACCAGCTCGAGGGGCCCGCCGACGGGATGCCGCCGCTCCCCGACCAGGCGGCACGCTCGGCATGGGTCCAGACGCTCGGCACGAACTACCGCCGACTGCGTCGCCGCGGCCCCGACGGTCTCGTCCGGGCATACGCGGCGACCAACCCCGCCGAGTACTTCGCGGTGACGAGCGAGCTCTTCTTCACCCGGCCGACCGACCTGCGAGCACACCTTCCGCGTGTGTACCGGCGTCTAGCCGACTTCTACCGTCAGGACCCTGCCGCCCGGAGGTGAGTTCGCCCGCCCCGGCCCGGCGGTGATCGACGGCATTGTCTACGCTGCGATGGGGGCGACCGAGAGGGGGGACGCATGGGCGAGGCGACCGGCGCGACGGAGCTGCCGCCTGTCACCGACTGGGTCAACGACTGGGACTGGCTCGACGACGGCTGGGGCGAGCACGCGATCGAGATCTGGAACGACGTGCGCGACCAGTGCCCGATGGCGACGACCGAGCGCTACGGACGGGCTCACATGCCGGTCACGATGGATGCGGTCACCGAGATCGCCCATGACACCGAACACTTCTCGTCGGTGTTCGTGAGCGTCGCCCGCCCCGACGCCGTCCGCCGCCCGGCACCGCCGATCACCTCCGACCCACCCGATCACCACGGCCACCGCCGGCTCCTGCTCCCTGCGTTCAGCCCGAAGGCCATCGCGCCGATGGAGGACGATCTCCGCCGGTTCTGCCGCTCGCTCATCGCCGGCCTGGAGGGCGAGACGCACGTCGACCTCTCCGAGCGGTACGTCCAGCACATCCCGGTGCACGGCATCTGTCAGCTCCTCGGCGTTCCGGAATCCGATGCCGACATGTTCCGCGACTGGATCTTCCGCAACTTCCAGCTCGCACCTCGCGACAACGCCGTTCGCGAGCAGGTCGCCGACGAGATGGCCGCGTACAACGACCGCCTGCTCGACCAGCGCGAAGCCGAGCCTCGCGACGATCTGCTCTCGCTGATCGCACACGCCGAGATCGACGGTGAACCGGTCAGTCGCGAGCTCAAGCGGGGCTACGTCTCGCTGATGATCATCGCCGGCATCGACACCACCTGGAGCGCGATCGGATCGGGCCTGTGGCACTTCGCCCGGCATCCGGCACAACGAGCCGCACTCGTCGCCGCCGATGACGACGTCCTGCTGTGGACGACGGCCACCGAGGAGGTGTTGCGCTACTACGCCCCCGTCACCATGGGCCGCAAGGTCATCGCCGACACCGAGGTGGCCGGGTGCCCGGTGCGGGAGGGCGAGCAGACCCTCGTCACGTTCCCGGCCGCCAACCATGACCCTGCGGCGTTCGAGGACGCCCACGAGTTCCGGATCGACCGGGCGAGGAACCGGCACGTCGCCTTCGGACTCGGCATCCACCGCTGCCTCGGCTCGAACCTCGCGCGGCTCGAGCTCACGGTGGCGCTCCAGGAGTGGCTGCGGGCCTTCCCCGACTACGAGCTCGACCACGATCGACCGACGACCTGGGCGAACGGTCAGGTGAGAGGGCCCCGCTCGCTCCCGGTGCTGCTCCGTCACACCGTCTTGTAGCGTTGTTATCGGCTCGTCATCACCGGCGGGCGGCGATCGACGGGAGCACGCCGGCCCGTGATCGACGGATCGACTCCTGCGGCGTACAGTCCGAAACATGGCACGACCGACCAGCGCCGAAGTCAGGGAACGCCTGCTCGAAGCGGGAATCGCGGTCGTGCTGCGACAGCTCGGCACCCTGGGCGATTCGTCGCCGATCGCACACATCGACCTCAAGGCGGTCGCGACCGAGGCGGGCTACGCCAGCCCCGGCATGATCTACACCGCGTGGACGGACAAGACGGCGACGTCCACGACCCCGCGCGAGTCCTACATCCGCGAACTGACCGAACGCCTCATCGACATGGCGACGTCGAACAGTGGCATCGAGGCCTACGTCGCCAACGTCGTGGCCAGCGGAGCGCCGCTCGACGAGGCGATTCGCCTCGGCGCCAATTTCTCACTCGGCCAAGAGCTGGACGACCACGACGGCTGGAGCGTGCACACGGCGTTGCGCGAGCTGCCGCAGGACTCCGAGCTGAGCCGCCGATTCGTCGACGCCGAGGTGCGGCGGACGCGCGAACTGTCCTCGATGTACGACGACGCGCTCGAACACTTCGGTCGCCGATACAAGCCCGGCATCGACGGCAACCAGATCGCCCTGATGCTCCGGGCGTTCGAGTACGGGTTGTGGGCGTCGATCCGCCTGGCGCCCGACATCGCGCAAGTGGATGATCTGTCCTGGGTGGGCCGGGACGGATGGTCGCTGTACGCGGTCGCCGCCCGTGAGCTGCTGATGGGCCTGACCGAGCCGCTCGACGAACCCGGATCCGAGGCCGGCCCCACCGAGGCGCGAGACGACGGGGCGGGCGGGGACGAGGCGCAACAGGGCGCACCCTCGGCCGGCTGACCGAGTCGGCTACTCGCCGATGAAGTCCGGCGCTCGCTTCTGCGCGAACGCTGCGATGCCTTCTTGGCCGTCGTGGCCGCCCATCGCCTGGGCGATCACGACGCCCTCGTACTCGCCGGCGGTCTGCAACGAGTGGTCGTAGCCGTGGTAGACGACGCGCTTGGCGTGACCGAGCGCCCACGCCGGCCCGTCCGCCAGCTGCTGCGCCAACTCGGCCGCCGCTGCGTCGACGTCGTCGTCGGGCACCACGCGGTTCACCAGCCCCCACGACTCCGCCTCGTCGGCCCCGAGGACGCGATTGGTCAGCGTCAGATCGAGCATCCGGCGCAGACCGATGTGCCGCGCCACGAAGTACGACGACGTCCCGTCGGGCGTCACACCGGCGCGCGTGTACGCCATCGTGTACTTGGCCGACTCCCCCGAGACCACCAGGTCGAAGGCGCTCATCAGCGACAGGCCGGCGCCTCCGGCCGCGCCCCGGACCCCGGCCACGAACGGCTTCGGGATCGAGTTCATCTTGTAGATCGCGCCGTGGTAGTCGACGAGCATGTCGGCCGCGACACCCGGCAGATCGGCGCCGGCCTCGTGGAAGAGCTTGAGGTCACCGCCCGCGCAGAAGACCTTGCCCTCCGCGGTGACCGACACGGCCTTCACCGCGTCGTCGAACTCGATGGCCAGCATCACGGCGCGGAGATCGGCCGAGAACGCCGGACTCACGGCGTTGGCCCCTTCGGGTCGCGTGAAGCGGACGTGGGCGACCTTGTCGCGCACCTCGTAGGTCATCGTCGAGAGGTCCATGTCCCGACGATACGTTCCCCGGGGCCGGGGCATCGGAGCGAGTGGACGCCTCCAGACCATGCGGTAGTATTTGCGTGCGCAAGCAATGAGTCAGAGGAGGCGCGATGCCGACGACACCGAGCGGACACGACACCACACCCAGCTGGCAAGGGCTCAATCATCTGGCCCTCATCACCAACGACATGGATGCCACCGTGCGGTTCTGGCACGGCGTGCTCGGGGCGCCGCTCGTCGCGACGATCGGCACCGACACGTTCCGTCACTACTTCTTCTCGTTCGGACCGACGAGCTCGGTCGCCTTCTTCGAGTACATCGGCCAAAGGACCAACGAGCTGACCAAGCCCGCCGGCGTGTTCGACGCCCGCGCCGGCCAGTTCGACCACCTGTCGATGGACCTCCCCGACGAGGACGCGCTGCTCGCGCTCCGCCGTCGACTCGTCGATGCCGGGTCCGAGGTCACCGACGTCGTCGATCACGGGCTGATGCGCTCGATCTACTTCAACGACCCGAACGGCATCGCGCTCGAGGCGTCCTGGTGGGCCGACGACCCGACGGCGACCGACCCCGACTTCGTCGACGAGCGCTACTTCCGCGACCCCGACCCGGTCTCCGCCGTCCTCGAGCTCCGCGAGGGCGGCCTCCGAACACTGCCGGCGACCACGCTCGTCGACGAACCGACCCCCGCCTGAGCCGACGCGACCCAGCCGCGAGGCCGCTGCTCGGCGGCAACGAGCCCGCACTGCTCACCCAGCCCGCAGGGCTCGCCGCCACATGCGGAGCGTCGATGATCCGGATCAGACCCGGACGAAGCCGAAGCCGCGGCCGAGCCCTGTCCGGAACGCGAGGTGGATCCAGAGCTGAGCGTGGCTCTCGAGCAGCGGGGCCGCGTCGACGTCGCCGATGACGAGCGCATCGAACCCCATCGCCGCGGCCAGGTCCCTGACTCGCTCGGCGGCGCCGGAAGGACCGGCGATGGGCAGGAAGTAGGCGCCGGCATCGGTACGTGGCTCGAGGTACGCCTCGGCCCCGATGGTGTTGAACGCCTTCACGACCTGCGCGGACGGGTGCCGCTCGTGGATGATGTCGACGATCGACGCTGCGCCGTCGGGTAGCGATTCCCCGACGGGGTTCGTCGCATCGACGAGGACGGTGTCGGCGGGGTCGCCGATCGCACCGAGCACGTCGCCGATCGCGCCGTACGGCACGGCGAGCACGGCGATGTCGGCCGCGGCGACCGCATCGGCGATCGGCAGCGCCGAAGCGCCCTCGACTGCGTCGAGCGCGGCGAGGACCTTGCCGCTGGCGACGTCGCGGGCCCCGAAGGTGACGGCATGGCCGAGCTCGGCGAAGCGGCGGGCCAGGTTGGTGCCGACGACACCGGCACCGAGCACCGCGATGTCGAGCGCGCTCACGTCGACGCCCCGCTCGCGGGACGAGGCGTCCCGGCGCCTCCGTGTTGTCGCTGCCGACTCGTGGCGCGTCGTTCGTTGCTCACGCGATGACTCCCTTCCTCACGGAACACGGGAGCGCGTTCCGGTACACCACTGTAACGATACGCATGTGTACTGTATTCCCATCGACGAGATCGAGGCAGACCCCATCCCGCGCCGGGTGACGGTGACCGCGTGAGCAGCGGCGGCGTCGGGGGACGCCCACGCGACGATGCCCTCGACGAGGCGATCATCGAGGCGGCGGTCGAGGTCCTCACGGCCGACGGCGTCGACGGGGTCAGCTTCGCCAAGGTGGCCGCTCGCGCCCAGACCACGAGACCCGCGCTGTACCGCCGCTACGCCTCCCCGACCGAACTGGTCATCGACGCCGTGCACCGCGTCGCCGACCAGGGGCGACCCGACCCGTCGGGCGACCACCTGATCGATCTCGAGGCCGAGCTCCGGGCATTCCGCGACGGCGTCGAGCAAGCCCGGACCACCGGCCTCGCCGGGAGCATGATGCTCGGCTCGACGGAGCCCACCGTGGTCGAGGCGTACCGGACCGCGGTGGTCCAGCCGCGCCGTCGACGACTCCGGGAGATCCTCGATGCCGCTCGGGCGTGCGGATCGCTGACGGCCGCTCCGGCGGACCTGGACGTCGCCGTCACGATGTGCACCGGCTCGTTCTACGCCTACGCGCTCGCCGGTGAGGCGCCCGCCCGGGACTGGCCCCGCACGACCGCTCGCCTCGTCTGGCGGGCGTGCGGGGGCGACGCCGCCTGACCCGCCCCGGCATCACGAGGCGAGCAGTTCGACCCCGCGCCTGTAGAAGTCGACGGCGACGGCGACAGGGTCGTCTGCGGCGAGCACGGCGTCGTAGCCCAGGACGGCGCCGAAGGGCGCGTTCCAGAACCCGGTGTCACCCGGACGGTCGTCGGTCCACGGGCCGACGTACAGGTACGGCTCGGCGTGGAAGCCGTCGCCTGGCGAACCACCGAGGTTGACGCGACGCTCGGCCGTCGCCGCGAGGTCGAGCGCGGCGTCGAAGTGCTCGGGCCACAGCTGGATGGCGGACGGCTCGGCCGCCGCAGGGGACGTCGCAACGACGCGATCGAGCGCTTGCGCAGCGACTGCGAACCAGCGCGCCAGCGCCCGGGCCGACGCCTCGTCGACCGCGAGCGCCTCGTCGATCGGGCCGATCGGCGGCGTGTCGTGGCCGACGTCCAGCTCGACGCCGAGATCGACCCGAGCGACCTGCGCGAGATCCGCGAGCGACGCACCGTCGATCGCTGTCGCCGCGCTGTTCGACCCGTCGGTGCCGGCGACCTCGCGCACCAGCAACCCGCCGGAGACGCGAACCCGGACGACGTCGTCGCCGAACTCGGGCGTCCCGAACCCGCCCGGCGTGACACGGAGTCCGAACCGGCCGGTGCCCTGCTGGCGCGCACGAGCGACGACGTGGACCGCGACGCGCTGGAGCGCGTCGCGGGTCGGGACGAACAGGTCGGGAAGCGGTGCGAGCGATGCCATGACGGAGTCAACCCTCGGACCCGTCGATGCGTTCCCGAGCGGCCGAGGTCGCTCACTCAGATGTCGGGCCCGTGAAGTCAGGCGACCGCTTCTCGCGGTGCGAGGCGACGCCCTCCCGCACGTCGGGCCCGCCGAAACCGTAGAACTCCAGCGCCAGCGACGCATCGAAGGCCGGGCCCGCGGCTCGGTACCAGTGGTTGAGCGCGTGCTTCGTCCATCGCACGGCCGACGGCGAGACCGCCAACAGCTGGTCGGCCACCTCGAGGGCCTTGTCGTGCACCTGGTCGTCGTCGACGCAGAGGGAGACCAGGCCGATCCGCTCGGCCTCCTCGCCGGTCATGCTGTCGCAGGTCATCAGGTAGTACTTCGCCTTCGCCATGCCGACCAGCAACGGCCAGCAGACCGCAGCGTGGTCGCCGGCGGCGACGCCCAGGCGTGTGTGGCCGTCGACGATCTTCGCCGTACGTCCGGCGATCGAGACATCGGCCAGCAGACCGGCGACGAGCCCGGCGCCGACCGCCGGCCCGTGCATCGCCGAGACGATCGGTTTGGAGCAGTTGATGACGTTCCAGACGAGGTCGCGGGCCTCGCGCATCACCCGTGTGCGCATCGCGAAGTCGTCGATCATCCCCTCGATCAGGTCGAAGCTGCCACCGGCCGAGAAACCCTTGCCGGCGCCCTGGAGGACGGCGACGTGCACGTCGGGATCCTTGTCGACCGTGAGCCAGACCTCGGCGAGGTCGTGGTGCCCGTCGATCCCGACCGCGTTGAGTCCCGGCGCGTCGAACGTGATCCGCAGCACGCCCTCCTTCGGCCAGTCGTAGCGGAAGCTCGGGTGCCGTTCGGCGTAGTCGATGCTCATGTGGCTGCTCCTCGGCGGCGATGGTCGGTGGACCCCGAGCGCAACTCGGCGTCGTCGATGCTCATGTGGCTGCTCCTCGGCGGCGATGGTCGGTGGACCCCGAGCGCAACTCGGCGTCGTCGATCCTCATGACAGTTCTCCTCGGATGATCTCGGCGAGCTCGAGTGGCTGGTCACCCTGCACGCTGTGGCCGGCGTCGACCTCGATCACGACCGCGTCAGGGCGACGACGTCGCAGCTCGGCCACGTCCTCATCGGCGATCACCGATTGCTCGCGGGTCCCGCGGACGAGCGTCACCGGCGCGGCGAGCCGCTCGAGGTCGTCCCACAGCAAGGTGATGTCGGGGCGCTGCTCGGGGTCGCCGGTGTCCCCCATCGCCGTGTAGTCGTCGCGGCGGTGGCGCCAGACCCAGCTGCCGTCGTCGAGCTGGACTGCGTTGTGGAGGATCCCGCGCCGCAGCGAGCTCTCCGAGCGGGTCGGGTTGAACTCCATCGTGCGTGCGAGCAGCTCGTCGAAGCTCGGGAACGTCGCAGGGCCACGGACGAAGTCGTGGATCGCCTTCGCCTTCTCGCCGGTGACCCCCGGCGTGATGTCGACGAGCACGAGACGCTGCACGAGATCGGGCCGAAGGGCGCCGAGCGCGATCGCCGTCAGCCCACCGAGCGACATGCCGACGACGAGCCGCTGCGCCGGCGCGAGGTCGTCGATCACCTGGGCCAGGTCGGCGGCGTTGGCGTCGGGCCGGGTGCCCACACCGGGCGCCGGGCTGTCGGAATGGCCGTGGCCGGGCAGGTCGGGCGCGAGGAGGGGCCGGCCGAGTGCCATCGCGACCGTGTCCCAGGTGTGAGCGTTCTGGGCGCCGCCGTGGATCAGCACCAGCTCGGCCGGCCGGTTCCCCCAGACGAGGCTGCTGAGGTGGCGGCCGTCGGAGAGGGTGCTGGTGGCACGCCGCACGAGCGGCCGGCCGTCGTACGGCAGCCCGTGTTCCGCGGCGTTCTCGTGGAACAGACCGAACTCGTCGTAAGCGACTCGCTCGCTCACGGCGCCGCGTCCAACCGGCCAGTCGTCATGTGATGCACGGTAGGTGCCGTCGCCGTCAGGCGACGAGTGCGGGCAGACCCGTCGCCGGACCGCCCCGTCTCGTTCGAGGGGGACGGCCCGGCGACACTCCGGGTACGTCGAGGCGGTGGCCTCAGGCCGTCGGCACCATCCGATCACCGGAGCCGAGCGGCTGCGGCCGCGGCACGACCGGGTAGTCGGTGACCGTCACCGTGGCGTTGGGCAGCGCCTTGATGTAGTTCTCGAGCGCGACCTTGTAGTCGGTGCCGACCACGGTGCAGTCGGGCCGAGTGGCCGTGCCGCACGCGTCGTCGACGCCGTCACCGGCGATCATGTTCGGGAACGGGTAGCCGTCGCCGCCGAGGCCGGCATCGTTGCGCTCGTCGGCCAGGAAGTCGATCGTCGCCATCTGCACTGTGTCGGTCGACGCCTGGACCACGCCGTTGACGACCACCGGCGTGCCGTCGTCGAGCGTGAGGTTCTCGATGACGATCGGGTCGTCGACGGTGTTGCTGGCGAGCGCATCGTCGTACTCGACACGCATGCCGGCGACGTGCGGATAGCGACCGTCGTCGCGGCCCTCGTCGATGCCGTACTCGATGACGTCGACGAGCTGCTGGAACGTGAGATCGACCACGACGACGGCGTTGCCGAACGGTGCGATCGCGCCCGTGTCCGCCTCGGTCACCGCGCCGGGCCCGATGATCGCGGTCGCCGGGCCACCGTCGTTGTTGCGGATCCCGCCGCCGTTCTGCAAGGCGACCGCGTCGGTCGTCCCGAGGAACGCGTCGGCGTCGGCCTTGAGGGCGTCTGCCATCAGGTTCCCGAGCTGTGTCTCCTGGGAGCGGATCGGTGAGTTGTTGAACTTGCCGTCCGCAGCGCGACGACCGTCGAGCGGCACGTCGGTGGTGCCGACGATGGCGCCGAGCGTCTCGATGTACGCGGCCACCGGCTCCTCGACGTTGGCCACGACGCTCGCATCGGGCTGGATCCGGCGAGTCTGCTCGACGAGCACCGGACCGGACCGACGCCCGATCTTGACCAGCTCACCGTCCTTGAACTTGACCTCGAGGCGGCCGAGGTAGCGCAGGTTGCCCGAGGTCGTCACGACGGGCACGTCCGCACCGTCGGCGTTCGTGCCGATGATGGGGTACGGGAACGCCGGCACGTCGCCGGGGAACAGCCGGTCACGGGGATTGGCCAGCAGCTCGTCACCGCCGCCGGCGATGGCGACGTCGACGCCGGACAACTGCTCGAGCAGCGCAAGATCCTCGTCGACGCCCTGCAGATGGCTGATGAAGATGATGATCTCCACACCGTCTGCGGTGAGCGCGTCGATCTCGGCCTGCACGGCCGGCAACACCGGGTTGATGATGGTGTCGCCGGGCGAGCTGATGATGTTGATCGCCTCGGTCGTGGCGCCGACGATGCCGACCGGCACGCCGTCGACCTCGACGACCGTCGAGGAGGCGATCCGGCCCATGTCGGCGAGCGCCTGCAGCTCGGGCACGTTCGAGAAGTCGAGGTTCGCCGACAGGAACGGCGGCGCCGGGTTGGTGGTGCCGAAGCCATTGCCGATGAAGTCGGCGAGCACGCCGGTGCCGAGGTCGAACTCGTGGTTGCCGATCGCGAGCGCGTCGTAGCCGACCTCGTCGAGGAACAGCGTGTCGAGGATCGGGATCAGACCCTGGTCGATCGAAGCGTCGAGCGCCGGGCTCGGGATGTAGTTGTCGCCCGAGCTCAGCATCAGCACGCCGTCGGAACGGCGCTCCGCGCGCCGCTTCTCACGATCGACGACCGACGTGAACAGCGCAGCACCACCGTACGTGCGGCCGTCGACCTCGCTCGGCAGCAGCGCCGACTCGGCGTCGTTGTTGTGGAGAATCGTCAGCTTGACCACGCGCTTGCGGCGATCGTCGCTGCTGTCGTCATCACTGCTGTCGTCGTCGCTGCTGTCATCGTCGCTGCTGTGGTCGTCGCGACCACGACGTTCCTCGCTGCTGTCGTCGTCGTCGCCCGACGACCCGGCCGAGGCCGTACTGGCCACCGTGGCCGTGAACATGGCGAGGATCGCAAGAATCGCGATGGCGAGCTTCGACCTCGGTTCCGTTCGGTGCTTCATGATGAGCTCCTGTCATCTGCTGTCGCTGGTCCACCCGTTTACGTCCCCCAACCCGGACGCGCGCGCGACATTACAGATGTCCGCACGGAAGATGAACTCGGACCGATCGGCGTTCGGCGATGGTGAGCGGTGATCGATCGCTCGGCACGAGGGTGCTTGACTGACGCCGTGATCGAGGGACTCGACGTCGGGGACCGACTCCACGTGCGATGGTCCGACGGCGACACATCGGTGTTCTCGTGGACGTGGCTCCGCGACCATTCCCACGACGAGCACTCGTGGCACCCGGCGACGCACCAGCGGCAGGTGTTCACCGGTGGGATCTCGCCGACACTCCACGGCGCCAGCGCGCGCATCGTCGGCGATCGTCTCGAGATCGACTGGAGCGACGACACGCCGACGTCGTGGTTGCCGGTCGAGTTCCTGCGACGCCAGATCCGGCCGTCGGACGACACCCAGGATGTCGAACCGGTGGTCTGGGACGCCGCGACGATCACGGCGGCGTGGCCGACGATCGCCCACGAGGCCGTGGTGGCGACCGACGAAGGTCTCGCCCGCTGGCTCGACCTCGTCGCCACGTACGGGTTCTGCATCGTCACAGGGACACCGGCGACTGCCGAGGCGACCGAGGCGCTGCTGCGGCGGGTCGGTTACGTCCGCGAGACGATCTTCGGGGGCATGTGGGACTTCCAGGCCGACCTGTCGAAGGCCGACACGGCGTACACCAACACCGAGCTGCGGCCGCACACCGACGGCACGTACTCGCACGACGCCCCCGGCCTGCAGCTGCTCCACTGCCTCGCCTTCGACGGGACCGGCGGCGAGTCGGTGATGGTCGACGGCTTCCGGATCGCGGCCGAGCTCCGTGCGAGCGACCCGAGCGCCTACGAGGTGCTCTCGGCGGTCGAGGTGCCCGGCCAGTACATCGGCGACGGCGCCCACCTGCGCTCGGCGCGGCCGGTGTTCCGCCAGGATCGACACGGCGAGTTGGTCCAGGTGTCGTTCAACAACGCCGACCGGGCGCCGTTCTTGCTGCCGGTCGACGAGATGGACGCGTTCTATTCGGCGTTGCGGGCGTTCGAGGCTCTCGCCAACGACCCGACGTTGCAGTGGCGGCGCGTCAATCCCCCCGGTGAGGCGATGCTGTTCGACAACTGGCGGGTGCTGCACGGCCGGTCCGCCTACACGGGGCATCGCCACCTGTGCGGCGGCTACGTCAACCGCGAGGACTTCGAGAGTCGCCGGCGGGTGCTCGCCGGGCGCTGAGCACGCCCGGCCGCCCGGCCGACGGCATGGCCACGCCGCTCGACAGCGGCGGGCGCCCCAGACGCACGTACGGTCTCCGGACGTGACCCGACCGCAGCGCCGCACCCTGGTCGACGGCGTCGATCCGGACGCACTCGCCATCGTCGGGCCCGATCGCTCGCTGACGTGGTCCGAGCTGGAGGTGCGGGGGCGCCGGCTCGCCAACGCGCTCGACGCCGCTGGGTTCGGGCCCGGCAACGTCTGGTCGGTCCTCCTCCACAACCGTTCGACCTGGGCGGAGATCGCGATCGGCAACGCGCGCGCCGGCAGCCGCTACGTGCCGCTCAACTGGCACCTCACACCCCGCGAGCTCGCCGACCTGCTCGTCGACAGTGGCGCCCGGCTGGTCCTCACCGAGCCCGACCTCCTCGATCGCGCCACCGAGGCCGCTCGACTCGCCGGTGTCGATCGCATCGTGGTGGTCGGCGACGAGTTCGAGGCGTGGCTCGGGGACGCCGACGACGAGCCGCCGAGCGAGCGGCAGATCGGGACGCCGCTGCTCTACACCGGCGGCACGACCGGCCGCTCGAAGGGCGTCACGCGATCCGACCGTGACGCCGATGCGAGCGACTGGGCTCGGCTGTGGGGTGGCTGGGGGCGGCTCGTGCGGATGCCGACCGACGGCCGCACGCTCACGACGACGCCGCTCTACCACGCCCTGGGGATGGCGGCGCTCGTCTCGTCGCTCGCGTCGGGCGTCCCCGCGGTGATCGAGCGCCGCTTCTCGCCCAAGGGCATGCTGGCCTCGATCGAGCGGCACGGGATCACCTCGATGGCGATGGTGCCGACGCAGTTCGTGCGGCTCCTCAAGCTGGGCGATGACGTGCGGATGAGCGCCGACGTGTCGTCGCTGCGCTGGGTGCTGCACACGGCGGCGCCCTGCCCCGAATGGGCGGAGCGGGCGATGATCGAGTGGTGGGGGCCCGTCATCTACGAGATGTACGGCGCGTCCGAGGGTGCCGGCCCGGCGATCTGCGACTCGCACGAGTGGCTCGAGCGACCGGGAACGGTGGGCCGCGCTTCGGCCGCCGTCGAGTACTCGATCGTCGACGACGACGGCGATGACCTGCCGACCGGCGCGGTCGGCACGATCTACTGCCGTCGCAGCGACGGCGCCCCCGAGTACTACGGCGATCCCGAGAAGACCAGTGCGAGCCGGCTGCCCGACGGGCGGTTCACGGTCGGCGACGTCGGCTGGCTCGACGAGGACGGCTACCTGTTCCTCGCCGACCGGCGGGTCGACCTGATCCTGGTCGGCGGGTCGAACGTCTACCCGGCCGAGATCGAGGCGGTGCTGGTCGAGCACCCCGGGGTCGGTGACGCAGCGGTCTTCGGGATCCCCGACCCCGACATGGGTGAGCAGATCAAGGCCGTGATCGAGCCCGTCGACGGCGACGTCGGCGCCGTCGACCTCGACGCAGTGCGGGCGTTCGCGGCCGATCGCCTCGCTGCGTTCAAGCTCCCGACGAGCTACGACGTCGTCGAGGCCCTCCCTCGCGAGGCCCACGGCAAGCTCAAGAAGCGCCTCCTCCGCGACCCGTACTGGGAGTAGTCGTCCCGAGGCCAGCGCTGGTCGCTCACCGCGGGGCTGGCTACTCGCACCGAGGCGCGGCGGCACCAGGCCCGTCTGAGATGCTGCACACATGGATGCCGAGACGATCCAGCGTCACCTGGACGACGTGTTCGACCAGGCGATCATCCACCACGGGTTCACCGACTACATGCGCGACTACGAGATCGTCGTGTACTGCACGGCCGACCCGAGCACCGGTATCGCTCCTGCGAACGTCCGGCTGCTGTTCAAGCACTGCGTCACCGCCGAAGCATCAACGGCGCTCAGCCCAGAGTCGTGGTCCGTATCGATGGACGATCGCCTGCTCGACCACGCTGCGGCCGCCGATCTCGACGGCTACGTCTGGGGCGTGCGGTGGCAATGCATGTACCCGGGAGCGTCGCTCGTCGAGGACTCCGAACGGGCCGCCAGATGGACCGAAGCCGTTGGGGTGCCGTTTGTCGAGGCTCGGATCGAGACGAACGGGCACCACCTCACGCTCGTGTTCGCCGATCTCGAGGTCGACGACGTGCCGCCGGGCTACACGCCGTTCACCGTCGGCGAAGGCGGACCAGATTTCAAGTACCCGCTGACCTGAAACGTGGTCAGTTGTGGGGCAGGTCCCGGAACGGTGTGTCGCGGTCGGGGCCGGACTCCCTCGGGAGGCCGAGCACGCGCTCGCCCAAGGTGTTGCGTTGGATCTCGTCGGTGCCGCCGCCGAGCGACATGCCGCGGCAGTTGAGCACGTGGTACGCCCAGTAGTCGGCATCGGTGTCGTCCGTCTCCCAGGCCGCACCGAGCGGACCGGCGAGCACGTGCGCGAGCTGCGCGGCCCGGCGGCCCTGGATCGTCCGCCACAGCTTGCCGATCGAGGGGTGCACGCCGCGCTGCGCGAGCCACGGGATCAGCTGCTCCCCCGTGTAGATCGCCGCCAGCTCCTGACGGACCACCGGATCGCGCAGCCGGCCGTTGCGCCGGGCTCGGTCGACGAGGCCGGCGTACGGCAGCGGCTGGCGGCCGGCCTTGGACCGCCCGTCGGCCACGGTCTTCGTGCCTCGACCGAGCGAGGCGCGCTCGTGTGCGAGCAACGCCACGGCGAGCGCCCAACCACCGTTCACCTCGCCGACCACCCAGTCGTGCGGCACCCGCGCCTCGTCGAGGAACACCTCGTTGAACTCCGCGACGCCGGTCACCTGCACCAGCGGCCGCACCGTGACGCCTGGCTGGTGCATGTCGAGCGCGAACATCGTGATGCCCCGATGCTTCGGGAGATCGGGATCGGTGCGGGCGATCAGGATCGCGAGGTCGGCGTGCTGCGCGCCCGACGTCCACACCTTCTGGCCGGTGACGACCCACTCGTCACCGTCGCGTACGGCGCGCGCCGTCAGCCCCGCGAGGTCGGACCCGGCGCCGGGCTCGGAGTAGAGCTGGCACCAGATCTCCTCCCCCCGGAGTGCCGGCGGGATGAACCGGCGCTGGAGCGCCCTCGAACCGTGGTCGCGGATCGTCGGGACGGCCATGCCGATGCCGATCCCGAACGTCGCCTCCTCCTGCGGCAGCACGTCGAGGCTGACGCGCTCGTAGACCGCCTCGTACTCGGGACCGAGGCCCTGCCCACCCAGGTCGGTCGGGAGGCCGATGCCGACCAGACCGGCGTCGGCGAGCGCTGCGCGGTAGGCACGAGCCCTCGGAACGCGGCCCTCGATGCCCTCGAGCAGCAAGGGAACACCGTCGAAGAACGCTCGCACGCGCCGCTCGAAGACATCGGGCGGTTCGGCGCTCACCTCGGCGGCGCCCCCTGGGGATCGGCCGACGCTGTCAAGTGCTTCGGCCAGTCGACCGCAAGCGCCGGTTCAGGCCTCTGATGGGGGCCGATGTGACATCGGTCTCGTCCGGTTCGCCCCACCGACGACATGCGGCGTAACTTACCGGCCAACATGGAGGAAGCGCGGATGGGGGTATCCGTGCCCAACACAGGTCAAACCGGGGTCGTCGACGGCTCGGCTCGACGACAGATGGGGGACGCAGCTGCATGACGGCCACGGCCGATCCGACTCAGGGTGACGGCGGAGTGGGGAACGAGCCGCTGCTCGTCGTCGAGAGCCTGCGGACCCACTTCAAGCTGCCCGCCGGCGACGTCAAGGCCGTCGACGGCGTGTCGTTCACCCTGGAGCGAGGCCGGACGATCGGCATCGTCGGCGAGTCCGGCTCGGGCAAGACCGTGCTGTCGCGCACGATCATGGGCCTGAACACGGCGACCAACGCCCTCACCCTCGGCTCGGTCCGATACAACGGGATCGAGCTGCTCGACAAGACGCCGAAGCAGATGAAGGCGCTCTGGGGCACCGAGATGGCGATGGTGTTCCAGGACCCGATGACGTCGCTCAACCCGGTCGTCAAGGTCGGCCGCCAGCTCACCGAGCACGTGCGCCAGCACTACGGCACCTCGAAGCAGGAGGCGAAGGCGGCCGCCGTCGAACTGCTCCGCTCGGTGCGGATCCCCGAGCCCGAAGCGCGGTTCGACAACTTCCCGCACGAGATGTCGGGCGGCATGCGCCAGCGCGTGTGCATCGCGATCGCCCTCGCGTGCAGCCCGCAGCTCCTGTTCGCGGACGAGCCGACGACCGCGCTCGACGTCACGGTGCAGCACCAGATCCTCAACCTGCTCGCCGCCCAGCAGCGCGAGCGCCACATGACGATGATCCTCGTCACCCACGACCTCGGCGTGGTCGCGAGCCGCACCGACGACATCGCCGTCATGTACGCCGGCCGGATCGTCGAGCGGGCGCCGACGGCGACGCTGTTCCGCAGCATGCAGCACCCCTACACCCAGGCGCTGATGCAGTCGATCCCGAAGACGACCCTGCCGAAGCACACCCGGCTCAACGCGATCAGCGGACGTCCCCCCGACCTGATCAACCCGCCACACGGCTGCAAGTTCGCGCCGCGCTGTCCTTACGTGCAGGAGCGTTGCCACGACGAGGAGCCGCAGTTGCTGCCCGGCGAAGGCCCCAACCACGACTTCGCCTGCTTCTATCCCGTCGGCTCGCCCGAGGGTGAGGCGGCGTTCCGCCGCAACCTCGAGGCGGGTGTGCCGCAGACGCTGATCGCCGCCGGCAAGATCTCGGCGACCGAGGAGCTGCTGACGCCGGCCGCCACGACGGCCGCGGCGAGCGACGGAGTCGACCAACGCGCGGTCGCAGAAGGCCTCTCGCATGCCGGCGGCCAGTCGGGGAGCGTCGGCTGATGGCGGGCACTGGGCAGTCGCACCTTCGTCGCGACAGCGATGTGCTGCTCCAGGTCAAGGACCTGACCGTCGAGTTCCCGGCGGGCGCCGGCAACGTCGTGCACGCCGTCAGCGGCATCAGCTTCGACGTCGCCAAGGGCGAGACGCTCGGACTGGTCGGCGAGTCGGGATGCGGCAAGTCGACCACCGGGCGCGCCGTGCTGCAGCTCCCGACGCCGACGAGCGGCAGCGTCCGCCTCAACGGCGAGGACCTGACCGAGCTCGACAGAACGGCGATGCGTGCTCACCGCACCGACGTGCAGATGATCTTCCAGGACCCGATCTCGTCGCTGAACCCGAGGCGCACGATCGGTGAGGTCGTCGCCGAGCCGCTCCACGTCTGGGGCCCGCACGACAAAGACGAGCAGTGGAAGATCGTGTCGGACATGCTCGACCACGTCGGTATCGACCCCGACGTCGCCCGCTACAAGCGGCCGCACGAGTTCTCGGGCGGGCAGTGCCAGCGGATCTCGATCGCACGTGCGCTGGTCATGGAACCCGAGCTGATCATCTGCGACGAGCCGGTCTCGGCGCTCGACGTGTCGGTGCAGGCCCAGATCCTCAACCTGCTCGAGGACCTCAAGGCCGAGTACGGCCTGACGCTCGTGTTCATCGCCCACGACCTCGCGGTCGTCAAGAACATCAGCGACCGGGTCGCCGTGATGTACCTCGGCAAGATGTGCGAGCTGAGCGAGTCCGACGAGCTCTACGCCCATCCCGCCCACCCGTACACGCGGCTTCTCATGGAGTCGCATCCCGAGCCCGATCCGCTCGCCCCGATCGACGAGACCATCAGCGCCGAGGGTGAACTGCCCTCACCGATCGCCCCGCCCTCCGGATGCCGCTTCCGCACCCGGTGCCCACTCGCCGACGAGCGCTGCGCACGCGAAGAGCCGCAGATGCGGCGCGTGAACGACGACCACTTCGTCGCGTGCCATCACCCGCTCGTCGAGGTCAAGGAGGTGGCGATCGGCTGAAGAGCTCGCCGGCCGCGGCTCCCGCCGCACCGGCACACGTCGGCGCCACCGAGCGCCGGCGATCGTTCTTAATCCGGGGACGAAGGTCCTCACCTGAGACAAGGGGAATCTCACACCATGACGACACGACGGCTACAGAAGTCGTTCGCACTGCTCGCGGTGGCCGGCCTGTTGGCGGCTGCCTGCGGCGGTGACGACGACGACAGCGGCACCGACGACGGCGCCCAGACCGAAGACGACGGAGGCGCCACCGACGAGGAGGCCACCGACGACGGCGCCACCGACGACGACGGCGCCACCGAGGACGACGGTGCGGCCGAGGACGTGGTCGAAGCCGGCACCGAGGCCGAGGGGGACGTCGACACCGAGGTCGTCGAGAGCGATGTCCCGCGCCAGCAGGGCGGCGAGATCGCGATCGGCCTCGAGGCCGAGATCGTCGGCATGCGACCGACCGAGGACACCTGCGGGTCGCCGTGCTACAACGTCTTCCCGACCATCTACGACAAGTTGATGGAGTCGGCCGAGGACGGTAGCTACCAGGGTTGGCTGCTCACGGGCATCGAGCCGAACGAGGACTTCACCGTGTGGACGGCGCAACTCCGCGAAGGGGTCGTGTTCCACAACGGCAACGACCTGACCGCCCAGACGATCGCCGATATGTGGCCGATCCAGCAGGAGGGCTCGCAGTCCGCCA
This sequence comes from Ilumatobacter sp., assembly GCF_030065885.1. Classification (GTDB taxonomy): domain Bacteria; phylum Actinomycetota; class Acidimicrobiia; order Acidimicrobiales; family Ilumatobacteraceae; genus Ilumatobacter. Next base: position 12,583 of record NZ_JASJCS010000052.1, on the reverse strand, counting down.
GCCAGATCGCGGCGTCCGGCCTGGCCAACGTCGAGGCCACCGGCGACTTCGAGGTCACCTACACCTTGAGCCGCTCCAACTCGGCCTTCCCCGCCTACCTCGCCAGGGCGCAGCTCGGCATGGTCTTCGACCCGACCGTCGCCGCCGACCTCGACGCCTGGAACGAGAACCCGGTCGGCACCGGCCCGTACCAGTTCGTGAGCCGTGACCTCGACAACGAGACCGTCGTCGAGCGCAACCCGAACTACTGGTTCGTCGACTCCGACGGCACGCAGCTGCCGTACATCGACACGATCAGGTTCCGGCCGATCCCCGACGAGGGCACGCGCCTCGACGCCGTGCTGTCGGGCACCACACAGGTCGCACACACCCTGCGCCAGGGCACGATCCGCGACGGCCGCGCGGCTCGTGACGACGGCGCCGACATCTTCCTGTACGAGTTCCAGGGCAACAACGTCGGCGGCGGCATGTTCAACACCCTCGTCGCGCCGTTCGACGACATCCGCGTCCGCCGCGGCCTCACGCTCATGAACTCCCAGGACAACGTCATCGAGGCGCTCGGCGGCACCGGTATCTCCCTGCCCGGTACGCAGTGGTTCAGCCCGGACTCGCCGTGGTACTCCGAGTCGGTCGCCGCCGCGTGGCCGCAGTTCGACTTCGAGGCCGGCGTCGCCGAGCTCCAGGCCTACGTCGACGACCCGGCCCGTTCCGACGGCAAGGCCGCCGGCGAGCCGATCGACGCCGAGCTGTCGTGCCCGCCCGACCCGACGCTGATCGCAGCGATGCAGGTGCTCGAGCAGACATGGACGGCCAGCGGCCTCGTCAACGTCAACCTGACGAACTACGACCAGCAGACCCACATCGACTACGCCCTCGGTGCCGAGAACGGCTTCGTCGGCAGTCACACCACGCACTGCTGGCGAGTCTCGAACGACGAGGACCCGTCGACGTTCCTGAACGCGGCGCTCGCGCCGCCGACCGCAGAGGTCGCCGAGGCCGCCGGGCTGCCGCCCGAGACGGTGTCGCCGCTCAACTGGTCGAACTACTTCGACGCCGAGGTGTTCGGCAACCTCATCGCCGCCACCCAGACGGGCGTCTTCGAGGAGCGGTACGCGCTCTACGAGTCGGTGATGATGAAGCTCGCCGTGGACCTGCCGATCTGGTTCTCGGGTCACACCGCGACGGCGTTGATCGCCGATTCGTCGATCAAGGGCCTCAACTCGTGGGAGCTGCCCGACGGCACCCTCGGCACGGGCCATCCCAACGCCGAAGGCCGCTGGGCCCAGGCCTACATCGAGACCTGATCCGGCCATGATGCCCGGGAGGGGTGACGTCTGATGGGACGGGTGCTCGCCATCCGCCTGGTACGGCTCGTCGCGACGTTGTTCGCCGTGACGCTGCTGTCGTTCCTGATGACCTCGCTCCTCCCGGGCGACCCGGCGGTCGCCGTCCTCGGGCAGGACGCGATCCAGAACGAGGAGCTCCTCGAGGAGACCCGCGAGGAGCTCGGGTTGAACGACCCGCTCCCCATTCGCTACGTGAACTGGCTGACCGATGCGGCGCAGTTCGATCTCGGCCGCTCGTTCCAGACCAACCAGGAGGTCTCCGACACGATCAAGGACCGGGTGCCGGTCACGGCTCAGCTGGCGATCATGGCGATCATCATCGCCGTGATCCTGGCCGTGCCGATCGGCATCATCGGCGCCTACAAGCAGGGGAAGTGGCAGGACACGACGACGTCGGCCGGGGTGCAGGTCGCGCTGTCGGTGCCGAACTTCATCACCGGCATCTTCCTGATCTGGTTGTTCTCCGTGCAGCTCGGGTGGCTTCCCGCATCGAACTGGAACCGGCTCAGTGACGGCGTCGGCGCCAACCTGAAGACGGCGATCCTGCCGGCGACGGCGCTGGCCATGACCCAGATGGCGATCTTCTCCCGGCTCGTGCGATCCGACATGATCGCCACGCTGCAGGAGAACTACATCCTCGCGGCGCGTGCGAAGGGCCTCAGCGACCGCTACATCCTCGCCCGGCACGCGCTCCGGCCGAGCTCGCTCAGCCTGATGACGATCATCGGCATCAACTTCGGCGCGCTGCTGGGCGGCACGGTCGTGATCGAGACGCTGTTCGCCGTGCCGGGCCTCGGGTTCCGGCTCTTCAACGCCATCAACCAGCGCGACATCCTCGTGATCCAGGGCATCACCGTCTTCGTCGCCGTCGTCTACGTCGTGATCAACACCGTGGTCGACCTGTTCTACGCGGTGGTCGACCCGCGCATCCGAAAGGGCTGACATGTCCACGACCGAGAGCGCACCACACACACCCGACTTCCCGAGCGATCGCCTCACGCGGGTGTCGACGTCGGTCCAGATCGACGAGGGCACCAAGCTCTCGCACAAGCCCGAGCGCGCCACGCCACGCCAGGTCTTCGGCGAGATGCCGATCCTGGTCAAGCTGTCGGCCATCTGGCTCGTGCTCATCGTGTTCGGCGCGATCTACGCCAAGCTCGACACGAGCGTGTTCGGCGGCTCGCTGCCGCTCCAGGACCCGAACTTCCAGACCAACAACTTCAACCCCGACACGGGCGAGTTCGGCACCGGCGAGCCGCTCGAGAGCCCCTCCCGCGAGCACTTCCTGGGCACCGACGCCATCGCGCGCGACACGTTCGCCCGCCTCGTGCACGGCGGGTGGGTCAGCCTGATCGTCGCCACCGTCTCGGCCGCGTTCGGCATCATCGTCGGCGGCCTGCTGGGCTCGCTCGTCGGGTTCGTGCGCGGCAAGACCGAGATCGTGATCATGTCGATGGTCGACGTGATCCTCGCCTTCCCGGCGCTGATCCTGCTGCTCGCGCTGGTGTCGATCTTCGAGGTGCGCGACCTGTTCATCATCAGCACCGTGATCGGGGTGCTCTCGATCCCCGCCTACACGCGCGTCGCACGAGCGAACAGCCTGGCGATCTCGAACCGCGAGTTCGTGACGGCCGCGCGCGCGATCGGCACCAAGCCGCGCGCGATCTTGTTCCGCGAGATCATCCCGAACGTGATGCCGACGCTGCTCGCCTACGCGATGGTCGCTGCGGCCTTCGTGGTGGTGGTCGAGGGCACGCTCTCGTTCCTCGGTCTCAGCGTGCAGCTCCCGACGTCGACGTGGGGCAACATGATCAACCAGGCGCGGCGTGACATCAAGGTCAACTCGGCACAGGTGTTCTGGCCGTCGCTCGTGCTGTCGGTGACGGTGCTGTCGCTCAATCAGGTCGGCGACTTCTTCCAGCGCCGCGGCGCCGTGAGGGGCTCAGCCCTCTAGTTACGGGGTTCGGCCGGTGTAGCCGATCAGCTGGTCGAGCGCGGACGCGTCGTCGCCGACCGACACGACCGGCTTGAAGCCACCGCCCTCCTCGGGCCGCCCCTCGGCGGGCACGAGGTTCTGCCACACGCCGTGTGCGAACGCGGCCAGGTCGTCGCTGACGGTGATGCCCTGGCCGGTGGCCTGCGCGAGGTCCCAGGCGTGCGTGAGGTGGTCGGCGACGATGACCGACAGCGCCATCTCGCCGGGCACTTCGCCGAACGGCATCTGGTGCGTGGCGGAGAGGATCTCGGGCGTCGCCGCCTCGGCGAGGTGAGCCTTCATCGCCTCCCACCCGGCCGACGGGCCGTCGGCGAGGAAGTCGGGCGGGCCGCCCTCGGGTGGCGCCTGACCCTGGAGCCCGCTGGCGATGCCATGGCCGCCACCGCACATGTGGTTGATCAGCTCGTGCACGTTCCACTCGGTGCACGGCGTCGACTTCTCCCGGTCGTCGGGCGTCAGCCCGGCGACGAGGTCGTCGACGATGCCGAACGTCTGGTGCATCGCGGTGGTTGCGTCCATGATCGGTCCCTTTCGATGATTCGGCGGTGATCCTCGATGAGTCGCGCCGACTCTAGGCGCTTGGATTAGAATGTCAAGTGGTTGGTTGATTTTTTCTACTAGTCGAGCGGGCGACTCGTCCGCCGAGCGATCGAGGCAGCGATGAGCGACACCGAGCCGCGGAGCTACCAGCAGCTGTGCCCGCTGGCGATGGCTCTCGACCACGTCGGCGACCGCTGGAGCATGCTGATCGTCCGCGACCTGCTCGGCGGGCCCGCTCGATTCGCCGATCTGCGGCGATCGCTCCCGGGCATCGCCACCAACCTGTTGACCGAGCGGTTGCGCCGATTGGAGGCCAGCGGGATCGTCGAACGGCGAGTGATCCCGAACCACACGACCTACACCCTCACCGAGCTCGGTGCGGACCTCCGCAACGCGCTCGTCGCGCTCGGCGAGTGGGGCGCCCGCATCGGGCCGGTTGGCGCGCCGCCGGCGGACCTCACTGCGGCCCGGAGCGCAGCAGTCGGCGTGCAGTCGATGCTGGTGGGCGTGGATCTGCCCGATCGACACGTCGTCGAGCTGCGCATCGACGACGACCCGCTGACGCTCCGGTTCGGCGGGGGCGAGGCGGCGATCGTTCGGGCAGGCGCGCCGGAACGCGCCGACGCCATCGCGTCGATCACGATGCGCGGCCTGAACGAGCTGGCGCTCGGCGACGGCGGCAGCGATCTGCTCCACCACGACGCGGGCGACGAGGGGATCGTCGGACTGCTCCGAACTGCGCTGGTCGGGGGCCACCGCAGCTGAGGTCAGCTCACTTGGGTGGCATGCGGATGCCGCCGTCGACGCGAATCGTCTCGCCGTTCATGTACGGGTTCGTGATGCACTCCATCACCATGAACGCCAGCTCCTCGCTCGATCCGAGGCGCTTGGGGAAGAGCACGCTCTGGCCGAGATGCGCCTTGAACGCCTCGCTCTGCTCGCCCTCGCCGTAGATCGGTGTGTCGATCAGGCCGGGGGCGATCGTGTTGACGCGCACCCCGACGGCCGACAGGTCGCGGGCGATCGGCAGGGTCATGCCGACGACGCCCCCCTTCGACGCGGAGTATGCGCACTGGCCGATCTGCCCGTCGAACGCGGCGGCCGAGGCCATGTTGACGATCGCTCCTCTGCTGCCGTCGTCGTCGACCGGGTCGGTCTGCGCCATCGCGGCCGCCGATTGGCTGAGCATGTTGAACGAGCCGATCAGGTTGACGCGCACGACCAGCTCGAACTTGTCGAGCTCCATCGGCACGTTGTTGCGGTCGATCGTGCGCGACGCCCAGCCGATGCCGGCCGAGTTGACCAACGCGCGCAGCGGGCCCATCTCGGAGGCGGCGACGACCGAGGCCTGCGCGTCCTCGATGCTGGACACGTCGCACTTCACGAACAGCCCGCCGAGCTCGGAGGCGACGGCTTGGCCCTTCTCCTCGTTCAGGTCGGCGATGACGACGCGGGCACCGGCCGCCGCCAGCTGCTGGGCCGCGGCCTCACCGATGCCGGAGGCACCGCCGGTGACGATCGCCGAAGCGCCTTCGAGGTTCATTCGGGGCATCAGTGGTTCCTTTCGTCGATGGTGAGCGCGATCACAGGCGCTCGATGATCGTGGCGTTCGCGAGTCCGCCGCCCTCGCACATGGTCTGCAGACCGTAGCGACCGCCGACGCGTTCGAGCTCGTTCAAGAGCGTCGACATCAGCTTCGTGCCCGAGCATCCGAGGGGATGACCGAGTGCGATCGCACCGCCGTTGACGTTGGTCTTGGAGAGGTCGGCGCCGTGCTCCTGCTGCCAGGCGAGCACGACCGAGGCGAACGCCTCGTTGACCTCGAACACGTCGATGTCGTCGATCGACAGCCCCGACCGTTCGAGGATCTTCTCGGTCGCGGGGATCGGGCCCTTCAACATCGTCACGGGATCGGTACCGACCACGGCGAAGCTGTGGAACCGGGCACGCGGCTTCAGGCCGAGCTCGGCCGCCTTCTCCTCGCTCATCACCAGCACCGCCGACGCGCCGTCGGAGATCTGCGACGAGTTGCCGGCGGTGATCTTGCCGTCCTCCTTGAACGCCGGCTTGAGGTTGGCGAGCGCCTCGACAGTGGTGCCCTCGCGGATGCCCTCGTCCTTGGTCATCATCACCGTCGCGCCGTCGATCTCGACGGGCACGGGGACGATCTCGTTCTCGAAGCGACCCTCGGCCGTGGCTTGCGCGGCGCGACGCTGACTCTCGGCACCGAACGCGTCGAGGTCCTCACGGGTGATGCCGTACTCGTCGGCGATCATGTCGGCACCGATGCCCTGCGGCGGCAAGAAGCTGTCGTAGCGCTCCATCATCGAGCCGGGGAACGGGAAGCCCATGTCCTTCACGATCGAGGCGCCCATCGGCGTTCGCGTCATCACCTCGACGCCCGCCGCGATCGCGATGTCGTAGGCGCCCGCAATGACGCCCTGGGCGGCGAAGTGCAGCGCCTGCTGGCTGGAGCCACACTGCCGATCGACCGTGGTGGCCGGCACCGACTCGGGCCAGCCCGCGGCGAGCACGGCGTTGCGGCCGATGTTCAGCGACTGCTCGCCGACCTGCATGACACACCCCATGATCACGTCGTCGACCATCGACGGATCGAGACCGTTGCGCTCTTCGAGCGCCTTGAGGACGTGCGCGGCCAGGTCGGCCGGGTGCCAGTCCTTGAGCATGCCGTTGCGCTTGCCCCCTGGCGTGCGGACGGCGTCGACGATGACGGCGTTGGTCATGATGTTGGTTCCTTCTGATCGGGGGTTCGGTCGGGGGTTGATGTCGTGAGATTCGATTGCAGGCGGACGAGCAGGCCGGCCAGCGCCTGCCGATCGGCGCGCGAGATACCCGAGCGGAGCTCGGCGCGCAGCACTCGATCGACGTCGCCGATCGAGCCGGCGAGCTCGCGACCGGCGTCGGTGATGGCGACGAGCCAGACCCGGCGATCGTCGGGGTCGGGCCGCCGCTCGACGTAGCCGCCCGCCTCGAGCCTGTCGACCTGCGTGCCGGTGACCGCTCGGCCCTGCCCGAGGTGCTCGGCGGCTCGCGTCTGGGTGACGGGGCCGAAGTCGCAGATGTAGGCGAGCAGGCTGGCGAGGCTGAGCGACAGCCCGAGAGGCGCGAGGCGATCGTCGTACGCGGAGCGGATGGCGTTGGCCGCCGCCATCAACGTCGTCTCGACCCGCAGCCACGGCGGCGCGTCGAGCTCGTGCGTCGGTGCCGAGGTGGCCGCACCGTCCGAGCTCGTCTTTGTCGCACCCATGACTGTATGCAACCATACAGTCTGTCGACGTACGGCAGAAATCGAACTCGAAGGGAACTCCCGATGACCGACACCCTCGCCGCCGGCCCGCTCACCTCGGAGGCGGCTGACGCGTTCCGTGAGCGCTGCCGCGACTTCCTGGCGGCGCACGCCACCGGCGGGGCACGCCGCGACCTCGCAGCCGCTCGCGAGTTCCAGGCCGCGCTGAGCGAGGCCGGGCTCGCCGGGCTCGCCTACCCGACCGAGTTCGGCGGTGCCGGCCTCACGCTCGAGCACGAGCGGATCTACCGCCAGGTCGCGCAGGAGTTCCCGGCGATGACCAGCGAGCTGGTCATCAGCCACGGCATGTGCCTGCCGGTCCTGAACGAGTTCGGCACCGACGACCAGAAGCGCCGGTTCATGCCCGACAACATCGCGGCCCGCACCATCTGGTGCCAGATGTTCTCCGAGCCCGGCGCCGGCTCCGACGTCGCCAGCCTGCAGACCAAGGCCGAACGCGACGGCGACGAGTGGATCCTGAACGGACAGAAGGTGTGGACCACGCTCGCCCACGAGTCTGACTACGGCGTCATCATCGCCCGCACCGACCCCGAACAGACCAAGCACGCCGGCATCTCGATGTTCATCATCGACCTGCGTTCGCCGGGCGTCGAGATCCGCCCGATCCACCAGATCGACGGCGGCCGGCACTTCAACGAGGTCTTCTTCAGCGACGCACGGATCCCCGCCGACCACCTGCTCGGCGAGTTCAACAACGGTTGGCGCCAGGCGACGGCGATGTTGATGTACGAGCGCGTTGCGATCGGCTCGATGGGGGCCGGCTCGATCAGTCAGCCGATGTACGACCTGCTCCTCAAGGCGGCCCGCGCCAACGGCTCGGTGGACGACCCGGTCGTGCGCGACCAGCTGATGGAGATCTACTGCATGGAGACCACGAAGTCGCTCGTGGCGATGCGCACCCGGGCCGAGCTGAAGGCCGGCAAGGCGCCTGGGCCGGGTGGCTCGCTCGGCAAGCTGGCCGGCTCGGTGATCGCCTGGCGCTTCCGCGAGATCGCGATGGAGATCGCCGGTGCGGGCACGCAGGCGTGGGAGCCCGACGACGCGGCGGCCGCGATGATGCAGCAGCAGGTCGTCGGCTCGTTCTCGTCCGGGATCGCCGGCGGCACCGACGAGATCCAACGCAACATCATCGGCGACCGCGTGCTCGGCCTGCCCCGCGACATCGCCGTCGACCGCAACGTCCCCTTCAAGGACCTGCAGGTCGGCACGGTCCGGTCCTAGTCACGAGTTGTGTCTGACACAACTCGCGACTTGCGGCCGGCGTTGCCGCTCGTCGAGGTGACGTCGCGGGCTGCATGGCGTAGCTGGCTCGAGCAGCACCACGGGCAGCCGGACGGGGTCTGGGCCGTGACCTACAAGAAGGCGTCCGTGGCCACTGGGCACGAGTACGTGAGCGCACGCGATCTCAACGAGGAGTGCCTGTGCTTCGGCTGGATCGACTCGAAGCCGGGCAAGGTCGACGAGCGACGGACCGCGCTGCTGTGCACACCCCGCAAGCCGGGCAGCGGATGGTCGAAGGTCAACAAGGACCGTCTGGAGCCGCTGCTCGACTCCGGGCTCGTGGCGCCGGCGGGGCTGGCCGCGATCGAACGGGCCAAGGCTGACGGCTCGTGGTCGAAGCTCGACTCGATCGATGCGCTCACCGTGCCCGACGACCTCGCAGCTGCCCTCGCGGGCTACCCGAACGCGACGGCCAACTTCGAGGGCTTCCCACCCTCGGCGCGCCGCGGGATCCTCGAGTGGATCGCCGGCGCCAAGCGGGAGCCGACCCGCGCCAAGCGCGTCGAGCAGACGGCGAAACTCGCTGAGCAGAACATCCGCGCCAACCAGTGGCCGCGCCCGTAGACCGCACACGCTGGGCCGTCAGCGGTCGGCGAGCAGGCGCTCACGAATCGACCGCACGAAGTCGCGACCCTGAGCGTCGAGCTCCCGGTGGTCGACCAGGCCGAGTTGCGCTGCGAGTGCGCGCCCGACGAGCCGCTGGTCGGCTCCCTGGTCCCGCGCCCAGCTCCCGCCCGTCACCTTCGACACGAGCGCTCCGGTCGACAGGTACTGCCAGGCACGACACGCGTTGAGCACGGCGTAGGCCTCGGTTGCCGCTGACTCGGCCGCCCACGCCAGCTCGTGCACGAGGTAGTCGAGCACCTCCGTGCGCGTCGGCTCGGCGAAGACGCCGGTCGGTTCCGGTCCCACGACGGTCACGCCGGCGGCACGGGCCACCGCGTAGTGCATCACGAGATCCGGGTCACCGTCTCCCGCTTCGCCGAAGACGACCCGCTCATCGGTCGGTTCGGTCGCGACGTGCACGACGAAGGGCGGCGGGCGTCTCACCGACCCCGCCTGCTCGACGGTGACCACGGTCAGCTCGACGCCGCGCCCGGGACTCGGAGACGCCGCCTCGACGAGCTCCTCGCCCAAGCGGTCGGCATCGGTGCGGCCGGCCGGCCAGGCATCGACGACGATCAGGATGTCGACGTCACTCCGTCCCGGCACGAACCCGCCCAGCGCCGCCGACCCGTGGACGTACGCACCGGTCACCGGCGCGTACGCACCGACGACATCGGCGAGCCGCTCCGCCACGGCGACGACAGCCGGGTCCACGTCAGGTCATCGGTTGCGGTGCAGTGCTGAACGTCGGACCGAGGTGCGACGTGTCGTTGAAGCACCGCAGGCGCCACCGGTCCTCCTCGATGACGATGTGCGAGATCGATGCGTTGTCGGCACCGCCGAAGCGGAAGCCCGACGTGTCGGCGATGATGTTCATCACCTGGCCGATGACGCCGCCGTGCACCACCGCGACGACGAGCTCGTCGGCGTGGGCGGCTGCGATCCGCTCGATGCCAGCCCGGACCCGTGCCTCGAAGTCGGCGGTCGGCTCACCGTTGGGGATCACGTCCCAGCGCCCCGTCGCGAACATCTCGACGGCGATCGGGTCCTCGTCGGCGACCCGATGCCGGAACTCCCCGCCCTCCCAGTCGCCGAGGAACACCTCGCGGAGGTCGGCTTCGACGATCGGCTCGAGGCCGAGCCGACGAGCGAGCGGCGCGGCCGTCTGGTGCGTGCGGGTCAGCGTCGTCACGTAGATCGCTGCGATCCGTTCGCCGGTGGCGATCAGCCGGTCGGCGACGAGCTCGGCCTGCTCCTCACCCTCGGGCGCCAGGGGCGGATCGGAGTGACCGCCCACGAGCGGGAAGGTGCCGCCCTCGATGAGCGGCGCCGATTCGCCGTGCCGCACGAGCAGGATCTCACACGCGCCGTCAGGCGGCACGAAGCGCGGCTGGCGGAACTCGCGTGGTGCGCTCACCCGGGCGAACCTACCGGGCCGCCTCGCTCGGCGGCGGCCCGGCGAACCGGGTGCCCGGCGGGTCGACGGCCCAGTCGGCGTGGACCTCCCACCGCCCGTCGAAGACCACGTCGCGGAGCGGGAGCCGGCGAACCGGTCCATGGTTGCCGAGCGGTCGGCCGAGCGGGATCGTCGCCGAGATGCCGACGCCGTCGGGGATGCCGAGCAGCTCGCGCAGCTCGTCCTCGACCGGCGCGTGCCAGCCGGTGATCACGCCGCCGAAGCCGAGCGCCCTCGCGGCGAGCAGGAGGTTCTGGCAGGCCGGGTAGACCGATGCGCCCTCGGTCGGGTTCGGCTTCCGGTACCGGACGATGCAGGCCAGCACGACGACGGGCACCTCTTCGAAGTGCTCGACGAGGTGCTGCATCGCAGCACGCTGGCGGCCCTTGCGAGAGGCGGGGTCGAGCGCCGAGCCCGACGCGTACCCGGCGTCGGACGACTTGGCGTTCCACCCCTCCCGGAACCCGCGGGCGAGCACCGCCTTCGCCGACTCGGCATCTGGCCCGTCGCGCAGGATGAGGAACCGGGTCGGCTGCCGGTTGGTGCCCGACGGCGCTCGGGTCGCGTGCCACAGCATCGTCGCCAGGTCGTGGTCGGGGATCGGGTCCGGTGCGATCCGACGGATCGCCCGGGTCGTCGCCAAGCCATGCAACAGCTCGGGCAGCTCCGTCGTCATCCCGAGCAGCGTAGAGAAGCCGACGCCGCCGGTGCGTTCCCTGATCGGGCGACGTCGCTACCTTCGGTCAGAGGCCGTCGCTGAGGGGCCAGAGATCGGGGAAGTCGGGGGCGCGCTGCTCGATCCGCGCTGCGAACGCCTCGCGCATGTCATCGGTGTCGAACATTGCGGCGTTCCAGTTGGCGACGAACTCGAGGCCGTCGGCGACCGGGTGATCGCGGGTGTAGTGCATCGTCTGCTTGGTGCCCCAGACCGCCATCGGGCTCTTGCTCGCGATCTCTGCGGCGACCTCCATGACCCCGCTGACCATGGCGTCGTGATCTGCGTAGATCGCGTTGACGAAGCCGGCACCGTGCGCCTCGGCGGCCGACCAGCGTCGGCCGGTGTAGGCGAGCTCGCGCACGATGCCTTCGGCGACGAGCTTCGGCATCCGCTGCAGCGTGCCGACGTCGGCGGTCATACCGATGTTGATCTCCTGGATCGAGAAGAACGCCGACTCGGTCGCGTACCGCATGTCGGCCGCCGACACCATGTCGACGCCGCCGCCGATGCACGCCCCCTGGATGGCGCAGAGCACGGGCATCCGCGCCCGTTCGAGGCACGTGAACGTTTCCTGCAGCTTGAGCGCCGTGCTGCGGAAGCGCTCGTTGCGGCGGCTGCGATGGCCGGAGGCAGCGCTCGGTCCGATGCTGTCGTCGCCCGCGAACACCTCGAGATCCATGCCCGAGCAGAAGTGCTTGCCCTCGGCGGAGAGCACCACGGCTCGCACCGAGCCGGACGCGGAGAGGCCGTCGACGATCTCGGGCAGATCCCGCCAGAACGACGGAATCATCGAGTTGCTCTTCTCGGGACGGATCATGCGGATGTGCGCGACCCGGTCGGTCACCTCGACGTCGAAACACTCGTAGCCCATGGCCGAGAGCCTCGCGCAGCACGTCGAGTTGCGACGAGCGGGTCACCGGCCGCTCGACGACCGGTCAGACGTCGAGCAGCTCGGCGATCGCAATGCCGGACTCGCCCGCGATGCAGTACAGGAGCCACGTCCGGCCGTCGTCGTCGATGACGGCCGGGTCCCGCAGCTGGTGCACGCGCTCGGTGACCTGCCCGCGCACCGACGCCTCGATCGGAAGATCGGCGCCCTCCCAGTCGAGTTCGGGCCGCAGCACTGTCAAGGGCGGGGTGGGGCGCCAGCTCTCCCAGCCGGCGGTCGACGGCCCGGTCTCGATCGCCGAGTGCATGATGTGCTCGGGCTCGTCGCCGACCCGGGTCCAGAACACGTGCAGCGTGTCGGCGCGACGGAGCAGCGCGCAGTGCCGGAAGTCGGCGTCGAACAGCATCGGCCCGGACTCCCACG
>NZ_JASJCS010000189.1 GCF_030065885.1 Ilumatobacter sp. | reverse complement strand
GGCGCGGTAGATCCCGTCGTAGGCCCCGCAGCGACACAGGTGGCCGGCGAGTGCGTCGGCGATCGTGTGGCGGTCGGGCTCGGTTGAACCGTTGGCGGCCCGCCACTCGTCGACGAAGGCCGCTGCGTCCACGACGAAGCCGGGCGTGCAGTAACCGCACTGCAGGCCGTCGTGCGCCATGAACGCCTGCTGGACCGGGTGGAGCTTGCCGTCGGTCTCGAGACCCTCGATGGTGGTGACCTCGCCGCCCCGCATCGCGGTGGCAGGTGTGAGGCAACCGGCCACCGGCGTCCCGTCGATCTGGACGGTGCACGCGCCGCACACGCCACCCGCGCACACCAGCTTGGTGCCCGTCAGACCGAGCTGCTCGCGGATCACGTCGACCGCCGACTCGTGGCCTTCGACCTCGATGGTGTGCGACTCGCCGTTGACCGTCGTGCTGATCGAAGCCATCTTGCGCGTACCTCTCTGTCGGGGGACTCGGTGGTGCATCACCGAGTGCGGAGGATTTCTTCCGCAACGCCGGCGACCCTAGCCCGTCGATCGGAGGATTTCCTCCGGAGCGGGGAAGAATTCCTCCGCAGTCGCTACGGTGACGTTCGATGACCACCGCAGACGCCGATGCCACCACGCAGCGGATCCGCAGCGAGGCACTTCGGCTCTTCGCCGAGCGGGGCTACGGCAACACGACGATCGAACACATCTCCACGGGGGCCGGGGTCGGCGTGGCCACGATCTACCGCCGGTGGTCCGACAAGGCAGCGATCGCCAACGAGCTCTACCGCGAGGGCATCGACGCGATGCTGTCGATCCTCGCGGAGCGCCACGCCGACGACCACAGAAGCGAGTTCATCGCCATCTGGCGCGACCTGTGGGGGTGGGCGAGCACCAACCGCGACCTCTCCCTCTTCATCAGCGCGAGCGCCGGTGCACCGTGGCTGACCAAGGAGAACGTCGCCCGCAAGGCCGAGGTCAGCACGGGCGAGATCGAGACCTACGCGAGGCTCGGCATCGATGCCGCCCCGGACTTCGCCGCGGCCCTCATCGGTGGGACGATGGCATCGGTCTTGGCCGCCGAGCCCGACATCGAGGCCGACGAGGTGGCGGAGCGGCTGTGGCGAGCCCTCACGCTCCGCTCGGACTGACCCCGGGGCTCGCGCTCGGAGCGACCACGGGTCGACTCAGACGACGATCGTGGCGCCGACGAACTCGACGCTGAAGGCCTCGCACCACACGAGGGCTGTGTAGGCGCCGGTGGCGAGCTCGGTGCCTGGCGGCAGCTCGTAGTTCTGGTCGCCGATGTTGCCTTTGAGTGCGCCGAGGTGGATCGAGCCCTCCGGGAGCGAGACCTGGTCGGCGCCCGGCACGAGGTAGACCTCGAGGTCGGGACCGTTCTCGATGTCGAAGTTCTCGAAGCGCAGCACGAGCGACCCGTCGGGGTTCTGGAAGATGCCGGCGTCACCGGTCCCGTCGTGGCCGGCGAGGCCGACGAACTGCCCGGCCCCGAGCAGTACCGGTCCGCTGGGTGGAGGCGGCGTCTCCTCCTCGGCGGGCGCCGCGGCTTCCACCGGCTCCTCGCTGACCGGCTCGTCCTGCGTCGCGGGCTCGGTCGCCGGCGTCGTCTGCTCGTCCTGCGCCGGCTGATCGGACGGGGCTGCGTCGTCAGCGGGCGTGGGTGCTTCGGTCTCAGTCTGCACTGCCGGAGCGGTGGGGGCTGCAGGTGTCGCGGGCGTGTCGTCGGCCGTTGCGACCTGGGCTGCGATCGATGTCGAGAACTCCTCGTCGACCACGTCGTCGATGAAGTACGGCGAGAGCAACCACCAGTTCACGATCACGAACGGAACCACCAGCACGGTCACTCTGACGATCGAAGGCACGCGGAACCAGAGCATCGCGACGAAGGCGATTGCGGCGAGGGCCGTTCCGCCGACGGTGAACAACAGGGTCCGCTCGTTCTCGAACGGTGCCTCGAGGATGTCGGGCTCGATGAGCACCAGCACCAGCATGGTTGCCGCGATCACGGCGCCGATGACGAGCTCGAGGCGCGTGATGCGGTCGATCAGCGTGCGCACGGGGGAGTCGGGAGCGGCGTCGCCGTCGCGGCCTGTCGCGGGCGAGGTGGGTGTCTCGGTGATCATGTGTACAAGAACACCGGGACCCGACGATCGAGTCCCGCAATTCCATTACGAGAACCGAAACCTCGGCCCCGATGCCCCGATGCCCCGGCCGAGATGGGACCGATGCCGTAGTGTCGGCCGATGCCGCTCGACGACACGGACTGGGAACTGCGTCGCACGATCTACGCGGGTCTCGCCGCTACCGGCATGGTGCCCAGTCGCAGCGTGCTGGCGGCGGCCGCCGGCGGATTCGAGACGCTCGACCGCCGGCTGCGAGCGCTCGACGACCACCATCAGGTGGTGCTCGACGCTGATGGTTCGATCCGCATGGCGTTGCCGTTCTCGGCGATCCCGACCGACCACGTCGTGCGCTCGGGAGATCGCCGGTGGTTCGCCAACTGTGCGTGGGACTCGCTGGCCATCCCTGCAGCGCTGGGCGTCGACACCGAGATACAGGCGCCATAGCTGGACGACGGCTCGCCGGTCGACCTCCGGATCGTCGACGGCGAGCCCGTCGGCGACACCGATGCTCACGTCCACTTCGTCGTCCCTGCGAGTCGATGGTGGGACGACATCGTCGACACCTGACGAACCATCCGCTTCCTCCGGTCGGAGGAACTCGCACCGGTCGGTGGCCTGGCGTCGCTCGCAGCGATGTGGCCGCTCACCCGGGTCTGGTACGGCGACCGATTGGCGACCGGCTACCGGCCCGCGCCCGTCGAGCATCTCCAGGGACTCCTTCACGCGGCCGGATTGACCGAGCCGTTCTGGTCACTGACCTGAGCAGGCGGGGCCGTCACGTGGACGCGCGGAGTGCCGTCGGGGTACCGACCGCCTCGGGTCCGATCGGACTCGACCGCTCGGGACGCGCACGCAGTGGGCCATGTCGTCATCGGGCGGGAGCTCGCCGACCGGGAGTCGTACGGAGGCATCGGGGTCGTCGTCTCGAGGGACGGGGGAACGATGGCTCCGAGTGCAGCTGCCTAGTGTGAGCGTGGATCGGTGTGCGTT
This sequence comes from Ilumatobacter sp., assembly GCF_030065885.1. Taxonomy (GTDB): domain Bacteria; phylum Actinomycetota; class Acidimicrobiia; order Acidimicrobiales; family Ilumatobacteraceae; genus Ilumatobacter. The sequence goes on along the minus strand of NZ_JASJCS010000189.1, from coordinate 2,107 downwards.
CGAGTGAGAGGAGGGTAGATGGGCCACTCGAACCATCCGCATCGCATCAAGGACCGGATCGCCTCGGCGGTACCGATGCTGCGGTGGCTGCCGGAGTACGACCCGCGTCGCCTCCGCGGCGACCTGCTGGCCGGCGCGATCATCGCTGCGCTGATGGTGCCGCAATCGCTCGGCTACGCGCGGATCGCCGGCGTACCCGTCGAGGTCGGGCTCTACGCCGTTCCGCTGGCGCTGCTCGCATACGCGGCCCTGGGCTCGTCGCCCCAGCTCATCGTCGGCCCGGCGTCGACGGTCGCGATCGTCTCGGGTTCGCTGGTCGCCGACATCGCGCGCGACAACCCGGAGGACGCCGTCGCGATCACGTCGGCGCTGGCGATCGCCGCCGGCATCGTGCTGATCGCGACGGGCCTCTTGCGGATCGCCTGGGTAGCTGAGTTCCTCTCGAAGCCGATCGTCACGGGCTTCGTGTTCGGGCTCACCCTCACGATCGTGATCGGGGAGCTCCCCACACTGCTCGGGATCCCGAAGCCGCCCGGCGATCTGATCGGCGTTCTCATCCGCACGCTCCAGAACCTCGACGACACCCACCTGCCGACTGCGATCGTCGGTGGCTCGGCCCTCGTCCTTCTCTTCGGCGGTCGGCGCATCACCCAGCGCATCCCATGGGGCCTGGTGACACTCGTCGGAGGCGTGGTGGCGTCGAACCTGCTCGATCTGGAGTCCGAGGGTGTGGCGACGATCGGTGACGTCCCCAGTGGGCTGCCGCCGCTCGGCCTGCCGCTGATCCCTCGTGACGATCTCGGGGCGGTGGTGGTGGGCGGCATCTCCCTCGCACTGGTCGCCCTCGCCGAGGGGCTCGCCGCGACGCGGTTGTTCGCAACGCGGGGCGGCTACCGCGTCGAGACCGAGCACGAGCTCGTCGGCATGGGGGCGGCGAACATCGGAGCCGGCCTGTCGGGTGGCCTGGGCGTTGCGGGGAGTCTGTCGAAGACCGCATCGGCCGAGCAGGCGGGGAGCACCAGCCAGGTCAGCGGTCTGACGGCCGCAGGGCTCGTCGTCATCGTGCTGTTGACGCTCACCTGGTTCTTCACCGAGTTGCCCCAGACCGTGCTCAGCGCCATCGTCGTCGTCGCCGTCTGGGGGTTGATGGACGTGGCCGCACTGCGCCGCTATCTCGCGGTCCGCCGGGCGGACGCCGTCGCGGCGACCGTCGGGATCGCAGGCGTCGTGTTGTTCGGGCCGCTCCCTGGACTGGGGATCGCGATCGCGACCTCGCTGTTGGCCATCATCTACCGATCGAGCTCGCCACGGATGGAGGTGCTCGGCAAGATCACCGACGAAAAGGCCGCCTGGGGCCGCATGCGCGGCCACACGACGCGGAAGACCGTTCCCGGAATCGTCGTCATCCGCCTCGATGCTCCGCTCTTCTGGGCCAACGCGATGGCGATCGAGGACCGGTTGCTCGAAGAGGTCGACCAGCGCCCCGACACCCGCGCACTCGTCCTCGATCTCGAGGCGACGTCTCAGCTCGGTACGACGAGCGCCGACATGCTCCAGCATGTCCACGATGAGCTCGCTGCTCGCGGGATCAGGCTCTACCTCGCCCGGGTGATCCATCCGGTCTCCGCGGTCTTGGAGCGGTCGGGGTTCCTCGCCACCCTCGGTGACGAGCACATCTGGCACAGCATCTCCCAGTGCGTTCGCGCGGCTCGTCGGGCGACAGGCCTCAAGGGTGGCGGCGACACGATCGTCCGGGACGCCGACGACGACGAGATGGCCGACGGCGAAGCATCGCAACGCACCGACGCCCCGCTCCCCGATGAGGAGGAGGAGGAGTTCGAAACCGAGGTGCTGGACGACGAGGCACCCACCGAGGCCGACCTCTACGCAGGACGGCGCCGCGTCGGCGAGAAACGCGACAACGCCACCAGCTTCTATCTGATGGCCATCCGCGACGGGAGACCACGCGACGCGGTGGACGCGTACGTCGGTGATCGCTTCGAGCAGCACCGGCCCGGCATCTCGCACGGTGCTGAGGGCGTGGTCGAGTTCTGTGAGCGTTTCGCGGACGAGAACCCGAGCCGGTACGTCCGCGTCGTGCGCTCCC
>NZ_JASJCS010000188.1 GCF_030065885.1 Ilumatobacter sp. | reverse complement strand
CATCGGGCTCGAGGTCGAGTACAGCAAGATGTGCCTCGCCGGTTTCGAGGCCCAATGCGAACTCGTCGATGTTCTTGCGATCGACGGTCTCGCATTGGGCCTCGAAACCGGCGAGGCACATCTTGCTGTACTCGACCTCGAGCCCGATGCCGGCGTTGCCGCGGTTGACGACCGTCGGACGCTCGGGGTTGCCGAGGTCGAAGTCGCCCATGACCCGCTTGTGGGCGCCGCGTGTCAGCAGCGGCCACTCGACCGAGTCGAAGTCGGCCCGCAGGTCGTAGAACGGCAGGACGTTGATGTAGTACTCGAGCGAGTGGGCGCCGAAGTCGTCCTCAGCGGTTGCTCGGATCAGGTACTCGCCCCATGGCTGGTGCTTCGAGATCGGGAACGCTCCGTAGTACAGGAACTTCGTTCCCTGCGTGCACAGGTTGAGCATCGTGTCGGTGTCGAGGGTCTCCGGACGACCGATCGCCTCCCGGGTGATCTGGCCGGTGCGGACCGCCGCCTCGAACATGCCGTCGGGCCCGTAGCAGTCCTCGTAGCGCTTGCCGGGGACCTGGAACTTCAGCGTCCCGTCCGGGTGGTAGACCTCGAAGTCGACCACGAGCGGGTTGTTCGCGCTGTCGGGGTCGGCCAGGTAGTCGACGGCCAACCAGAGCTCGACGTACTGCTCGGTCGGAGCATCGTGGCTGTTCGGGTACACGTCGATGTGTACCGTCGGTGCCTCGACCTGCATCGGCGGACGCCCCTGGCACGGCACGATCTCGGGCCGTAGGTCGGGGGTCGAGTCCCCTTCGAAGGGACCGTAGAAGTAGTCCATCGCGTTGCGCCAGTCGGAGTCGACGTCCTCGAGTGCCCACGAGCACTCGATGTGCACCCCGTTCTGGTTCATCGCACCCGGTTCGAGAACAGCGTGTGTTCCGGCGTCGATGTCGTGGTCGTCGGCGTTGGCCGGTTGTGCGGCGACCATGAAGCTGCCGCCCAATGCCGCCAATGCCAAGGCCGCGGTGAACCGGCGACGCCTGCGTGTCAGTGTCATCGGTTGTACCCTTTCCGTGCCAGGTCGGGGCACTGCCCCGACGTGTGTCAAGCGTGCGGGGGCGTGTCGTCGGTTTCGGGATGCCCCCGCACGTCGAACGTAAGTCGGGGCCCTGTCGCCGTGAAGGGGCAGCCACCGGAAGTGCCCGGATGGGCCACACGGTGTGACCGTCTCGGCCATCGCACCGTCACGCAGCCAGCCGCCGACCTAGCAGCACCACACCGACCGCCGCCACGAGACCACCGACGGCAAGACCGACGTTGCGGGTGGACACGAGTCCGGCGCCGTCCTCGACGACGTCGAAGTCGATCGAGAACGCCGAGCTCTCCACCCCGTCGATGTTGGCTCGGCCGCGCACCCGGTAGGTTCCCGGCTCCTCGAGTGCGGCGTACACGACCACGTCGGCGGTCTCACCGGGCCCGACCAGCACCGGGTCGCTGCGGAGCGGTGCGATCGGCCCGGTCCCGAACCAGACGTCGCCGGCGAAGACCACCCGACCGTCTCGGGCGCCGTCGTTCCGCACGGTCACGGCGACCTTGGCGACACCGCCCACGTGAGCCGTGGACGCCAGCCGTGCGCCGAGCACGGTCACACCCGACGTCAGCGTGCCGGGTGGCACGACGTCGAAGGCGATCTCGGCGCGATCGATCTCGATGGCGTCGGCCGACAGCACCAGGTCGCCCGTGTAGCGCCCGACCTCCCATCCCCGGGTCGACCAGCTCGCCTCGAGGTGATGGCGGCCATCCGGTTCGGTGGGCGGTGGTCGTGCTGCGAGCTCCGAGGTCGAGCCGTCCGGGGCATCGAGCGTGAGCGCGATCGTGGGGATCAGGGCGGTCGTGCCGCGCACGTCGACTTCGAGCTCGAGCCGAAGTGGCCGCCCCGCCTCGAGTGCTCCGCCTGGCACGGACGCATCGAGCAGCCGGACGCTGAGCTCGCGGTCGCCGGCGACGTCGACGGCGACCGCGACGTCCGAACCGATGGCGACCTCAGCGTCGAGTGCGACCACCCGGACCCGAGCAGTGTGACGACCGTCGGCGACGGCGGCGGTCGGCTCGATGACCAGGTCGACGAACGACGGGGTCGTGTCGGAGACGCCGAGACGGTCGATCGGCTCGCCCGTCCCGGGACTGGCGATGCTCAGGAATGCTGCGGCAGCGCCGCTGACCTGGAGCGACACGTCCCGCTCGCGGGCACCGGTCTGCTCGATGCCGATCGTCCGTTCCAGGCGCTCGCCACGCTGGGCCTCGATCACGAACTCGCTCGGGAAGACGGTGAGCGAGTTGGCACCGGCCTCGGCCGTCACCGGGGCTGCCGGAGCGGCGGCGACCATCGAGGCGATCGCGATGGCGGCGACGGCTCGTGCGGTCATCACCTCGGCCTATCCCGGCGTGGAGGTGGACGGGATGGTGGTCGGGGAGATGGTGGTCGGGGAGGTGATGGTCGTGGTGGGGCCCGTGGTCGTGGTGTCGTCGGGCGCGCTCGTCGCCGGCTCGGAGGTCTCGGTGGGTGCGGCGGGCTCGGTGGTGGTCGTCGTGCTCGACGGTGTCGCCGGCTCGGAGGTCTCGGTGGGTGCGGTCGCCTCGGTCGTCGTGGTCGGGACGGAGGTCGCGGTCACGGTCGTGGGCGCCGCCGTCGTGCTCGGCGACGTCGTGCTCGGTGCGGTCGTCGTCGGCGCGGGCGCGTCGCCGCAGACCGCGTCGGGCGCGGACACGCCGACCGCGCGCAACGAGCCCCGGTAGGCCCCCGGGACGGCGCCGGGCGGCGTCGACACGATGAAGTCCATCCGTGCCGACGAGCCCGGGCAGAGCACGCCGGCCGGGTCGACCAGCTCGGTGCCGGCGTCGGCTGGTCCGAGACGCGCCGTCGGCGAGTCGGCCACGGTGAACTCGACGCCGAAGGAGTGGATGCACGTCGCCGGGTCGCCGACGAGGCACAGCGGTGCGAACGTCGTGGCGACGACGATCGGTCGGTTGCCGAGGTTGACCACCGTCGGGCGGTCGGGGCTGACCGGGTCGAGGTCGCCCTCGACGATGCTCTCGGCATCCGGCACCAGGTCGTCCCAGTCGACGGCGTCGAAGTCGGCGGCGAGATGGATCGAGCACACCACGTCGAACGTGGTCGAGCTCGTGGCGATCCGTTCGCCGGCGGTGGCCGCGATCTCGGCCGACCAGATGCCACAGCCGTCGAGGTGCGACAGGTCGAACGTCGCGACGGCGAACACGCCCCACCCGTCGGCGGTGAGCTCGGCGAGGCCATCGGCAGCAGCCGAGCCGATCTGGCCGCTCGCGACGCCGGCTCCGGTCGCATCCGCTGCATCGGCCGCGTCCGCATCCGACACCACGATCGGTTCGCCGAGATGGTCGCGGACGGTGACCGTCACGTCGTCGATCGCAGCCGGCCCGAGTGCATGGCTGAGCACCGTCCACACCTCGACGGTGCGCGGCCCCGGTCGATCCCCACTGTGCGGGCGAATGCTCGCCACCGGGCCAACCGCAGCCACCGGCATCGGCACGCCGCTGGTCGGATCGAGCGCGCAGGGGGTCGGCGTCGGCGGCTCGGGAAGGTCGTCGGCCATGCCGTTCGCGACCCTCTGGATCGCCGCCTCGTCGGGGTCCATGTCGGCCGTGACCCAGACGCAGTGGATCACCGGGGCGACGTCCACGTCCTTGTCGACGTCGGGGACGGTCGGGGCCGGACCGGTCTCCGTGCTGCTCGCGACGGTGGTCTGCGTCGTCGGCGCGTGCGGCACCTCGCCCTCGGTCGGGATGTCACCGGGCGGCGTCGTGCCGAGGGGCGGCTCGGTGGACCCGGGTGGTACCGAACTCGCCGCGCCGGCGGTGGCCCACGCCGGGGCGAGGAGGACCGCGCACGTCAACGCCAGGGCGGCCCGGAGCCCTCCCACCGCTGGTCACCTCCGTTCGGTACGCCACCGTCGGCGGCCGCGAGCGAGGTCGTCGACGGTCGCGTCCGACGCTACGACCGACCGCCCCGGCGCTCAATCGGCCCGCGGCCGGGTGGCCTCGATCGGCCACATCGATGGCCTCCGCCGGTCACACGTAGCCACGGTGCGCGTGCTCGCTCGCGCGCAACGCCGAACGTGGCCGCGTTTACCGCGGTTCTGGTTGACAGGTCGAGCGGCACGGGATGATGCTCGGGAGGGACAGCTGCAACGCGAGCGGAGGCGGGGTACATGCACGAGCCGAATCGCGACGCCGAGGCGACGGCGGCGCGCGGCGTACGGGTGCGCTCGACGCACCGGACCACTGCGGTGATCCGGACCCTCGCACCGTTCTTCGACTCGCTCGTCGAGCCGGTGGTGTGCACGGACGCCCAATGGCGGGTCCTGTACCGGAACCCGGCGTCGGCGGCGTCGTGGCGGATCGCGCAGGGGGAGCGGGTCGCGCTCCGTGAACGCGAGGACGGGCACGCGACCCTCGGCCTCCTCGACCACGCAGGTCATCCGACCGATGTCTCGTTCGCGGTGACCACCGTGGCCGACGCCAACGGCCGCGCCCAGGTCCACGTCGGCAGGGCGACCGCGGACGGCGAGGGCCTCGTCGCCGAGCTCCGGCACGCGGCGGCGGTGATCAGCGCGCGCGTCGCCGACCTCGAGGATCGGCACGCCCACCCGAGGAACGGTGCCGACGAGGCGCTCCTCGACAAGCTCAGTGCCCGAGAGCGGGAGATCTTTGACCTCGTGCTCGACGGCAAGCGGGTGGCCACCATCGCGAAGCTCCTGTTCCTGAGCGAGAACACGGTCCGGAACTACCTGAAGCGGATCTACCACAAGCTCGGTGTGCATTCGCTCGGTGAACTGCGTGAGCGCATGGCGCCCGTCCACCGGGCCAGCTGAGCGCAGCGTCGGCGCCGATCGCGGTCTGACGTTGCCCGAGCTGCTCGTGTGCGTCGTGGTCGTCGGCGTCCTCGCCACGCTCGTCACGCTGTCCGTGCGCAGCACGAGCCGGTCGGCCTCCGAGGTGGCCTGCAAGGCCGACCGTCGAACGGTCGAGCAGGCCGTCGCCCGCTCGCAGGAGCGGGGTGGCGCCGAGCTGTCGATCGCACGGCTCGCGTCGGACGGCTTCCTTCGCGCGCCGAGCGAGCATCATCTCGTGCTCGCGTCCGGCGAGGTCGTCGCCCGACCGGGCGGCCTCTGCGACGACTACCCGGGCGTCCGGTCACCACCGAACCATCCGGCGTCGGGCGGTCCGGATGCCACCGGCCCGATGGGTGCCACTGCGGAGGCCCTGGAGGTCACGCTGACGTGGACCGGGAACGCCGATCTCGACCTCTGGGTCCAGACGCCGGCGGGCGAGATCGTCGGCTGGACCGGCCCCGCCGGCGACGGCGGTGCGCTCGACCTCGACGTGGTCCCGCCGGCGCCCGACGCGTACGGCCCCCACGTCGAGCGGATCAGGTGGCCACCGGGGGCTGCAACCTTCGGGGTGTACCTGGCCTGGGTGCGCTTCGAGTCGGCGGGGTGGGGGCCCCAGTCGACGGAGGGCTATGCGATCACGGTTCGCGACGGCGACACCGCGCTCGCGGCCACGTCCGGTGAGATCGGCGCACCGGGGACGGCGTCGGCTGCGGTCGTCGCGCTGCTGTCTGCCTGAGCCGAGGTCGACGTACGGTCAGGCGACCGGCGGGTCGGTGTACTGCTGGCCGGCACGCGACACGTGCTCGGTCCACTGGCTGCCGTCCCAGTAC
>NZ_JASJCS010000051.1 GCF_030065885.1 Ilumatobacter sp. | reverse complement strand
GCTCGCCGCCACGTCACGATCGACCCCGACGACCGGCGCACCATCCGCAACAGGCGCTGACCCTCTTCGTTGGAGATCTCCCGGACCTGAACACGCTCTGCCATCCCCACAGGAAAACAGACTCGCACCCACCAGCGGTGGACGCGACCCCACCAACGTTGCCGGTCACGCCACTAGTGCCGCGTCAGGCAACGTTTGCGCGCTTGACGAGTTCGCGGAGGGCTTGGTCGTGTGCGTTGCGGTTGCGCCAGTGGATGTAGCGGCGGATCATGCTGGCCTGCTCGCGATGGGTGGTGTGGTCGGTGCCGTCGACGGTGAAGTAGCGCAGCGCCTGGAACTGGGCTTCGATTCGGTTCAGCCATGACGAGTAGGTCGGCGTGTAGGCGAGCTCGACGTTGTTGGCCGCAGCCCACTCGCCGACCCGTCGGTCGGTCTTGGTGGACAGATGGGGTGAGAAGTTGTCGAGCACGATCCCGATCCGCACCTCGGGCGGATACCAGCTGCGGATGTAGCGCAGGAACCTCAAGAACGCAGTCCGGTCCTTGCGGGCAACGATGTGGCCGTAGAGCCGATCCCGGGACAGGTCGTAGGCGCCCATCATGTGCCGCACACCGTGGGGCCGGGTGTAGGTCGCCCGTCGCCGGCGACGCCGCGGCTGATCGGTGTCGCCGGGCCCGGCGGCGACCAGTGCCCACTGGTGTCCGGGGTGGGGTTGCAGGTTGAGCGGTCCGAACTCGTCAACGCAGACGATCACCGTCGGATCATCCTCACCAGGCTCAATGGTGCCATCGGCGATCGCGTAGAGCTCGAGGATCCGGTTCTTCTTGGCTTCGAAGTCCGGATCGTTTGATTGCTTGAAGGTCTTGATCACTTGAAACGACACGCCCTCCTCGCGGAGCAGAGTGCGCAGGCCCTCATGGCTGATGTCGTCGACCACCCCCTCAGCGACCAGGAACTCGGCCAGCTTCGACAGGCTCCAGGTCGAGAACGGCAACCCGTGATCCTGAGGTCGTGACAGGGCGACCTTCTTGATCTGCTGGCGCTCGGGCAGCGTGAATGTCGGCGGCCGACCACCGGCGTACTTCGGTGCGAGCGAGTCAAACCCGTCGGCGTTGAAGTTGTGGATCACCTCACGCACCCGATCCTCGGACGTGAACGCGATCTCGGCGATCTGCTGCACCGACATCCGCTGCGCCGACCACAACACGATCTGGGCTCTTCGCCACCGCACGACCGACCCCGATCCCCGCCGGATGATCGACAACAACTTCTGGCCCTCCTGCGGGGCAAGGTCTCTCACGACGACACGTTCAGCCATCCACCAAGGAAAACAGATCCAGGGACCTCACCGGTGGACGCGCGACCCCCGAACGTTGCCGGTCACGGCACTAGTTCGACCGGGCTCCGCTGACCCGCTCCACGTCGGCGCTCCGCCCCACCTACCCCCGGTCGCGACTTGTGTCTGACACGACTCGCGACGGGTTTGCGGTGAGGGTCTCGATGGCGGTGATCGCTGACGCGGCCGACTCGACCGGCACGAGCAGGTGGTCGTGGTGGTAGCCGGCGAGCACGTTGCAGGCGATGCCCTCGTCGGCGAGGGCGCGGCTGACGGCGGCCGTGAGGCCGACCGCCTCGAGCGAGCTGTGCACGGTCAGCGTGAGCCACGCCGCCTCGAACTCGACCGGCGCACCGGCGGCGCGAGCGTCGTCGATGGTCACGACCAGCGTCTCGCCCTCGGCCTCCCGGATCTCGGCGTGGGCCACCGACTTCAGCGTCTTCCACGGGCCGGTGACGAACGTGAAGGTGCCGGGGCGTCGCTCGACGGCGAGGGACGCGAGCATCCGATCGAGATCGGTCTCGCCGGCCATCAGCCCCGCAGTTCGGCGCCGAGCTTGGCCGCTGCCGCGGCAGCACCCTGCCGGACGTCGGCGATGTCGGCGTCGGTGAGGTTGCGATCCGGCGCCTGCAGGCGCAGCCGGTACGCGAGGCTCCGGCGACCGTCGCCGAGCGACTCGCCTCGGAACACGTCGAACAGGTCGATGTCGACGAGCAGCGAGCCGGCGCCCTGCCGAATCGCCTTCTCCAGCTTCTCGGCCGGCACGTCGTCGCCCAGGACGAACGCCAGGTCGAGATCGCTCGACGGCATGCGGCTGACCGGCTTCCACGCAGGAGGCTTCGGCTCGCGATCGAGCACGTCATCGAGCCGCAACTCGAGGACCGCGACCCGCTCATCGACGCCGAAGCGTTCGAGCACCGTCGGGTCGATCTCGCCGACGGCCCCCGTCGGCTCACGGCCGGCCTGCAGCGTGGCCGAGCGAGTTGCGTGCAGACCCGGCGGCACGCGGCTCTGATCGACACGCGCGCCGACGCCGAGTGCCCTGGCGATCTCACGCCACACCGCCATCGCTGCGGGCGCCTCCTCCCCCGCGAGTACGACGCACAACGCCTCGTACTCGTCGGGGAGCTCACCCTCGCCCGGCGGGTACACGCGGCCGATCTCGAACAGCCGCACGCCGGGCCGGCGGTGCGACTCGTTGTAGGCGATCGCCTCGAGCAGGCCCGGCCGCAAGGACGTCCGGAGCACGCTCTCCTCGACGACGAGCGGGTTCGTGATCGAGATCGTCGGGCCGCCGAGGCCGGCGCGCTCGAGCGTGTCGGGCGCGAGGAACGGGTTGGGCATCGCCTCGGTGATCCCCAGGCCGAGCAGGATGTCGCGCAGCAGGCGTCGGCGTTGCTGGTGGACCGACAGGCCGCCGTGCTCGGTCGACATCGGCATCGTCTTGCCGAGCCGGTCGTAGCCGTAGTGGCGGGCGACCTCCTCGATGACGTCGATCTCCTCGATCGAGTCGAGCCGCCACGTGGGGAGCGAGACGGTGCGGGTGTCGCCGGAACCCGACACGCGGTAGCCGATCGGGTCGAGCAGCGGCGGGAGATCGTCGGAGGTCAGCGACGTGCCCAGGATCCGGTTGACCTCCATGATCCGCACGCTGGTCTCGCGATCGGCGGGCGGCAGGAACTCGGACCGTGCGTCGACCGCACCGGTGTGCACGGTGAGATCGGGGCACGTCTCGGCGAGCAGCTCGACGAAGCGGGCGATGGCCGTGGGCATCCCGTACGGGTCGACGCCGCGCTCGAACCGTGCCGACGCCTCGGACCGCAGGCCCGTCGACGTGACGGTCTGACCGATGCCGACCATCTCGAACCACGCCATCTCGAGCGCGACGGTCGTCGTGGTGTCGGAGATCTCGGAGTCGAGACCGCCCATCACGCCACCGACACCGATCGGCGTGTCGGTGGCGTCGCAGATCAGCAGGTCCTCGGCGGTGAACGTGCGATCTTCACCGTCGAGGGTGGTGAGGTGCTCACCGTCTCGCGCGAGGCGCACGCGGAATCCCCCGCCCCCGAGCGTCTCGAGGTCGTAGGCGTGGTTCGGCTGGTTGAGCTCGAGCATGACGTAGTTGGAGACGTCGACGACGTTGCTGATCGGCCGCATCCCGGCCGCCGTGAGTCGGCGCTGCATCCACGGCGCACCCTCGCCGACCTTCACACCGGAGATGACCGTGCTCGTGAAGCGCGCGCACCGATCGCCGTCGACGAGCTCGACCGGAGCCGTTCGCTCGTCGCCGGTCACGGCCATCGTCGGTGTCGGCGGCCGGAACGCGATGCCCATCTGGGCTGCGACGTCACGGGCGATGCCCACGTAGCCCCAGCAGTCGGGCCGGTTACGGGTGATGTCGAGGTCGAAGAGGATGTCGGGCTCGATGCCGAGCGCTTCGCCGTACGGGACGCCGATCGGTGTCCCCTCAGGCAGGACGAGGATGCCGGTGTGGTCGTCGCCGAGCCCGAGCTCGTCGGCTGCGCACAGCATGCCCTCGGACTCGATGCCCAGGATGCCGCGCCGCTCGATCGTCATCCCGTTCGGCATCATCGTGCCGAGCGTCGCCAGCGGGACGATGTCGCCGGCGGACATGTTGAACGCCCCGCACCAGACGTGGTGCTCGTCGCCGTCGCCGGTGTCGACGTACACCCGCTGCACCTTGGCCGCATCGGGGTGCTGTTCGAGCCGCTTCACCTCGGCGGTGACGACCCCGTCGACGGTGGCCCCGACGTGCTCGATCTCGGACACCTCGAGCCCGAGCCCGATCATCACGTCGGCCAGCCGCTCCACTGCCGCAGGATCGGCAGGATCGGCGAAGTCCCCGTACTCGTTCAACCAAGAAAGAAGAATCTTCACGAGAGCGAACCGATCGGTGCAGTGGGGGTGGTGTGGAGGGGGCGCTCCGCGATCCCCCTCCAACTCTCGGACGAACCGGCTTGGCCGGTCGTCCGAGCACGGTCGAGTGCGGCGCAGCCGCTCACTCGTCTCGGAGGAACGGAGCGAGCGAGCGCAGCGAGCGAGCGAGTGACGAGGTACATCAGAACTGCTCCGCGAAGCGGATGTCGTTGACGAACATGTCGCGGATGTCGGCGACATCGTGGCGCATGACAGCCATGCGGTCGATGCCGAATCCGAACGCGAAACCGCTCCACTCCTCGGGGTCGATACCGCCGTGGCGGAGCACGTTCGGGTGGACCATGCCGCACCCGCCGAGCTCGAGCCACGACCCGTCGGGCCGCTGGATGTCGAACTCGGCCGACGGTTCGGTGAACGGGAAGTAGGAGGGGCGCAGGCGCGACGAGAAGTCGGCGCCGAAGAACGCCTTCGTGAACGCCTCGATCGTGCCGGCCAGGTCCGCCATCGTGATGTCGCGATCGACGACGAGACCCTCGATCTGGTGGAAGACCGGCATGTGCGTGGCGTCGGGCGTGTCCCGGCGGAACACCCGCCCCGGCGCCACGATGTAGATCGGCGGCATTCCGGACAGCATGGTGCGGATCTGCACGGGGGACGTGTGCGTGCGCAGCACGGTCCGACCGACATCTTCACCCGGCGCTGCGTGGTCGAGGAACAGCGTGTCCCACTCGCCGCGCGCCGGGTGCCCGATCGGCATGTTCAGCGCCTCGAAGTTGTGCCAGTCGGTCTCGACCTCGGGACCTTCGGCCACCTGGAAGCCGAGCCCGATGAACACGTCCTCGAGCCGTTCCCAGGACTGGGTGACGAGATGTGCGTGACCACGTTCCGGCTTGACCGCGAACTCGGTGAGATCGAGGCGTTCGGCCTCGACGCGGGCGGCCGTGGCGGCGGTGCCGAGCTCGACGCGCCGTGCGGCGAGGGCCGAGGAGACCGCCTGCATCGCCTCGTTGACCGCTTGGCCGGCGGCCTTCTTCTCGTCGACGGTGGCGAGGCCGCCGAGCTTGGTCTTCAGCTGGGCGATCGACCCCTTCTTGCCGAGCAGCTGGGTGTCGAGTGCGGCGATCGACTCGAGCGAGTCGGCGGCTTCGATCTGGGCGAGTGCCGCTCCTCGGGCGGCACTGATGTCTGCGATCACGGGTGTCCTTTCGACGGAGAGAGCGTACGGGTGTCGTTGCCGTCATCCCCGGATGGACGTGGGTGTGGGCGCGCGATCGGTCGGCGTCACCGTCCCCGGGTTGTCCACCCGGGGCGCAGAAATCGCTGCGCACTCGTCACGAGCGTCAGGTTAGGCGGCCGAGCGGGATCCATCCAATCAGCTTGTGCCGACGTCCCGGACGCGGACCGCCTCGAAGACGAGCAGTGTCGCCGCCATGGCGACGTTGAGGCTCTCGGCTGTGCCCTGGTGCTCGATCCGGACCCATCGATCGACCGGCGCGTCGTCGGGGAGGCCGTGCGCCTCGCTACCGAGCACGATCGCGACGCGACCCGACCAGTCGGCGTCGACGTGACGGTCGCCCTGGTGCGACGACGTACCGATGACCCGCAGGCCGGCGGCTCGCACCTCGTCGAGCGTCGCCGTTGCGACGGGGACCCGGAAGAGCGCCCCGGCACTGGCCCGCACGACCTTCGGGTTGTACGGGTCGACGGATCCGGGCGTCAGGACGACCGCGTCGACGCCGGCGGCTTCGGCCGATCTCAGGATCGTGCCGAGGTTGCCGGGGTCGTTGAGCTGGTCGCCGACCAGGACGAAGCCGGCCTCGTCGAGCGCCGACTCCGCAACCGGCATCCGGACGACGACGAGGTTCGGTTGCGGGTGGTCGGTCGATGCGACCCGTTCGAGCACGCCCTCGCCGAGCTCGAACACCGGCGCGGCCGAGACCGGATCGGCGCCCGGCGCCACGAACTCGGCTTCGATCTCCCAGCCGGCGGCAGCCGCCTCGGCGATCAGTGTCGGCCCCTCGACGACGAACGCACGCTCCTCCGAACGCGCACTGCGGCGCCCGAGCAGGCGCCGCAGTCGTTGGACCTTCGGGTTGTTGAACGCGAGGCCGGTCAGGGCATCGCTCCTAGAGCGCCGCCTTCGCCTGGGCGACCAGCGCCGAGAACGCGCTCGGATCGGTCACGGCGAGATCGGCGAGGATCTTGCGGTCGACCTCGATACCGGCGGCGTTGAGGCCGGCGATGAACCGGCTGTAGCTCATGTCGTTCTGCCGGCAGGCGGCATTGATCCGCTGGATCCACAGGCGACGGAATTCGCCCTTCTTCGCCCGGCGGTCGCGGAACGCGTACTGACCGCTGTGCAGCAGCTGCTCGTTGGCGGCCCGGAAGGACCGGCTCTTGTTGCCGTAGTAGCCCTTGGCCTGCTTGAGAACCTTCTTGTGACGCTTCTTGGCCGTCACACCGCGCTTGACGCGTGCCATTGCTCAGTCTCCTTGTGTTCGATCGTGGTCGTGAGGGGTGGTCGAATCAGCGCTCGGTGAGGAGCCGCTTGATGCGCTTCTGGTCGGAGGGGTGCACGTCGGCATCACGGTCGAGCCGATGCTTGCGGTTCGAGTTCTTCGACTCGAACTTGTGCTGGTTGTTCTGCTGCTCGTGACGCAGCCGGCCCTTGCCGGTCTTCTTGAACCGCTTGGCGGCGGTCTTCGAGGTCTTCATCTTCGGCATCATTCGTCTCCTGATACTGCGGGGGGTGCCTCCGCGACCGCCGGCTCGTCGCCGGCGCTCTCGGCTGCTCGGGCCTCTTCGGCAGCTTTCTCGGCTGCTGCTGCTTGGCGTTCAGCCTCTTCGGCCGCCTTCCTGAGCGCCTCTTGCGCCTGCTTGTCCGGCGACAGCACCATCGACATGCTCCGGCCCTCCATGCGGGCCTGGTTCTCGACCTTGGCGATCGGCCCGACGCTCTCGATCACGTCGTCGAGGATCTTGCGACCGAGCTCGGGGTGGGCCATCTCGCGGCCTCGGAACTGCAGCGTGACCTTCACCTTGTGGCCGTCCTCGATGAACTCGATGAGGTGGCGCATCTTGGTGTTGAAGTCACCCTTGCCGATCTTCGGACGGAACTTGACTTCCTTGATCGTGACGTTGGTCGACTTGCGTCGAGCTTCCTTGGCCTTCTGGGCCTCTTCGTACCGGAACTTTCCGTAGTCCATGATCCGGCACACCGGCGGGTTCGCCATCGGCGCGACTTCGACGAGATCGAGGTCGAGCCCACGTGCCATCCGCAGCGCCTCGGGAACCGGTTTGATCCCGAGCTGGTCGCCGTCGGGACCGATCAGGCGGACCTCACGGGCCCGGATGCGGTCGTTGACGCGGTGCTGGTCGCTCTTCGGCGGTGCTATGACTGATCACTCCTGTGCAATGGGTGGCCTCCCATGGATGGTGTCGTTGGTCGTGCTCGACGCGACGTCAATGCGGAGCAGACCGACCGGGAAGCCCGCGACTCGCGCGGACGGCCCTGGCAGGCCGTGATCATCATCGACCCGGACGCACTCGAGACCTGTGGATCCCGGTGGCCGGGTGGGAGTCCACCGGCGACTGCCGCTGGCCCCACTTCGCCTCGGTTGTCGTCGGGCGCCGCCTGATCGGATCACGATCACACGACGACCGGCCTCGGTAGGGTAGCGCAGGTGACTGACGAATCCGACGTGGACGTACCGGGTGACGACGCCGCTGACCAGGCCGCACAGGTCGAGGCGGCCATGGCCGAGGCACGGGCCCGGCTCGCCCAGGTGCCCGCCGAGGTCGTCGTCACGAACCACGTGATGGGGCTGTACGAGCTCGGCGCGATCCACCTGTCGTCCGAGACGCCGGACCTGGTGTCGGCGTCGCTGGCCATCGATTCGATGGCGATGCTCGTCGAGGGATTGGGCGACCGGCTCGGCGACGACGCGTCCGCGATGCAGGACGCCCTGGCCAACATCCGCATGGCGTTCGTCAGCGTCAAGGCGCAGACCGGCCAGGCGGACGGGAGCGACGACGCCTGAGCTCCCCAGGCGAACGGAGCTGCCAGCCACGACCGGTCCGGGGCTCACAGGTCGCTGAAGCGACCGTGGGGGGCCTGTTTGACGTGGCCCTCTCGGATGATCACGTCCTCCTCGAGCAGCAGCTTGGTCTGATCGCGCTCGTGACCCGGGACGAGCCGGCCGGCCGCGTTGACCACCCGCCACCACGGCACCTCGACGTCGGTGGTCTGGAGGATCCGGCCGACCAGGCGCGAGTGCTTCGGGTAGCCGGCCATGTCGGCGACGTCGCCATAGGTCGTCACCTCGCCGGGCTGGAGGGTGATCAAGACGTCGATGATCCGTCGCTCGCGCTCGGCACCGAGGTCGTCCACGGTCAGACCTTCTCGACGTTGCCGGCCTGCAGCTCGCCGAACCTCGGCAGCGCCTCGAACGTCACCGCCTGCCCGACGTCGATCGACCGGGTCCCGTCGCCGATCTCGACCACGTGGAACAGGTAGACCTGCCCGTCGTCGTCGACGACGCGTCCCAGCCCACGATCTGCCTCGAACTCGGTCACCACCCCGATCAGCATGGAGCTCGCCCTCGGACGAACGGGCGCCTGGCGAGGGACGCGCCAGCGACGAGGAGGCCACGGCTCACGGGCTGCACGGAGGGAGGAGTCGAAGCGCAGCGGAGGCCGGTCGCGACCATCATCAATGGACGATCTTGACGATCGGGATCTCGAGCAGGTCGGTGGCTCCTGCCTCACGCAGGTCGGGGATCAGGCGGTTGATGCCGTTCTTCTCGACCACGGTCTCGATCGCGTAGTCGCCGTTGGCGAGCTGGTTGACGGTCGGCGACTTCGCGGCCGGGAGCACCGCGAGCACCGCGCCCTTCTGCCCCGCTGCGACGTTGAGCTTCAGGAGCACCTTGCCGCGGGCCTCGAGCGCGCCGTCGAGCAGCGTCATCAGCTGGCTCATCGCCCGCTGCTTCTCGGGGTCGGCCAAGCTTGCCGGGTTGGCGACGACCTCGGTGTGGCTGGTCAGGATCGTGTCGATCACCCGCAGGCCGGCGGCGCGCAGCGCCCGCCCGGTCTCGGTGATGTCGACCACGCAGTCGGCGATGTCGGGGATCTTCGCCTCGCTGGCGCCGTAGGAGAGGCGGACGTCGGCGTCGACGCCGCGTGCTGCGAAGAACCGCTTGGTCATCTCGGGGTACTCGGATGTGACCCGTACCCCGTCGGGCAGGTCCTCGACCCGCTCGACGGCCGAATCCCCCGCGACGGCGACGACGACGCGCACCGGGTTCGACGTCGCCTTCGAGTACTGCAGCTCCCCGAGGCTCTCGACCGCGGCGCCGGTCTCCTCGACCCAGTCACGCCCGGTGATCCCCAGGTCGAACAGCCCTTCGGCCACGTAGGTCGGGATCTCCTGCGGGCGCAGGATGCGCACCTCGTCGATCCGCGGGTCGTCGATGCTGGCCTTGTAGTCGACGCTCGACGAGCGGCCGACGGTCAGGTCGGCCGCTTCGAACAGCTCGAACGTGGCCCGCTCGAGCGACCCCTTCGGCAGGACGAGTCGCAACACGCCGCCCGAGGTTACCGACGCAGCCCGCTCGGACCGCGCCGGAATCAGTGCTCGGTCGGCTCGGCGTGGAGGAGACGGAGGGCGTGCGAGAGCACGTCGATCACGGCGTCGATCTGCTCGATCGTGCCCTTCGGGGAACCGGGGGTGTTGCAGATGATCGTCTCGCCGCGGATGCCCGCCACACCGCGCGACAGACGACCGAAGGGGCTCACGAGCCGCATTGCTTCGGCCAGCCCTGGCGCGTCGCGTTCGATGACGCGTCGTGTGCCCTCGGGGGTCTGATCGCGCGGGGCGAAGCCGGTGCCGCCGGTCGTGACGATCAGGCCGGCGAAGCCCTCGGACATCTCGGTCAACGTCGCGGCGACCTCGTCGGCACCGTCCTGGGTGACCTGATGGTCGACGACGTCGAACCCGTTGCCCGCGAGGTGGGCCGCCAAGCCACGCCCGCCCGTGTCGTCGCGGGCGCCGTGGAAGACGCCGTCGCTGACCGTCAGCACCTTCGCCTGTAGCGGCGCCTCCGCCTGCTCGTCACCACTCATGCCGGGCGACGGTACCGAATCAGGACCATGCCGTCGGTGTCGGCATCGTGCGGCAACACCCGCCACCCGTGCCCGTACGGGCGCCATGCCCCGATCTCGGGCCGCCGGTCGTCGACCTCGAAGCCGTGCGGGACGGGATGGTCGATCGACTCGGCCGCAGTCAGCGTGCACACGCTGTAGACGAGACGGCCACCCGGCCGAACGAGCGGTGCGGCTGCACCGAGCATCCGGCGCTGGAGGTCGGCGAGTGCGTCGACGTCCCTCGGCTGGACGCGCCACCGGGCGTCGGGCCGCCGTCGCAGCGCACCGAGCCCACTGCACGGCGCGTCGATCAGCACGGCATCGAACGACTCGGGGGTGAACGGTGGCTCGGTGCCGTCGGCCCGCACCAGGGTGAGCTCGACGTCGACACGACGGGCGTTCTCGTCGATCAGGCCGATCCGCGCCGGGTGGATGTCGGCTGCGAACACGTCGGCGCCGGCCGACGCCATCGCCGTCGCCTTGCCCCCCGGAGCGGCACACACGTCGAGGACGCGCTCGCGGCGAGCCGCTCCCACCGCAGCGGCGACCCACTGCGACGACGGATCCTGGACGTACCCGTCGGCTCGCACGATCGGCACGGCCGCCTCGTTCATCCGGTTCATCGCCCGCCTGGCGTCGTCGTCGCCGAGCTCACGCCGCAGCGTCGCTCCGATCCAGTCGGGGTAGCTCAGTCGGCACAGCTCGCTCGGCCACCGCATCTCGACCGTCGACACCTTGCGCAGCACGGCGTTCACGAACCCTCGGACGCGCTTCGGCGCCAGGGCGACCGTCTCGCCGACCGCAGCATGGGGCGCGACGCCTGCGAACTCGAGTTGGTAGGCGCCGAGACGAAGCAGCGTCCGCGTCGCCGCGTCAGGCGGCACGGTGATGAAGCGGTCGACGAGGGCATCGCAGGCACGTCGCATGCGGGTGGTCCCGTAGACGAGGTCGGTCGTGAACCTGCGATCGGCGTCGGAGAGGCCGGACCGGTCGAGCATCGGTCCGAGCACCAGGTTCGCATACGCGCCGTCGCGCTCGATGCGCTTCAGCACGTCGTACGCCAGCTGCCGGGCCGAGCCGCTCACTCGAACCATTCGCCGTCGGCCGGCCGGGCGCCGTTCCGCCAGGCGTCGTAGGCCATGCGAGCCTTGCCCTCGGGTTGCACGACGACCGGGAGGAGCGCCCCGTCGTCGGCCAACTCGGCGGCGTGCACCTTGACGCGGGCGCCCCGGAACGTCGTCCACGCGCCGCCCAGACGGACCAGCCGGTGGGTCTCGGCAGCCGGCCTGGACCAGTCGATGCGAAGCTCGGCGGGGTCGATCTTCGCCGCGTAGGTGGGCGCACCCAGTTGGGGCTCGGGGTCCCCCAGCCCGTCGGCGAGCGAGTCGACGAGCAGCGCCGACCCGACCTCGACGAGCTCGGTGCGGAGCTCGTCGGCGGTCCTCGTGTCACCGATCGGGACGTCGACCCGCGCATGGACGCCACCGGTGTCGAGACCCTCCTCGACGGCCATCACGCAGACGCCCGTCATCTCGTCGCCGGCCAGGAGCGCGCGTTCGACCGGAGCTGCGCCCCGCCAGCGCGGCAGCAGCGAGAAGTGCAGGTTGATCATCGGTAGCGCGGCGAGGACATGCGGCCTGATGATCTGACCGAACGCCACGACGACGCCGAGCTCGGCGCCGGCGTCGATGACATCGTCGACGTCGTGCGAGACCGCGAGACCGAGGCGCTCGGCGGCCCGCTTGACCGGGCTCGGCGACGTGCCACTCCCCCGCCCGCGCCGCTTGTCGGGCCTCGTGACGACGAGCACGACCTCATGGCCTGCCTCGACGAGCGCCTCGAGCGGCGGCACCGCCATGGCCGGCGTGCCGAGGAAGACGAGCCTCACGAGAGCCGGAGTCGTCGCCGCCGTGGCTCGGGGGCCGCGCCCGCCCCGGCCTCGCGCTGGAGCCGACGGAACTCGGCCATGGCTTCCTTGCGCTGATCGGGATCCATCCGGTCGAACATCAGGACGCCGTGCAGGTGATCGAGCTCGTGCTGGAACATGCGCGCCTCGAGCTCATCGGCCTCGCGCTCGATGATCTCGCCGTCGAGATCGACACCGCGCAGCAGCACCCGCTTCGGTCGGACCATCTCGACGTACAGGTGCGGGATCGAGAGGCACCCCTCGTCGTAGACCCACTCGCCGTCGGACTCGACGATCTCGGGGTTGAAGACGACCTCTTGCCGCTCGCCGAAGTCCCACACGAAGATCTGCTTCTGGACGCCGATCTGCGGCGCGGCGAGCGCGATGCCGTTGCCGCTCTCGTACAGCGTCGTGAACATGTCGTCGACCAGCCGCACCAGCTTCCCGTCGACATCGGTGACCGGCGCGGCCTCCGACTTCAGGACGGGATCGCCATAGGTGCGAATCGTGTAGGTCATGGCGTGACAGGCTACCGAGCGTGAGCCATTACTTCGCCGAGCGACCCGAGGTCGACCCCGACGAGGTCGTGGTCGATGTCGCGCTCGCCGACGTGTCGTTCACCATGGTGACCGCACGCGGCGTGTTCAGCCACGGCCACGTTGACACCGGGACGTCGCTGTTGCTGCGCGCCGCACCGCCCCCGTCGGCGACCGGCGACCTCCTCGACCTCGGATGCGGATCGGGGGCGATCGCGCTCACGATGGCGTTGCGCTCGCCGGCCGCCACCGTGTGGGCCGTCGACGTGAACGACCGCGCTCGATCGCTGACCGAGGCGAACGCCGAACGGAACGGCATCGACAACGTCCGCGTCGCCGCACCGGCCGACGTGCCGACCGCAACCAGGTTCGCGACGATCTGGTCCAACCCGCCGATCCGCATCGGCAAACCGGCGCTGCAGCAGCTGCTCACCGACTGGCTCGGCCGCCTCGAATCCGACGGTGAGGCCGTGCTCGTCGTCCAGAAGCACCTCGGCGCCGACTCGCTCCAACGGTGGCTCGAGGCGGGCGGACGGCCGGCCGAGCGACTTGCGAGCCGAGCCGGTTTCCGGCTGCTCCGGATCCACGCCGAGCCACCTCCCCGAGCCGGTGGCTGACGCCTCGCGACCGTCGGCGATCGGCGACGGCGGCGTGCAGTCGGTCACGCTGCTTTGGTGCGACGGCAATCCGGCGTTCTTCGCCGGCCGCTCGGCTCAGCGCGGCGGGTCGACGGCGATCCTGAGACGGCTTCCCGCGGGACGGACGCCGGTGCTCAGTGTGTGTCCGAGTGCGGTCCACGAATCGGCGCGGGCCACGTAGTCGCCGTCGCCGCCCGCGATGACGACATCCCCGCTCGGCTCGACACTGCCGACGAACTCGTCGCTCCCGGCGCCCCGGATCTCGGCATAGGCGCCGAACGGCGGCAGCCCCAGCATCGCCCGGCGGCTTCGTTCGGCCTCGACCATGCGGCCCGGATCGGCGAGGAGCGCGGCCTGCACCACGTCGTGATGCGGTACGAAGGTCTGGATCAGGATCCGACCGCCGCGGGCTCGGGGGCCGACCAGGCGGGCCGCCCTGACGAGGAGCGCCATCGCCTGCTCACCGGCCCGGTAGCGGGGCGCCAGCAGCTCGCGATCGAAGTCGAGGAACGCGACCGTGTCGGCGCCGGGTACGCGGTGGAGCGCAGCCTCGGTGCCGACGTAGACGCCGGCTGCCTCGGGTCGCTCGGGCCCCTCGCCGGTGACCAGCACGGCGGGCCGGTTCGCAGCGGCCTCCAGCTCCTCCCTGAGGCGGGTCACGCCGGGTCGCAGGTTGGCGAACCGCCCTGCCCCACACTCGAGACACACCGGTGGTCGGACCGTGCCGCACCGGAGACAGGCGAGCCGCCGCTCGTCGTCGAGCACGACCGCGGCGTCACAACGTCGGCAGCGCGTGAGCGCCCGGCACTGGCGGCAGGCCAGCAGGCGAGCGCGGCCGGTCGTGTTGCTGACACAGACGACGACCCGATCGGGGTCGCGCAGATGGCGGACGAGCTCGGACGTGACCAGCGACCGCTTCCACGGCTCCTCGTCGGTGCGATCGATCACGTCGATGATCGGCCAGCCGCTTCGTTCCCGCTCGTGGGAGGGCCGCACCAGCACGCCCCACTCGAGTGCGACGAGCGTCGGGCTCGGTGAGACCAGCACGACGGGCGCGCCGGCCCGTCGGCATCGCTCGATCACCACGTCTCGGGCATGCCACGTCGGCGACGCCTCATCCTGGAGCGCCTCGTCGTGTTCGTCGACGACGACCGCGGCCGCCATGTCTGGGCAGGGTGCCCAGGCGGCGATCCTGCTGCCGATGACCACGTCGACACCACCGGCCGCGGCCGCCCAGTCGTCGGGCACGACCGCCACGGTCAACCCTCCGCGCCGGAGCCGGGCGCCGAGCAGCATCGCCTGCTCGACCGACGGCACGATGACCAGCGTCGGCCCGGTGGCGGCCGCGCTGAGCACGGCAGGCATCGGATCGCTGGTCGGTGGCAGCCGGAGCACACCGCCGCCCCGGGCCAGCAGCTCGGTCGTCGCCGGCGACCGCGGCTCGGAGACGTTGCCGGTCCGCTGCGTGGGTGGCAGGGCCAGGACCGCGCGATGCGGTGAAGCCGCCTGCAGGAAGTGACGACGCCGCCCCACCCAACGAACCGAGGCCCAGTCGGCCAGATCGATGAGTTCTGGGTCGGGGCCTCGCCCGGTGATCTTCGCGATCGGCTTGAGGTCGGCGTCGTCGTGGGCGTCGGCGGGGTCGATCTCGACGATCCAGCCACCGACGCGCCGACCGTGCAGCTCGACGCGGACGACCGCACCGGCCACCGCGCCGGCTGCCAGCTGGTCGGGGACGACGTAGTCGAAGTGCTTGTCGAGCCCGGTGACGTTGGGGAGGACGCGAGCGACCGTCACCACCGGTGCCGGACCCAGGTCAACGGTCCACGGTCAGCGGCCCGAGGTGGCCGAACCACCAGCGACCGACGGCGTCCCCCGCTCAGAGGCCGACGGCGGACATGAAGTCGTCGAGGCGGCCGGTCTGCTCCCAGGAGAAGTCGTTGCGCCCGAAGTGGCCGTACGCGGCGGTGCGCTTGTAGACGGGCCGCTTGAGATCGAGGTCGCGCACGATGGCACCCGGGCGGAGGTCGAACACCTCTCGCACGGCCTTCTCGATCGCCGCCACGTCGACGTGGTTGGTGCCGAACGTCTCGACGAGGATGCTGAGGGGGTGGGCGACGCCGATCGCGTAGGCCACCTGGACCTCGCATCGGTCGGCGGCGCCGCTGGCGACGACGTGCTTGGCGACCCAGCGGCTGGCGTAGGCGGCCGAGCGGTCGACCTTCGAGGGGTCCTTGCCCGAGAACGCCCCGCCACCGTGGCGACCCATCCCGCCGTAGGTGTCGACGATGATCTTGCGACCCGTCAGGCCGCAGTCGCCGTGGGGGCCGCCGATCACGAAGTTGCCGGTCGGGTTGACGTACACCTCGTACTCGTCGTCCTTGAACTGCTCGGGCACGATCGGCCGGATGACCTGCTCGATCAGGTCGGGGCGGATGACCGTGTCGCGGTCGACGCCGTCCTGGTGCTGGGTGGAGATCAGGACGCTCTTCAGACCGATCGGCCGGCCGTCCTCGTACTCGTAGGTGACCTGCGTCTTGCCGTCGGGGCGCAGGTACGGCAGCTGGCACGACTTGCGGACCTCGGCGAGGCGCTCGGCGAGCCGGTGTGCCGTCCAGATCGGGAGCGGCATGAGATCGTCGGTCTCGTTGCAGGCGTAGCCGAACATCATGCCCTGGTCGCCGGCGCCCTGGAGGTTGAGCTGGTCCTCGCCGGCCGAGCCGTCGCGAACCTCCTCACTGGTGTCGACACCCGCGGCGATGTCGGGGCTCTGCTCGTCGATCGAGACGATGACGCCGCACGTGTTGCCGTCGAAGCCGTAGTGAGCGTTGTCGTAGCCGATCTCCTTGATGGTGTCGCGGGCGATCCGCGGGATCTCGACGTAGGCGCTCGTCGTGATCTCACCGGCGACGACGCACAGGCCGGTCGTGACCATCGTCTCGCATGCCACGCGACCGTGCGGATCCTCGGCCAGGATGGCGTCGAGGACGGAGTCGCTGACCTGATCCGCCATCTTGTCGGGGTGACCTTCGGTCACGCTCTCCGAGCTGAATGTCCAACGAGCCACGTTCACTTCCTTGCTGGGTACGATCGGCGAGCACCGGAACGGGCCGGCCGAGAGATTGGTTTGCGAGTGTTTGCCGGCTAGCCGCCGCTCCGGATCTGGACCACACGGTCGAACACAGCGGCGGCAATCGTACGCTTGTCGGCCAGCGGAACCGTACATGCTGGCGAATCGGGCGCCAGGATCGTCACGGCGTTCGTGTCGTGGGCGAAGCCCGTCTCGGGCGCGCTCACGTCGTTGGCGACGATCAGATCGAGTCGCTTGGCGTCGAGCTTCTCGGCGGCGTTGGCCGCGAGATCGTCGGTCTCGGCGGCGAACCCGACGAGCACCTGGCCGTCGGGCTTGGCGGCGCCGAGACCGGCCAGGATGTCGGGCGTCGGTTCGAGCGAGATGACCGGCACGCCGTCGCGCTTCTTCAGCTTGCCGTCGGACGGGTCGGCCGGGCGGAAATCGGCGACGGCAGCCGCCATCACGACGACGTCGGCGGTCGGCGCCAGCCGATCCATGGCCGACTTCATCTCGTCGGCGGTCTCGACGGGCACGAGCTCGACGCCGCCGGGTGTGGGCAGGTCGACGGTCGACACCAGGGTGACGGCCGCGCCGCGAGCGGCCGCCTCGGCGGCGAGCGCATAGCCCTGCTTGCCGGAGCTGCGGTTGGCGAGGACACGAACGGCGTCGATCGGCTCGCGTGTGCCGCCCGCGCTGACGACGACGCGCTGCCCGGTGAGATCGCCCGGCGCGAGGACGGCCTCGACCGCCGCGACGATCGACTCCGGGGATGCCAGCCTGCCGGCACCGACGTCGCCCCCGGCGAGCCGACCGCTCTCGGGGTCGACGACGTGGACGCCCCTGGCGCGGAGGGTGGCGACGTTGTCGACGACCGCGGGGTGCTCCCACATCTCGGTGTGCATCGCGGGGCAGACGACGACCGGCGCCCGGGTCGCGAGCAGCACGTTGGTCAGGAGATCGGTCGACAGGCCCGCCGCGTAGGCCCCGATGATGCGCGCCGTGGCGGGGGCGACGAGGACGAGATCGGCGTTCTGGCCGAGCTTGGTGTGCGGGATCGGTGTCTCGGGATCGTCCCAGAGCCGGGTCCTGACCGGCTCGCTGGCGAGCGCGGACAGCGTCGTCGTCCCGAGGAAGCGCTCGGCGCCGGCCGTCATGACCGGCACGACGTGTGCGCCGGCGTCGATGAGGCGGCGGCACAGCTCGACCGACTTGTAGGCGGCGATGCCCCCGGTGACCCCGAGGACGATGCGCTTGCCGGCGAGCACGGTCGGCTCGTCAGTCGTCGGCGGCCACGTCGGCGTCGCCCTCGGGCAGCGCCAGCTCGTCGACCTCGGGCTCCTCCGGAGCGTCGGTCTGCACGATCTTGTCGACCGAGATCTCCTCGAAGGCGATGCTCAACGGCTTGCGCGAGGTCGACGACACCTGTGGCGGGATCATGTGGCCGAGACCGTCGCCGAGCTGGTTGAAGTACGAGTTGATGTTGCGGGCCCGCCGGGCGGCCAGCGTGACCAGGCTGAACTTGGAATCGACGCGACCGAGCAGACCCTCGATCGCGGGCGTCATCATCGTCTCGTGGCTGTGCGCCATGAACCAGCTCCTTGTGGGCGAATTTGCAGCCGTGACACCCTAGCGGCGGTTCTCTCCGACCAGGCGGTGGCCGGGCGCTGACCGCCCGGGCCGGGCGAACGCCCGGTCAGGCGGAGCGACGGAGACCGCGCTCGCGCTCGATGATCGTCATCATCTCGTCGACGGTCCGCTCGAGCTCGTCGTTGACCACGACGTAGTCGGCCTGCTCGCGGCCGACCGGTTCTTCGTTCTCGGCCTTGCGGAGCCGTGCGTGCACCTTGTCGTCGGGGTCGCCGCGGCCGCGGAGGCGCCGTTCCTGCTCGTGTCGCGACGGGGGCAGGACGAAGATCAGCACCGCGTCGGGATACTGGCGCTTCACCTGCTGCGCGCCGTCGAGCTCGATCTCGAGCACGATGTCGGCGCCGGTGCCGAGGCGATCGGGGCGGGGGGTGCCGTAGTAATTGCCGAGGAACTCGGTCCACTCGAGGAAGCCGCCGGCCGTGATCAGCTCCTCGAACGCCTCGGCGGTGGTGAACACGTAGGCATCGTCGCGTTCGCCGGCGCGGCGTTCGCGGGTGGTCCACGATCGGCTCAGCCACAGGCACGGATCGCGCCGCACCAGGGCATCGACGATCGTGCCCTTTCCCACGCCCCCGGGGCCGGAGACGACGATGATCAGTTGCTCATGAGCCAAGCTGGTCGCGCAGGGCTGAACGCTGCTGGGCGCCCAGGCCCTGCACACGGCGGTTCTCGGCGATGCCGATCTCCTCCATGACCCGTCGAGCCTTCACCTTGCCCACGCCGGGCAGGGATTCCAGCATCGCGACCACCTTGAGCTTGCCGACGTTCGGGTCGTCCGAATCGAGCGCTTCGGACAGGCTCATCGAGCCCATCTTCAAGCGGGCCTTGATATCCGCCCGTGCAGCGCGCGCCTCGGCCGCCTTCACGAGAGCAGCAGCTCTTTGCTCCGGTGTCAGTTGCGGAGGTGTTGCCATGAACTCAAACTACCGCGCCCAGATCTACCAGGGCGTCAATCCCTCGCTCGTCGGCCCATTCGGCGAGCTCCCGGCTGATCCGGGCGCACGCACGCGGGTCGGCGAAGCTCGCGGTCCCGACCTGGACCGCCTGGGCGCCCGCCACCATGAGCTCGGCCGCGTCCCACCCCGACGCGACCCCGCCGACCCCGACGATCGGCAGGTCCGGGAGCGCCTGACGCACGTCGTGGACCGCCCGGACGGCGATGGGATGGATCGCCCGGCCCGACAGCCCTCCCCCGCCGTTGCCCAGCGCCGGTCGCAGCGTCTCGGGGTCGATCACCATGCCGAGCACGGTGTTGACGAGCGTCACCGCCTCGGCCCCGGCGAGCCGGCAGGCCTCGGCGACCTCGACCAGGCGATCGGTGTTGGGGCTCAGTTTGGCCCACCTCGGCCGACCGCAGGCTCGGGTGGCCTCGACGACGGCCGACGAGAGATCGGCGTCGTGCGCGAAGATGCCGCCCCGTCCCTCGAGGTTCGGGCACGACAGGTTGACCTCGACCGCGACCACGGCCTGCGGCGCATCGGCCAGCATCTCCGCCGCCCGCCGGTAGTCGTCGACCGTGCGACCCCAGATGCTGCACACCACCGTGGCACCCGTGTCGAGCAGCGCCGGGAGGCGCTCGGTCAGCCAGTCCTCGACGCCGGGACCCTGGAGACCGACGGCGTTGATCATGCCCTGCGGCGTGGCGTGCACGCGCGGGGCCGGGTTGCCGTCCCACGGGTACGGCGCGATCGACTTCGTGACGACGGCGCCGATCGAGGCGAGATCGAAGTACGCCGCGAACTCGTCGCCGTACCCGGCGGTCCCCGAAGCGGTCATGACCGGGCTGCGCAGCTCCACCGACCCGACCCGCACCCGCGTATCGACCCTCACGAGGCGAGCGCCTCGGATCGCACGCGGTGGAATTCGCAACCGTCGGGGTCACCACCGACGTGTCCGCTCCAGGGCCGGCTCGGCCGGCCCGGTCCCCACGAGGTCACGTCGAGCCGCGCCGGGAGGGGGCTTCGGGGGAGGACCCACCCTCCCCCGCGGCATGGTATTCCTGCAGAGAGCGCACGGGGAGCTCCTGGGGTGATTCGCCGAGGCCCTGGGCGGCAGCGAGCGCGGCGCTGACGGTGGTCACGCAGCCGACGTGGTGCATGCTCGCGGTCTTTCGGATGTGCTCGCCGTCGCTGCGGCCGACCGAGCCTCGCGGCGTGTTCACGACGAACACGATGGTGCCGTCGGCCAGCAGATCGACGGCGGTCTGCCCGCCGTCGGCGTCCTGCACCTTGCCGAGCACGCGGTCGACCTCGACCCCGAACGAGGCGAGGTAGTCCGCCGTGCCCTTCGTCGCGACCAGCCCGAGCCCGCGCTCTCGCATCCGCTTGGCGACGACGAGCCCGGCCGGCTTGTCCTGGTCGTTGACCGACAGGAACACGGTGCCGGCGGTCGGGAGGGCGTTGCCGGCCGAGATCTCGGCCTTGAAGAACGCACGCCCGAACGACGAGTCGATGCCCATCACCTCGCCCGTCGAACGCATCTCGGGGCCGAGCGCCGGGTCGACCTCGGGGAACCGGGTGAAGGGCAGGACCGCTTCCTTGACCGCGACGTGCCCGTCGATCGGCGGCCGCAGGAGGCCCTCGTCGCGGAGCTCGGCGAGGGTGGCGCCCAGCATGACGCGCGTCGCCACCTTGGCGAGCGGGATCCCACGGGCCTTGGCGACGAAGGGCACGGTGCGGCTGGCGCGCGGGTTCGCCTCGATGACGTAGACGACCCCGCCGGCGACGGCGAACTGCACGTTGATCAGCCCGCGGACGTCGAGCCGCTGGGCGATCGCCTCGGTGTAGGCCTTGATGACCTCGACCACCCAGTCGGGCAGCGTCTGGGGCGGGATCGCACAGGCCGAGTCGCCGGAGTGCACGCCGGCTTCCTCGACGTGCTCCATGATGCCGCCGATGATCACCTCGCCGGTGTGGTCGCGGATCGCGTCGACGTCGACCTCGGTGGCGCTGCCGAGGAACCGATCGATCAGCACCGGACGCTCGGCGGACAGCCCCCCTTCCTTGCCGAGGCTGCCGTAGCCGCTGAGCTCGTCCATCGCCGCTGCGAGCTGCTTGCGGTCGTCGACGATCTGCATCGCGCGCCCGCCGAGGACGTAGCTCGGGCGGACGAGCACCGGGAAGCCGATGCGGTCGGTGATCGTGTACGCCTGGTCGAGGTCGACCGCGGTCCCTCCCGCCGGTTGCGGGATGTTGAGCTCGTCGCAGAGCTGGTTCCACTTCTCGCGGTCCTCGGCGTCGTCGATCGACTGCGCCGAGGTGCCCGCCACGAGGTCGGGCGGGATCTCGCCCGCGAGCTTGAGCGGCGTCTGCCCACCGAGCGAGACGATGACGCTGTGCGGCCGCTCGGCATCGATCACGTTGAGGACGTCCTCCTTGGTGAGCGGCTCGAAGTAGAGGCGGTCGCTGGTGTCGTAGTCGGTCGAGACGGTCTCGGGGTTGCAGTTGACCATCACCGTCTCGTAGCCGGCATCTCGCAGGGCGAAGCTGGCGTGGACGCAGCAGTAGTCGAACTCGATGCCCTGACCGATCCGGTTCGGGCCCGACCCGAGGATCACGACCTTCCGGCGCTCGGACGCGCGGACCTCGCTCTCGTCCTCGTACGTCGAGTAGTGATACGGCGTCTCGGCCGCGAACTCGGCGGCGCACGTGTCGACGGTCTTGTAGGTCGGCAGCACGCCGAGCGCCTTGCGTGCCGAGCGCACGGTCGCCTCGTCGCTGCCCCAGAGGTGCGCGAGCTGCGCGTCGGAGAAGCCCAGCCGCTTGGCCCGCCTGAGCTGCCGGGCGCCGATCGCATCCTGACCGATGTGGACCAGCTCGCGCTGCTCCTCGACGATCATCGACATCTGATCGAGGAACCACGGGTCGATCCGGCATGCGTCGTGGACCTCCTCGATCGAACGCCCGCGGTGCAAGAGCTCGCCGACCTGGAAGATCCGGTCGGGCGTCGCGACGGCGATCGCGGCGAGGAGGTCCTCGTCGGTCATCGTGTCGTACTGAGCAGCGGCCTGGTCGGCGTTGAGGCCCATCCGCCCCTGCTCGAGCGATCGCAGCCCCTTCTGGAGGCTCTCGGGGAACGTGCGACCGATCGACATCACCTCGCCGACCGACTGCATCTGCGTGCCGAGCACACCCGATGTGCCGGGCAGCTTCTCGAACGCCCACCGCGGGATCTTGGTCACCACGTAGTCGATCACCGGCTCGAAGCTCGCCGGCGTCGCCTTCGTGATGTCGTTCGGGATCTCGTCGAGCGTGTAGCCGACGGCGAGCTTGGCGGCGATCTTGGCGATCGGGAAGCCGGTCGCCTTCGATGCCAGCGCGGAACTGCGCGACACCCTGGGGTTCATCTCGATGACCACCTGGCGACCCGTCGCCGGGTCGACGGCGAACTGCACGTTCGAACCACCGGTCTCGACGCCGACGCGCCGGATGCAGGCAAGGGCTGCGTCGCGCATCTGCTGGTACTCGACGTCGGTCAGCGTCTGCTGGGGAGCGACCGTGATCGAGTCGCCGGTGTGGACGCCCATCGGGTCGACGTTCTCGATCGAGCAGATGATCACGCAGTTGTCGCCGCGGTCGCGCATCACCTCGAGCTCGTACTCCTTCCAACCCGCGATCGACTCCTCGATGAGGATCTCGCCGATCGGGCTCGCGGCGAGACCGTTCGCGGCGACCCGTTCGAACTCCTCGTCGTCCGATGCGATGCCGGTGCCGCGGCCGCCGAGGATGTACGCGGGACGGATGATGACGGGGAGCCCGATCTCGGCCACGATCTTGCGGGCCTCGTCGAGGTCGCGTGCAACGCCCGAACGGGGCACGTCGAGGCCGATCTCGATCATCGCCTCCTTGAACCGCTCGCGGTCCTCGGCGGTGGCGATCGCGTCGGCGTTCGCGCCGATCATCTCGGGTGTGCCGGGCACGCCGATCAGGCCGCGTTCGAACAGCTGCATCGCCACGTTGAGGCCGGTCTGACCGCCGAGCGTCGGCAGCACGGCATCGGGTTGCTCACGCTCGATGATCGTGGCGAGGACCTCCCAGGTGAGCGGCTCGACGTAGGTGGCGTCGGCGAAGTCGGGGTCGGTCATGATCGTCGCCGGGTTCGAGTTGGCGAGGATCACCCGGTACCCCTCCTCGCGGAGCACCCGGCACGCCTGCGTGCCCGAGTAGTCGAACTCGCACGCCTGGCCGATCACGATCGGTCCGGAGCCGATGATCAGGATCGACTCGATGTCGTCGCGCCTCGGCATCAGCCCGCCCCCATGAGCTCGTCGAACTGGGCGAACAGGTACCGGCTGTCGTGCGGGCCGGGTCCGGCCTCGGGATGGTGTTGCACGCTGAAGCACCGCTCCCCGACCACCTCCAACCCCTCGCACACGCCGTCGTTGAGGTTGACGTGGGTCATGCGGAGCTCCCGGTCGAGACCGGCGAACGAGTCGGCGTCGACGGCGAAGTTGTGGTTCTGACTGGTGATCTCGATCGTGTCGGTGTCGAGGTTCTTGACGGGTTGGTTGCCGCCGTGATGGCCGAAGGGCAGCTTCACCGTGCCGGCGCCGAGCGCTCGGCCGAGGAGCTGGTGCCCGAGGCAGATCCCGAACAGCGGCACGTTCCCGACCAGCCCGGCGATCTCGTTCGCGGCGTACTGCACCGTGGCCGGGTCGCCGGGACCGTTGGAGAGGAACACGCCGTCGGGCTCGCGTGCGAGCACGTCGGCCGCACTCGTCGAGGCGGGCACGACCTCGACCCGTCCGAGCTCGGCGAGATGCCGGACGATCGTGGTCTTGATGCCGAAGTCGTAAGCGACGATCAGCCGGTCGCCGCTGCCGGCGACGTACGGCTCGTCGGTCGTGACCTGCGCGACGAGATCGACGCCGTCGGTCCCGGGTTCGGCGGCAGCGGCCGCCCGCAACGTCGCCTCGTCGGCGTCGCCGAACGCACCCGGGATCGCCCCGTGGTCGCGGATCAAGCGGGTCAGGCGCCGGGTGTCGATGCCCGCGATGCCCGGAATCCCGTGCCGGTGCAGCAGCTCGTCGAGGTGTCCCTGCGACCGATGGTTGCTGTGACGGCGGGCCAGGTCGCGCACCACGATCCCGCGGCAGAATGCGGCGCGCGACTCGTCGTCGGCGTCGTTGACGCCGTAGTTCCCGATGTGCGGGTAGGTGAACGAGATGATCTGGCCGGCGTAGCTGGGGTCGGTGATGATCTCCTGGTAGCCGGACAGCGCCGTGTTGAACACCACCTCACCGGTTGCGACGGCGCCGGGCGCCCCGATCAACTCACCCTCGAACACGCTGCCGTCGGCCAGCACCAGCGCTCCGTCACGAAGGGTCATGGGGTCACCTCGTGTCGCGTCGCGACGGGTTCGGCGCGTGCTGAACGCGTCGCGAGGGGTTCGGCGCGTGTCGTGCGCGTCGCGACGGGTTCGGCGCGTGTCGTGCGCGTCGCGACGGGTTCGACGCGTGTCGTGCGCGTCGCGACGGGTTCGACGCGTGTCGTGCGCGTCGCGACGCGGCTCCAGTTCTCAACGTCATGTTGAACGCTCCAAGGCTCGCTGCGCTCGCCGTCGCTGTCACACGCGCGTGAGATGGGCGCGGTGCGCTTGGCACCTACCTCTTGCAACATCTCTCGGCCTGCTCGTCGCGGCACTTCTCGGCCTGCGTCTCGCGACAGCTTGCGGGCTGGCATGTTCATGCAGGCTATCGTATGACTATGCAAGTTGGTCATCTCGTGGCTGCTCCGTCGATCACGACTGCCGTTCCTCGCAGGATGGTGTGACGTGTCCTTCCGGTGAGGGGGACGCCGATGTACGGGGTGTTCCGGCTCTTGCTGGCGAGGTTGGCCGGTTGGACCTCCCACGTCTCGTCGGGATCGAAGACGGTGAGGTTCGCCGGTTCTCCGGCTTCGATCGGGCGACCGTGCTCGTCGGCGACGCCGGCGATGGCGGCCGGCTTCCACGACAGCGCGGCGACGACGTTGGTGACGTCCATGTCGAGATGGGCGAGGCTCACCCCGAGCGCGGTCTCGAGGCCGAGCATGCCGGGCGGCGCCTGGTCGAGGGGCTGCTCCTTCGTCTCGGGAGCGTGGGGGGCGTGGTCGGTGGCGATCGCGTCGATCGTGCCGTCGGCGAGACCGGCTCGGACGGCCTCGACGTCGGCCATCGTCCGGAGCGGCGGGTTGACCTTGTAGATCGCGCTGTAGCCCTCGAGCAGCTCGTCGGTGAGGCTGATGTGGTGGGGCGTCGCCTCGGCGGTGACCGGCAGGCCGTCGGCCTTGGCGGCCCGCACCAGCTCGACGCTGCGCGCGGTCGAGAGGTGGAGGATGTGGACCGGGGCGCCGGTCAGCCGCACGAGCTCGATGTCGCGGTACACCATCAGCTCCTCGGCGACGGCCGGCCAGCCCGGCAATCCGAACCGCGAGCAGCAGTGCCCCTCGTGCATCACCGCACCCTCGGTGAGGCGCTTCACCTCGCAGTGCTGCGCGAGCACGATCGGGGTGCCGTCGTGGTGCAGGTCGGCGGCGTACTCGAGCGCGCGCCGCATCAGCAGCGGATCCTGCACACCGTCGCCGTCGTCGGTGAAGAGGTGCACGCCGACGGCCGCCAGCTCGGCCAGCGGCGACAGCTGCTCGCCGAGCCGACCGATCGTGATCGACCCCGAGGGCCGCACGTCACACAGCCCGGCCGCCTCGCCCTGCGCCCGCACGAACTCGACGACGCTCACGGAATCCTGCGTCGGGTCGGTGTTGGGCATCGCGACCACACAGGTGAACCCGCCCCTGGCGGCGGCCCGCGAGCCGGTCTCGATGGTCTCGGCCTCTTCTCTGCCGGGCTCGCGCAGGTGCGTGTGCAGGTCGACGAAGCCGGGGCTGACGATGCACCCTGCGGCGTCGAGGATCTCCTCCCCGTCGGCCGGCGCGAGATCGGGCGCGACCTCGCCGACGCGGCCCTCCTCGAGACGCACGTCGGATCGACGCCGACCGGCCTGGTCGAGCACGGTGCCGCCTCGGATCAACATGTCATCCCTCGCTCTCCAGATCGTTCCCACTGCCCAGGCCGCCACCGCTGCCCAGCAGCTCGAACAGCACGGCCATGCGCACGGCGATGCCGTTCGTGACCTGCTGCGTGATCACCGCGCCCGGGAGCTCGGACGGGTCGACCGCCATCTCCACGCCCCGGTTCATCGGGCCCGGATGCATGATCAGCGCGTGCTCGGGCAGCCGTGACGCCCGCTCGGGCGTGAGCCCGAAACGGGTCGTGTACTCGCGCAGCGACGGCACCAGGGACTCGGTCATCCGCTCGCGCTGCATGCGGAGCAGGTAGAGCACGTCGATGTCGTCGATCACCTCGTCGAGCTCGGCGACGACCGGCACGTCGACGCTCGGCGGCAGCAACGTCCGGGGCGCGACCAGCGTGACGTCGGCGCCGAGCAGCCCGAAGGCGCGGATGTCACTCCGTGCGACGCGGCTGTGCTTGACGTCGCCGACGATCGCGATCCGCAACCCGTCGAAGCCGGTCGTCCGGTTCAGGGCGCTCCTGATCGTGTAGCAGTCGAGCAGCGCCTGCGTGGGGTGCGAGTGCCAGCCGTCGCCGGCGTTGATGATGCTCGCATTCGTCCACTGCGCGGCCTGCCACGGCACACCACTCGATCCGTGCCGGATGACGAACGCATCGACGCCCATCGCCGCGATCGTCTCGATCGTGTCGCGCAGGCTCTCGCCCTTCTTGACGCTCGACGTCCCGACGGAGAACGTCATCGTGTCGGCCGACAGCCGCTTCGCGGCGGTCTCGAAGCTCAGCCGCGTGCGCGTCGAGTCCTCGAAGAACACGTTGCAGACGG
Source organism: Ilumatobacter sp. (assembly GCF_030065885.1). Classification (GTDB taxonomy): domain Bacteria; phylum Actinomycetota; class Acidimicrobiia; order Acidimicrobiales; family Ilumatobacteraceae; genus Ilumatobacter. The sequence goes on along the minus strand of NZ_JASJCS010000051.1, from coordinate 4,063 downwards.
TCTTGCCGCGGAGCGCCGGCACCTTCGGGTTGGGCCGCCGGTTGACCTCGGCCATGTGGTCCGCCAGGTCGAGCAGGCGGAGGACCGAGTCGGCGCCGGTCTCGTCGATCGAGCGGAAGTGCTTCACCTGTCCACTCCCCTGCCACCGCGGGCCGGCATCGTCATGAGATGGTCACCCCGTCCGCCGTGGCGCTCACGCTCTCGTCGGGCGAGGTGGGCAGGTTCTTGCCGATGAAGTCGGGGCGGATCGGCAGTTCGCGGTGCCCCCGGTCGACGAGGACCGCGAGCTGCACGGCGCTCGGGCGGCCGTAGTCGGTGATCGCGTCGAGCGCCGCCTTCACGGTGCGACCCGTGTACAGCACGTCGTCGACCAGCACCACGGTCGTGCCGTCGATCTCGAAGGTGATCTCGCTCACGCTGCCCGGCGATACCGGGCGCAATCCGATGTCGTCGCGGTACAGCGACACGTCGATCGAGCCGACGGGGATGCCGTCGCCGATGCGGGCGATCTCGTCACCGAGCGCCTCGGCGAGCCACACGCCGCCACGCTGCAGACCGATCAGTGCGACGCCGGCAAGGCCACGATTGCGCTCGATGATCTCGTGCGCCATGCGGGTCACGGCCCTGCGCACGTCGTCAGGCCCGAGGACCTGCTTCGAGTTCGTCACGTCGATTGGCTCCTGCCGTACGGGCCTCACGGGACCCGCTTCACGGTCGAGCGTCGAACCTAGCAGCGCGGCTTCGGGCGCGCGGTGGTCATCGAACCCGCCTGTACTTTTTCTTCACCTCACCCGGCCCCGAGCTCGTGCTCAGGCCCGCGACGGCGGGTCGAGCTCGTCGCCGCACCGGTGGTTCAACGCCCTGATCACCCGATCATCGCGGTGCCAGCCGAGCAGGCTGACGGTCGCCGTCGCCAGTGCGAAGCGACGACCCTCGACGGCGGCGAGTCCGCACCACCGGGCAATGAGGATCGCGAGCAGGTGCCCGTGGGCGAAGACGGCGACGTTGGCGCCGCTGACGTCGCGGTCGACACGATCGAGGAACGCGTCCGCACGGGCACCGACGTCGCCGACCGCCTCCCCACCGGTGATGTCGTGTGTCCACACCGACCAGTCGGGAATGACACGCCGGGTCTGCGGCGTCGTCTCGCCCTCGTACGCGCCGTAGTCCCACTCGACGAGGTCGTCGACGACGGTGACGCCGCACGCCGGCGCGACCAGCTCGGCCGTCTCGCGAGCCCGCGATAGCGGGCTCGTATAGGCCCGCTCGATCGACCAGCCAGCGAGCGTGCGGGCCGCCGCGCGTGCCTCGTCGCGGCCGATGTCGGTGAGCGGGACGTCGGTCCGCCCCGTGTGCCGCCCGAGCCGCGACCACTCGGTCTCGCCGTGGCGGATGACCAGCAGCTGGTTCGGCATCGCACCATCTTGGCTGCCCGAGCGGGCGCGGGCGAGCGGGTCTAGGCTCGGCCCGATGCGCGGCACGGTCGTCCTCGTCTCCGAGAACCACGCCCGCTCGATCCCCGCCGTGCTCGGCGAGCTGGCGTCGGCGGCCCACGAGCTCGCCACCGAGGACGTCCGCCTCGACGTGCTGGTGGTCGACACCGGCGGGACCGACGAGACGCCCGAGCTCGCGAGGCAGACCGCCCGCGAACTCGGTCTGCCGCTCGACGTCGTCGTGTCCGACGGCACGTCGGCGTGGGCCACGCAGCGCGATGCCTTCACGTACGCCTCCAAGCAGCTTGCGCCTGACTTCATCGTCACCCTCGACCCGGCCGGCCACCACGACGCCCGCCAGCTGCCCGACCTGATCCGGTCGTTCCGAGCGAAGGGCAGCGGGCTGACGGTCGGCTCCCGCTGGGTGCGCGGCGGGTCGGCGCCGGGGACGACGCTCGCCCGCAGCTGGTTGAGCCGGGCCGCGAGCTGGCTGGTCTCGCGCGCCACCGGACTCCGGCGGGTGCGCGACGTCACGACGTCGTTCCGCGTCATCCGCTCCGACGCCGCCGACCTGGTCGCGACGAACCCGGCGACCCACGGCGACTACGGCTACTACTGCGAGTTCGCCGCCGCGGCCCAGGCGTACGGCTTCACCGTCGACGAGGTGCCGATCATCTTCCGGCCGCGCTTCGCCGCGGTGCCGCCCCTCCGCCTCGGCGACCTCGCGGCGTTCTGGGCGGACGTCCGCCGGATCCGCGGCCGCGTACGGTCGATCCGGGCCGAGGTTGCGGTCGACCAGGCCACGTGGGCGGCGCGGTCCGGGCGACTCCGCCATCAGGCGCCGGCGACCGGCTCGGAGTTCGGCGCCATGGAGGAGTTGACCGAACTGAGCTCGGCGGGTCGGTTCACGAGCTGGATCGTCGACGCCTTCGAGACCTCGCTCGGGCCCCGGGTCCTCGAGGTCGGGGCCGGGCTCGGCGCGATCTCCGGCGAGATCGCCCGCCGCCGGCCCACCGCCGCCGTGTATGCGATCGAACCCGCTGCGAACGTCTTCCCGCGCCTCGACGATCGCACGGCCGATCACCCGAACCTCGTCGCTCAGCAGGTCACGTCGCTCGATCTGGCGGACTCGCCGGGCCACCCGACGTTCGACGCCGTCCTGTACGTCAACGTGCTCGAGCACATCGAGGACGACCTCGGTGAGTTGCGCACGGCGGCGCGACTGCTCGAGCCGGGCGGCCACCTGGGCATCTTCGTCCCGGCGATGCCGTCCCTGTACGGCAGCCTCGACTACAAGTCGGGCCACTTCCGCCGCTACGCCGCCCACCAGCTCCACGACCTGCTGGTCGAGGCCGGCTTCCACGACGTCGACGTGCGCTACTTCGACCTGCTCGGGGTGGCGCCGTACTGGTTGATGTACCGGGTGCTCGATGTCGGCCGCCTCGATCGGGTCTCGTCGACCGGGTACGACCGGATCATCGTGCCGATCAGCCGCCTCGTGCAGCGCCTCGTCCCGCGACCGCCCCGCGGGAAGAACCTCATCGCGGTGGCGACTGCACCGGGCTGACAGCCGCCGACGCCCTCCGGACCCAGTGCGCCGCGTCAGCCGACCGTGTCTCGTTTGTGACGCAACGCCGAACCGGCGATCGGGGGCACCGGCGGGCCGCGTTGGACGTCCGTTGGGTCAGCCGGTGGTTTGCAGGGATCTCTCAGCTCGCGGGAGGCCTCGGCGTCGATGATGGGGGATCCCAACCTCGCGGTGAAGGGCGGCGCGTCGTCTCCTCGACTACAGAGTTCGCGTCATGCGTACGAAGACGGTCGGCACAATGCGCGGACTGGGCCATTCGGAGGACTCGGCGAATCCTCTCCTGGCATACAGCCGACGAGCACCGTCGTTCCTGGCGGCGACATCCAGCGTGAGCCTCGCCGAACCGTTGCGCGTGCCACGCTCGATGGCGTCTTCCAACAGGAGCGTGCCGATCCCCGCTCCTCGGAGCTCGGGGTCAACCGCGATGGCCTGCAGGTAGAAGTCGCCTTCGGGCACGGTCTCCAAGATGCGCCACAACGGCGCGAGCAGAACACGGACCATCTTCATCCGGCGTGCCGCCCGTCCTGCAGCACGCTCGAGAGGTTCGTCGGAGAACTCACGATGCTGCTCATCCGTGTACGCCAAGCTCATGCCGACGATCACACCGTCGCGCTCGGCGAAGACCACATGCTCGTACGAGAGTGAGTGGCCCGGCTCGGCGTAAGCGTCGGCGATGATGCTCGCGGCCTGGCGGCCGAGCATGAAGCCGAAGAACCCCTCGGCTGCCTGATCGAGATAGCGGGCGAACACCAACCCCTCATCACGTCCCGGTGTGGCCGGACGCAACCGTGTCTTCTGATCCACCATCGCCAGAATGCGATCCTAGGCGGACACCCGCCCGGGTGTCCCCGACGTGCCGTTGGTAGACAAACCCAGGTCGCCCGACGCGGCGTTAGCCGGGCGTTAGCCGTCCGGCCGGCGCGCCACGACCACGTCGTCCACGTCGAAGAGCACCTCGAACTCGCCACCCGGCCCGGTGAGCTGGGTCAGCAGGTCGCGTTGCGCCTCGCCGACGTGGACGCGGTCGATGACGATGTACTCG
>NZ_JASJCS010000050.1 GCF_030065885.1 Ilumatobacter sp. | reverse complement strand
ACGTCGAGCTCGTTCTGGACGCCGAGGTTCGTCGTGGCCGAGTTGAGGCGGGCGGTCTGGATGGCGGCGCTCAGCGCGCAGAGCGCCCCCATCAGCATGAACGTGTAGGTGATCGTCTTGCGGGTGTTGATGCCGCCGAGCTCGGCGGCTTCGGGGTTGCCACCGTATGCGTAGACGTAGCGGCCGAAGCGTCGCCGGCGGGCGAGGTACGACATCCCGAGCGTCACGCCGATCAGGATGAGGACGGGATAGGCGACGCCGACCGGGTCGCCGGAGACCGGCGAGTCGTAGCCGATCGCGATCAGCCAGACACCGAGCAGGACCGTGAGACAGCCGACCACGGCGAACGCGACGTCGAGCCCGAACGGGCGCATCGTCAGCTCGTGGCGTCGCCGCCGCTGGCGGGCCATTGCGATGCTGGCGACGATGAGGACACATGCGACGAGGGCGAGCAGCCAGCTCCTCCAGTCGCCGAGCGAGCGTTCGGGTGCGCCCCCGAGGTAGCGGAACGTGTCGTCGAGTGGGGCGAGGGTCTGACCCTGCTTGCCCCCGGTGCGGAAGATGACACCGCGCCAGGCGAGGAACCCGCCGAGCGTGACGATGAACGCGGGGACGCCGACATAGGCGACGAGATAGCCCTGGATCCCGCCGATGAAGGCGCCGAGGAGGACGCCGACGGCGAGCGCGACGAGCCAGGTGAACCACTTGCCCTGCAGGCCGTCGATCGTCCAGTCGAGGCCGAACACCGAGATCTGTCCGTCGGTCTGCACGAGCGCCATCGTGTAGCCGAGGAACCCCAGCAAGGAGCCGACCGACAGGTCGATGTTGCGGGTCACGATGATCAACACCATGCCGGTCGCCATGATCGCGATCGAGGTGCTCTGGACCGACAGGTTCCAGAGGTTGCGCGACGTGATGAACTTCCCGTCGGACATCAGGTGGAACCCGATCCAGATCACGCCGAGGGCGATGATCATGCCGAACAAGCGGGTGTCGACTTCCGAGGCCCTGACGAGCTCACGCCACGAGCGCTTCGTCGTGGCGGGTGGGGCGGTGCCGGCGGCGGCCTGACTCATGCGCGTGCTCTTTCCGGGGGATCTCGTCGTGTACGTCGGGTGAGTGGATGTTGCCAGATCCGCGGCCTGGCGGAGAACACCCGACGCGCCCCCCACCGGCGGCGGGGGGCGCGTCGACTCAGGTGTTCAGTTGTGGATGACGTGGTGGCTCAGCCGCAGGCCGCCACCGCGCCCGCCTCGACGCCCGCGCACGCGTCGGCCTGGCTGATCCAGCCGGCGTCGATCACGATGTCGAGGTTGTCCTGCTTGATCGGGATCGGCTCGAGCAGGATCGACGTGATGTCGATGCCGCCCGGCGTGGTGAACGGCGCTGTGCCGCTCACCGCCGACGCCTCGGGGTTGCTGCACAGCTCGATGGCGGCGCTGCCGGCCGCGGTGCCGAGCTCGCGGGCGTCCTTCCAGACGCTCACGGTCTGCGTGCCGAGCGCCACGCGGTTGAGCGCGGCCTGGTCGCCGTCCTGGCCCGACACCGGGATCTGACCGGCGAGACCCTGGGCCTCGAGCGCGGCGATCACGCCACCGGCCATGCCGTCGTTCTCGGAGAGCACGGCGTCGACCTCGTTGTTGTTGGCGGTCAGGAACTGCTCCATGCTCGTCTGGGCGATGGCGGGATCCCAGTTGTCGGTGTAGGTCTCACCGACGATGGTGATCGTGTCGCTGTTCTCGCCCACCGGCGGGATGCCGACGTTGGTGTAGCCCTCGCGGAGGAAGTCGGCGTTGGCGTCGGCGGCGTTGCCCTTGATGATCACGAAGTTGCCCTCGGACACGACCTCGAGCACGGCCTCGGCCTCCATCTCGCCGACCCTCACGTTGTCGAACGTGATGTAGAGCGCCTGCTCGTCCTCGATCAGGCGGTCGTACGCGATGACGGGGACGCCCTGCTCGATCGCCGCCGCGACCGCCGGCTTGATGGCCACGCCGTCCTGAGCGAGGGCGACGATCACGTTGGCGCCCTGCGAGATCAGGTTCTCGAGGTTGCTGGCCTGGGTCTCGACCGACGACTTGGCGTCGTTCGAGATGTACGTGCCGCCACCGGCCTCGATCGCGGCCTGCAGCGCCGGCTCGTCCCACTTGGCCCAGCGCTCTTCCTGGTAGTTGTTCCACGACACGCCGACGGTGCAACCGTCGCCGTCGCCGTCGCCGTCGCCGTCGCCGTCGCCGTCCGCTGCCGCTTCGTCGCCGTCGTCCGCTGCTGCTGTGTCGCTGGTCGCGTCGTCGTCGTCATCGTCTCCGCATGCTGCGAAGACCAGGGCGGCGGTGACGAGCACCGTCGCTGTCCGTCGAACGTGCATCTTCGTTCTCTCCCCTTGTCGCGCACGGCGGGCGCCGTGACCCCATCAGGTTACTGACGGGTCCGACGGTGACTAGGGCAGGAAGTCCCACCTGGCCGCGGCGTCATCCTGGTCATCGCAGCGGATCTCCGTCGAAGTAGCGCTGCGCAAGCTCCCAGGCACCCCGGCCGACCGTCGCCCCGATCCGGCGGCCCTCGACATCGTCGGCGGTGATGTGGATGCCTCCGTAGAGCCGTGAGATGCCCGCCTCGTCGGCGGCGTCGTAGTACGTCGCCCACTGCAGGGTCAGGTCCTCGGTCGGGCCCTCCTCGTGGAGCAGCGCGCCCTGCGGGACGGTCCACGCCGACATCCCTCCCGGGAAGAAGGGGCTGCCGGTGAGCGACGTCAGCACCTCGGCGCCGGCCCGGCTGAACGTGCTGTGGCCCGAGACGTAGCCGGCGAACGCCGGGCTCACGAACGACGGGCGCTGGTACGGCACCCAGTCGACGGCCAGCACCCAGCCCACCCCGCTGGTCTCGGTCTCTGGGTCGGCGGGGGCGCCCCGCCACGAGCGGACGGCGATCTCGCCGACGTGGGCGGCCAGCGCCTCGTGCCGCTCGCCCGGCGCACTCGACGCCTCGGTGACCACCTCGATCAGCCCCGACTCCAGCGGGATCCCGTCCGGGTGGTACGACGGGCCGTCCGGCTCACTCGACTGGCCGTGGCCGGCGAGGTGGCGGATCATCGAGATCGGGCGGGCGAAGTCGTAGTGGCTCTTGAGGCCCCACGCCGCGATGGCGGCGTCGTGGACCGCCCCGTTCAGCGCGAAGTACGCCTTGACGTCCCACTCGAGCGGATCGATCAGCGGGCCCGTGCCCCCGAACCGGCGCTCGAACCCGGGCGCGTCCTGGATCGCGTTGGCGATCAGGTTCCAGTGTCCGGGCGGTGTCTCGGAGTCGGGACCGTCCGCCCAGTACTCGGCGATCGCGCGACCGAAGTCGGCGTGGAGGACGACGTTCGGCTCGTACGGCTCGCCGGTGGCCGGGTTCTGCGAGTACCCGTCGCCGTCGTTCGAGCCGAGCGGGTTGTCGCCGCGGGCTCCCGGGCCGATGTCGATCTCGGCGCCGCTGTCGGGGTCGAGCAGCGCGCTGTAGCGCACCACCTCGACCGCCGCGTCGCGGTAGGCCTGATCGGTCGCCGGGTCACCGAGCAGTGGTGGTGGGCCGGGGTCGATCGCCGTCCCAGTCGGTGAGGGTTCGAGCGCGAACGGGGTCACGTGGCCCCAGTGCGGCCCGATGAACGTCTGCGTCTCGCCGGGGATGGGCAGGCCGTTCTGCGCGATCTGCACCCCCAGCGACAACGGCTGCCACGCGTTGGCGTCGACCATGACGGTGCCAGGGTCGGCGACGACCATCGGCTCGTTCACCGGCCGGTACGAATGGTCGACGTAGCGGTCGTCCTCGAGCGCGCCGTCGTCGCGCCCGTGCTCGATGACGGTCTCGGCGATCCGGTTCCCGAGGTCGGCCGGCGAGTCGCCGTCGGAGGCGGTGTAGTCGGTCCGGTAGCACAGCGACGTCATGACGGCGTCGAGCTGCTCGTTGGCGCTCGGCAGGTCCGACACCGTGCCGTACCGCCACAGGAGGATTCGGTACGCGGCGTAGCTGATGGCGACTTCGCGCGACGCGGTCGGGTCGTCGGCGGTGTGGCGCTCGGTGACGAAGTACCCGTCCGACGAGGTGTCGTAGGCGGCCCACGCGTCCCACATCGCCGCGGAGGTGTGGAACAGGTTCCGGGCGTGGACGGTCGGCGCCGGGATGACCTGGCGGATGAGGTCGAGCACGGTCTCGTCCCAGACGCGGGCGACCGAGCGGCCACCGCGGTCGGCCGGCGTGCAGCCGGCTTCTGCGTAGGGGGCTTCGTCGCCGGAGCAGCCCGTCGCCGTCGCGATCAGCGACGCTGCGACGGCCGCCGTGACGGCTCGTCGTAGATCGACCATCCGCTGCCGGACTGTACCGCCGCTGCGAGGGATCTGTGGTGTGGTTCAATCCGTCTCGTGGCCGACAGCGAGCGCTCGATCCGACGGCGGTGGTTGGCCTGCGGACTCGCGATGGCCGTGCTCGCCACCGGAATCCCGCTGGTCGCCGCGCTCGTCGACGCCGGCGGATCGGAGGCGGCCGCGGCCGGGACGCCGCCGCGATTCGTCCGCGAGGCAGGCGCGATCGACCACACCTACACCGGCGAGTTCGAGTTCTTCGTCGGCGGCGGTGTCGCCGTCCTCGACTGCGACGACGACGGGCTGTCGGACCTGTTCTTCGCCGGCGGTAGCGAGCCCGCCGCGCTCTACCGCAACGAGAGCAGTCGCGGCGGCGCCCTTCGCTTCGGGGAGGTGGATGCCCCCGAGACCGATCTGACCGAGGTGACCGGCGCGTACCCGCTCGACATCGACAGCGACGGCCACGTCGATCTCGTCGTGCTGCGCCACGGACCCGACGTCGTGCTCCGCGGGCTCGGGGAGTGTCGGTTCGAGGTGGCGAACGATCGGTTCGGCATCGACGGAGGCGACGACTGGACGACCGCGTTCAGCGCGACCTGGGAGGGATCCAACACGATGCCGACGCTGGCGTTCGGCAGCTACCTCGTGCCTCGCGACGACGCACTGGTCAGCAACACCTGCGGCGACAGCCGGCTCGTGCGGCCGCAGGGCACGGAGTACGCCGCACCGGTCCCGCTCCGGCCGGGCTACTGCACGCTGTCGATGCTCTTCAGCGACTGGAACCGGTCGGGACAGCGAGACCTCCGTCTGACCAACGACCGGCACTACTACGCCGACGGCGGCGAGCAGATGTGGCGGATCGCCTCCGGTGAGCCACCCGAGGAGTACACCGCAGAAGACGGTTGGCAACCGCTCCGGGTCTGGGGGATGGGCATCGCCAGCCACGACCTGACCGGTGATGGCTACCCCGAGGTGTTCCTCACGAGCCAGGGCGACAACAAGCTGCAGACGCTCGACGGCGACGGCACCGAGCCGCGGTACCGCGACATCGCACTGCGCCGAGGTGTCACGGCGCAACGCCCGTTCACCGGCGGCGACGTGCTCCCCTCGACCGCCTGGCACCCGGAGTTCGCGGACGTCAACAACGACGGGTTCGTCGATCTGTTCGTGTCGAAGGGCAACGTCGAGGCGCAGACCGATCACGCCAGCAACGATCCCAACAACTTGCTGATCGGGCAGACCGACGGCACGTTCGTCGAGGGTGCGGAGGCGGCCGGGATCATCGACGACGATCGCTCGCGCGGGGCGGCCCTGGTCGACCTGAATCACGACGGCATGCTCGACCTGGTCGTCGTGAACCGCCGCGAGAACGTCGCGCTCTGGCGCAATGTCGGCGCGGGCGATGCCGAGCGTCCCGAGCCGATGGGCCGATGGCTCGCGATCCGGCTGGTCCAGCCGGTACCCAACGTCGACGCGGTCGGGGCATGGCTGGAGGTGCAGGCCGGCGAGCGGACGATCGTCCGCGAGATCACCATCGGCGGCGGGCACGCCGGCGGGCAGCACGGTTGGATCCACGTCGGCCTGGGGTCGGCGGACGAGGCGCAGGTCCGGGTCGCCTGGCCCGACGGCGAGACGGGACCATGGACGACGGTCGCCGCCGACCGGTTCGTCACGTTCGAGCGAGGTGCTGCTGCACCGGTCGTCGGAGTTCCGCCGATCGACCCCGACGACTAATCTTCAACGGCAGGTGCGGTCGTCGGGACGTCGCTCGCACGGCGCCCACGAGACACCGGCCGCAGGGGTCACCGCACGTGCGCTGGCCCAGCACGAAGGGACGCTCCATGACCGATTCATTCTTCGAGCACGTCGACACGATCCGGTTCGAGGGGCCCGACAGCGACAACCCGTTGGCGTTCCGCTGGTACGACGCAGACCGCGTCGTCGCCGGCCGCACGATGCGCGATCACCTGCGGTTCGCCACCTGCTACTGGCACAGCTTCAACTGGGACGGGTCCGACATCTTCGGCGACGGCACGCTCGACCGTCCGTGGCTGTCGACCACCGACCCGATCGACGGCGCCGAGCAGAAGATGGCGGCGGCGTTCGAGTTCTTCGAGAAGCTGACGGTGCCGTTCTGGTGCTTCCACGACCTCGACATCGCACCCGAGGGCGACTCGTTCGCCGAGACCGCGAAGAACATCGACCGCCTCGTCGACCTGGCCGCCGGCTACCAGGAGCAGACCGGCGTCGAGCTGCTGTGGGGCACCGCCAAGCTGTTCGGGCACCCGCGCTACATGGCCGGTGCCGCCACCAACCCCGACCCCGAGGTGTTCGCGTACGCGGCCGCTCAGGTCGCCCACTGCATGAACGCCACCCAGCGCCTCGGCGGGCACAACTACGTGCTGTGGGGCGGGCGCGAGGGGTACGAGACCCTGCTCAACACCGACATGAAGCGCGAGCTCGACCAGCTCGGCCGGTTCCTCACGATGGTCGTCGAGCACAAGCACTCGATCGGGTTCGAGGGCACGATCCTGATCGAGCCGAAGCCGTTCGAGCCCACCAAGCACCAGTACGACTACGACGTCGCGGCCGTCCACGCGTTCCTCCAGCAGTACGACCTCGCCGACGAGGTCAAGGTCAACATCGAGGTCAACCACGCCACGCTCGCCGGTCACGACTTCGCCCACGAGGTGGCCGCGGCCGTGAGTGCCGGCATCTTCGGCTCGGTCGACGCCAACGCCGGGGACGACCGTCTCGGCTGGGACGTGGACCGGTTCCCGGTGTCGGTCGAACAGATGACGCTCGGGATGCTGGAGATCCTGCGCGCCGGCGGGTTCACCACCGGTGGACTGAACTTCGATGCGAAGCTGCGTCGCCAGTCGATCGCCCGGGCGGACCTCTTCCACGCCCACATCGGCGGTATGGACACGATGGCGAGGGCCTTGCTCGCTGCGGCCTCGATGATGGAGGACCTCGACCACCGCCGATCCGAGCGGTACGTCGACTGGGACGAGGCACTCGGTGCGAGCATCCTCGCCGGCGACCACACGCTCGCCGGGCTGCACGAGCGGGCCTTCGGCGCCGGCGAACCGATGCCGATGTCGGGCCATCAGGAACTGCTCGAGAACGTGGTCGCCCGTTACATCGAACGAGCCCGCTGACCGCCATGACCCTGGGGACGGGACGACGTCTCGTCGTCGGCGTCGACTCGTCGACCCAGTCGACGAAGGCCGAGGCGCGCGACATCGAGACCGGCGAGGTCGTGGCCATCGCGAGCTCGCCGCACCCCCCGACCACGCCACCGGTGTCCGAGCAGGACCCGGACGCCTGGTGGTCGGCGATGTCCGCTGCCATCGAGCAGCTCGGCGATCACCGTCACGACGTCGCGGCGATCTCGGTCTGCGGGCAGCAGCACGGGCTCGTCGTGCTCGACGACGGGGGACGGCCGCTCCGGCCGGCGAAGCTGTGGAACGACACGACGTCCGCGCCCCAGGCCGCCCGGCTGGTCGCCGAGCTCGGTCCCGAGCAGTGGGCCGCCGCTACCGGGAGCGTGCCGGTGGCGTCGTTCACGGTGAGCAAGCTCGCGTGGGTCGCGGAGCACGAACCAGAGATCCTCGCTCGGGTGGCGCGGCTGATGCTGCCGCACGACTACCTGACCTGGCGCCTGACCGGCGAGCACGTGACCGACCGCGGCGATGCGTCGGGGACCGGCTGGTTCGATGCGTCGACGGGCTCGTACCGGCCGGACCTCGTCGGCGCCGCGGTCGGCGGTGGCGACGTCGGTGCTGGCGGTGACGAGTGGATCGATCGGCTGCCGCGCGTGCTCGCTCCGTTCGATGCGGCCGGCGAGATCGTCGGTGACGTCGCCGCCTCGCTCGGACTACCCGCAGGCGTGGTGGTCGGCCCGGGAAGCGGCGACAACATGGGCGCCGCGCTCGGGCTCGGCATGGCGCGCGGCGACGTCGCCGTGTCGCTCGGCACCTCGGGCACCGTGTTCGCGGTGTCGTCGTCGGCGACGTCCGACCCGAGCGCAGCCGTCGCGGGGTTCGCGAGTGCGGACGGGGGCTTCCTGCCGCTGGTCTGCACGCTCAACGCGACCAAGGTCACCGACACGGTCGCTCGCTGGCTGGGCCGCGACGCCGCCGGGCTGGCCGAGCTGGCGTTGGTCGCCGCCGACGACCCGGGCACCGCGATGCTGGTGCCCTACTTCGACGGCGAGCGAACGCCCAACCTGCCGGACGCGACCGGGACGTTCGCCGGTCTGACGAATGCGACGACGCCCGAGCAGCTCGCGCTCGCCGCCCACGACGGGGTCTTGTGCGGTGTGCTCGACGGCCTCGAGGCACTGAGGTGCGCCGGCGCGACGGTCGACGGCCGCCTGTTCCTCGTCGGAGGCGGGTCTCGGTCGGTGGCGTACCGGCAGCGGTGTGCCGACCTCACGGGCTCGGCGGTGACGGTGCCGGCAAGCGAGGAGACGGTCGCGACCGGCGCAGCCGTCCAGGCGGCGGCGGTGCTGGAGGGCAGCGACTCGGCACCGGTCGCCGCCCGCTGGCAGCTCGGAGCGGGCACGGTGGTCGCGCCGGCGCGCGACGCGGGGGCGCGGCGCGACGCCTACCGGTCGGTGGCGGATCGCCAGCGTTGAGGGCGCGAGTGGAGACCGGTGCCGTCGGGCGGGCTGGGGTCGTGACCTCACGTCGCGGCGTGTTGGTCGGCCCGGCGTCATCGTCGGGTTGACGCCGTCGGGTTGACGCCGTGGGGCGGGGCGCCGTGCGGCTGGCGTCGTGGTGCTGGCGTCGTTCGGCTGGCGTCGTCAGGCGATCGAGCGCAGTTCGTTCGCAGTGACGAGGCTGCCGTCGTGGTGGACCCACGCAACGCAGCGGCCGTGCCGACGGACCGCGATCACGCGATGCCCGTCCCGGTTGGCCAGGGCCTCGAGCCGGGTGCTCGGAGCTGTCAGCCAGGCTCGGATCGGCTCGAGATCGAGCGGGGCGAGCACGCCGACTCGCAGCAGCGCGGCGTCGAGGTCTCGGTCGGACGCTGCGGCAGCGCGACGGAGCGCTGCCATGGCATCGTGACCTGCGGCTCGGAGCATGCTGGTGCATCGGCGGTCCGCGCCGCGAGCTTGAGTCAACGTACGATCAACGCGACGCACCACGTGGGGCAGGTTCGAGCGCCGGTCGCGCAGGACCACCGCACCGGAGCCGGGAGGCCGGAGGAGGCGGGGTCGGTCAGTCGGAGCCGCCGCTCGCGCCGTCGGAACCACCCGTTGGTGTGTCCGCCCGTGCGTCTTCTGGTGCGTCGTCCGGTGCGTCGTCGGTGCCGGCGAGTCGTCGCGCCTGACCGAGCCAGTCGTCGTTCTCGACCCTCCCGTCGTGGACGTCGGGGAGGATCTCCTCGAGCTGCTCGACGGACGTGTCGGCGAGTTGCGCAAAGGTCGTGATGCCGGCGTCGTTCAAGATGCCCTCGAGGAACGGACCGATGCCGTTGATGGCCTGGAGGTCGTCGCGTGCCGAGGACGAGGTCGAACTCGTGCTCGTCGTTGCGGTTCCGGTGTCCGTCGCAGTGTCCGTCGCGTTGTCCGCGGCAGTGGAAGTGGGCGCCGTTGCAAGCGCAGTGCTGCCGTGGCCCGAGAAGTGCTCGATGCGCAGCGGGGTCTCGAGCGGCGCGTTCAGTGGTGCGTCGGGGTGCTCCATCTGCTGCTCGCCCGCCTCGATCGCATCGAGGAGGTGGATCGCGAGGTCGGCGACCTTCACCTCGTCCTCGTCGACACCGGCGCCCTTCACGCCGTCGTCGAGCATGATGTAGCAGAACGGGCAGGCGGTGGCGACGCGGGTGGCGCCGGTCGAGATGGCTTCCGCGGCCCGCTCGTCGTTGACCTTGACGCCGATCGTTTCCTCCATCCACATCCGGGCGCCGCCGGCGCCGCAGCACATACCGGTGGTGCCGTTGCGGTTCATCTCGACGATCTCGATGCCCTTGATCGAGCCGACGACCTTGCGAGGCGCGACGTAGACGTCGTTGTGGCGGCCGAGGTAGCACGAATCGTGATAGGTGATCCGCTCCTCGAGCGTGGCCTGGCTGACGTCGAGCCGGCCATCGTCGATCAGCTGTTCGAGCAGCTGGGTGTGGTGGACGACTTCGTAGTTGCCGCCGAGCTGCGGGTACTCGTTGAGCAGGGTGTTGAAGCAGTGCGGGCACTGGGTGATGATCTTCTTCACGCCCATGCCGTCGAGCATCTCGATGTTCGGCATGGCGAGCATCTGGAAGAGGTACTCGTTGCCCGATCGACGAGCCGAGTCGCCGGTGCACATCTCGCTCGGGCCGAGGATCGCGACGTCGATGCCGGCGCGACCGAGCAGCTTGGCCATCGCCTGGGTGACCTTCTTGTTCTTGTCGTCGAAGCTGCCGGCGCACCCCACCCAGTAGAGGTACTCGGCCGCGAGCGGTTCGCCGGGATCGACCACGGTCACCGACTTGCCGTGCTCGAGCTGGAGCCCGTCGGCCCAGTCGCCGCGCTCGCCCTGGTTCATCCCCCAGGGGTTCATCTGGTTCTCCATCGCCCGGTACGCGTTGCCGAGCTCGGTGGGGAAGTTCGACTCCATGAGCGACAGGTAGCGGCGCATGTCGAGGATCTTGTCGAGGATCTCGATGTTGACCGGGCAGATCTCGTCGCACGCCTTGCAGCTCGTGCAGGCCCAGATCTCGTCGGGCGTGATGCGCTCGAACAGGCTGTTGGCGCCGATCGTGATCTCTGCGTCGGTGCCGAGCGGTGGGCTGACCTGCGGGCTGCCGGTGGCGGCCATCACCTCGCCGGTCTTGAGGACGATCTCGCGCGGGTCGAGGGGCTTGCCGGTGGCGTGCGCTGGGCAGACGCTGGTGCAGCGGCCGCACATCGTGCATGCGTCGGTGTCGAGGAGCTGTTTCCAGGTGAAGTCCTCGACGACGGAGGCGCCGAAGCTCTCGAGCTCGGTCTCCATCAGGTTGGGCATCGGCTTCATCGCGCCCTTCGGGCGGTCCTTGTCGCGGAGGTACATGTTGAGCGGCGACGTGAAGACGTGGCGGAGCATCGTGATGGGCAGGATCGCCAGGAACACGATGAAGCTCACGACGTGGCCGATCCACATCCATTGGTGCCACGTCTCGAGCGCGCTCAGCGAGAGCCCGTCGACCGCCTGCGCCAGGGGGTACCCGACGAAGCTGTACTGCTCGTACTCCGGCGTGCCCTCGACGGCGATCCGGAACATCTCGGCGGCGAAGCCGGTCAGGCCGATTGCGAGGAACGTGGCGAGGATGACGGCGTGCTCGGGCTTGGACTTGATGCGGATTCGGTAGGGCTTCTGCACGTACCGGCGCACGATCGCCCAGAGGATGCCGACCGTGAAGATCACGCCGGCGGCATCGCCGACGAACGAGTACGCCTGGTAGGTGCGGCCGTGGAGGAACTTGAGGTCCTCGGGGAGCTGGTGGTCGACTTCGAGGATCGTCGTGACGCCCATCAGGATCAGGAAGCCGAAGTAGATCATCGAGTGCATCAGACCGGCGCCCGAGTCGCGCAACAGGGTCTGCATGTAGACGCCGGCGCGGAAGTCGGCGGCGCGGCGCTTGGCGTTCTTGGCCGTCGTGCGACGTTGAGCCGGCGCGCCGCGCTCCCAGTTCTTCATGCGGTTGGCGAACTGGAACGCCCCCCAGACGAGCATCACCGGGATCACCGTGTAGAAGATGATCTTGAGCGGCCCGGGGATGTTGGCGAACACCTCCCGGTGGATCTCGTTGTCGTTGTGCCAGCCGGTGATCGACGGGAGGATGCCCGACATCACGGTGAACACGGCGATCCCGATGCCCAGACCGAGGGCGAGGTGGTGCGGCTTGATGCGGTTCGACAGGCTCGACGTGTTCGAATCGGTGGATTCGGCGTTGGTGCTCATGGCGCGCCTCACGCTACTCGGCGGTCAGGGGTGGGCTCATTTTCGTCGCCGAACGATGGAGCTCGGTCGGGCTCGGTCGGGCTCGGTCGGGGGCGGTCGGGGCGGTCGGGGGGTGGTCGGCCTGCGCCGCGGGTCGACGTTGCGCTCAGCCGAACGACTGGCGGTCGAGATCGCGGATGCGGTTGGCCAGGGTGCCGAGGAGCTTGAACGCGATCGACGGCGTGTCTTCGAGCACGGCTCGGAAGTGACGCTGATCGAGGACGAAGAGCGTGCAGTCGTCGTCGCAGACGGCCGTTGCGGTACGGGGACCGTGGTCGAGCAGGGACAGCTCGCCGACGACGTCGCCCGACTCGAGCGTGGTGACCTTGCGGTTGCCGCGGCGCACCGTGACCGTGCCCTCGAGGATGATGAACGCCTCGCGGCCCATCTGGCCCTGGTCGACGATCACGGTGCCCTTGGTCATCGTGATCTCGTCACCGGCCTTGAGGACCGAGTGCAGCTCGCGGCGGCTGCAGCCGGCGAAGAGCGGGACGTTCTTGAGGTGTTCGAGCTGCTCGGACTTCGAGGCCATGGGTCGAACAGTAGCCCGCTGCTCACGGTTCGCAGCCGACGAGTCGGGCGCACGAGCGACACGACCACACGTGGTCGGGAAGGAAATCGTAGTGCGTGTAGTGCTGGAGCCGCGCCGGTCGTGCGAGCGCTCCGCACACGGCGACCTCTCGTCGGCGGGCGTCACGCTGCTCCGCGACGAAGTCGTCGCGATGCCGCAGCGCATGCCGCTTTCCGGTGGCGAACGCGAGCGCTCGCTCGGCTGGGGACTGCGGTGTTGCGAAGAGTCGCACGCCACGGCGGCACCGCCAGCGGTAAGCACGTTGGCGGCAGGCGTTGGTGCAGTACACCTTGGGTCGACCCGGGCGATCGGTTCGGTGTGCTGCTGCGCCGCACACGGGACACCACCACTCCTCGACGATGCGGACGCCAACCGGTGGCGCAGTCGCAGTGGGATCGAAGGCGTGCGATGTCGTCATGCACGCATCGTCGCGAAGGGGTGTGGCGCTCCCAGGACGAGGGGACGTGACGGGTTGTGGGAGCGGCCGGTCGCTGCAGCGCACGTCGTCTCGCCTCGCAGGGGCGGTGTGCTCGATCCGGTTGGGATTCGCCCCGGTTGGGATTCGCCCTGGTTTGGATTCGCCCTGGTTGCGATTGGTCACGGTGGGTGTGGTTGGTGGGCGTCGCGAATCGTCTCGGGGTGTTGGTCGTGGTGTGGTCGTGATTCGTCTCGGTGGGTCTGGACGGTGAGTCTCACGAGCGTTCCGCGACACGATTCGCGATGTGGGGTGCGGGTGTGGTGCGAGACGATTCGTGATCGTTCGGGGTGTGGTCCCGTGAGACGATTCGCTGTGTGGGGTGTGGGTGTGGTGCGAGACGATTCGTGATCGTTCGGGGTGGGTGTGGTTCGAGACGATTCGCGATCGTTCGGTGTGGGTGTATTTGCGAGACGATTCGCGACCGTTGCGCGGTCATCCGAGAGGAGGGGCTTGTTCCGCCGGCTCGGTCGTCGCACGACGACCCGAGAACCGAGACCTGAGACCAGACGCCCGAGGCCCGAGGCCCGAGGCCCGAGACCCGAAGACCGAGACCCGAGATCCGGGACCCGAGACCAGACGCCCGAGGCCCGAGACCCGAAGACCGAGACCCGAGATCCGGGACCCGAGACCCGAAGACCGAGACCCGAGATCCGGGACCCGAGACCCGAAGACCGAGACCCGAAGACCGAGACCCGAAGACCGAGACCCGAGATCCGGGACCCGGGGCCCGAGACCGGACGCCCGAGATCCGGGACCCGAGGACCGAGGGCGCGGCGCGGGCGTGAGCGCGCGAACCGGACGAGCGTGCCGATCGCGACCGGCGCCTAGAACTGGATCAGACTCTGCCGATAGTCGGCCGGGGCCTCGTAGCCCAGCACGTTGAACAGCGTTGCTGCGACGTTCGCCAAGCCGGCGTCGGCCGGCGGCGCCATGTGGTACTCGCCGTCGTAGTTCGGGTCGTAGATCGCGAACGGCACCGGACTCAGCGTGTGGCTCGTCTTCGGCGACCGGACGCCGTCGTGCTCGGTGTACATGATGTCGGCGTTGCCGTGATCAGCGGTGTACACGAGCACGCCGTCGAGCTCCTTGATCAGGTCGATCAGCGCCGACATGCATTCGTCGATCACGCCCATCGCCTCGACGGTGGCTTCCAGGTTCCCGGTGTGCCCCACCATGTCGCCGCTCGGGAAGTTCAGCCGACCGAACCGGTACTCGCCGCTGCGGAGCAGATCGACCGCCTCGGCCGTGATCTCCCGAACCTTCATGGCCGGCGCCGTGTCGAACTCGACGTTGTCCGACGGGATCTCGATGTAGGTCTCGAGTGACTGGTCGATGTAGCCCGACCGGTTGCCGTTCCAGAAGTACGTGACGTGGCCGTACTTCTGCGTCTCACTGATGGCGAACGTGCGGACCCCAGCTGCGCAGAGGTACTCGCTCATGGTCCGGTCGATCGCCGGCGGGCTCACCAGGTACTGCTTCGGCACCAGCGCATCGCCGTCGTACTGCAGCATCCCGGCGAAGACGACGTCGGGAGCTGGCGAGCCGTCCGCCGCCGCACGATCGAACATCGCGAAGTCGGCCTCCTCGTAGGCCCTCGAGATCTCGATCGAGCGATCGCCACGGAAGTTGTAGAGGAGCACCGCATCGCCGTCGTGCATCGTTCCGACCGGCAGCCCGTCATCGTCGACGATCACGAACTCGCCGAGATACTGATCGCCCGTGCCCGCACCGGATGCGTCGGCCTCGGCGTACATCGTCTCCACCGCCTCGGCTGCCGACGCGAACGCACGCCCCTCGCCGTACGTGTGACACCGGTACCCGCGCTCGACCATGGGCCAGTCGGCGCCATAACGATCCATCGTGATCGACATGCGACCTCCACCCGAGGCGATCCGGAAGTTCCGACCGGCGCCGCCGCCGCCGTCGCCGTCGCCGTCTGCGTTGATCTCCGCCAGCACGGCTTCGGTCGCCTCGATGTACGTCAGCGCGGACCGAGCCGGCACGTCACGGCCGTCGTGCAGGATGTGCACGGCCGCACTGGTCACCCCCGATGCGGCAGCTTCCCGCAGCAACGCGTACAGATGGTCGTTGTGCGAGTGCACGTTGCCGTCGCTGTGCAAGCCGATCAGGTGCAACGTCCCGGCCCGCCCGTGCTCGATCGCCTGCTTCCAGACCTCGGAATCGAAGATCGCCCCCGACGCGATGGCCTGGTTCACGAGCTTGGCGCCCTGCGCGAAGACCCGGCCTGCGCCGAGCGCGTTGTGGCCCACCTCGCTGTTGCCCATGTCGTCGTCGGACGGCAGCCCGACGGCGGGTCCGTGCGCCGCCAGCTCCGTGTACAGCTCGCCGGCGGCGAGGCCGTCCAATGCGGGTGTCGCGGCGACGGAGACGGCGTTGCTCGGACCGGACGGCGCGACACCGACCCCGTCGGCGATCACCAACAGGACGGGTCCGGGCCGGCCGGCGAACGAGGGATGGGGGGAGAGCGCAAGGGCCATGAGGGCGAGTCTAGGAAGCTGGTTCCCACCTGGAGCCAGGGTGCACCTCCGTGCCGATCGCGGGTGACCAGCCCAGTTCGAGCCTGAGTAGCGTCACAGCGATGGAGTACGCGTTCGACCGCTTCCTTCGCTACGACGAGCTCGTCCGATGGATGAGCGACACCGCGACGGCCCATCCGAACCTCGTCAGCCTCGACACATACGGCCGATCACACGAAGGGCGTGAGCTGTGGCTGATGACGATCACCGACGCCGCGACGGGGCCGCACCACAGCAAGCCGGCGCACTGGATCGACGCCAGCATCCACGCCGTCGAGCTGACGGCGACCGTCGCCGCCTGCGCCGTCGTCGACCGACTCGTGCGAGGCCACGACGCCGACGAACGGATCACCCACGCGCTCCGCACGAGGACCTTCTACATCGTCCCGCGCGTCAACCCCGACGGCGCCGAATGGGCGCTCGCCGACCGCCCTGTCTTCCGTCGCTCGAGCACCCGCCCCTGGCCGTGGACCGACGGCCACCGCTGGCCGGGGCTGCACGAAGAGGACGTGGACGGTGACGGTCGCGTGCTCCAGATGCGAATTCCCGACCCGGCCGGCGCGTGGATGCCACATCCCGACGACCGGCGCCTGCTGATCCCGATCCCTGCCGAAGGAGCGCCGCCCGGCGTCGCGACGTACCGCCTCCTCGACGAGGGCTCGATCGTCGATCACGATGGCTTCACGATCCCGACCCCGCCGCCCGCCGAAGGGCTTGATCTCAATCGCAACTTCCCGGCCGGGTGGGGTCGCGCCATCCCCGGTGCCGGCGACCACCCGCTGAGCGAACCCGAGATCGACGCCCTCGTGCGTGCCATCGTGGCCCGACCGAACGTGTGCGGCCTCAACGCCTTCCACACCAGCGGTGGTGTGCTCCTCCGGCCGTCGTCGACCCAGCCGGATGCCAAGTTGCCGCCCATGGACGTCTGGGTCTGGAAGCAGCTGGCCGAACGAGGCACCCAACTGACCGGCTACCCGGCCCATTCCGTGTACGAGGACTTCACCTGGGATCCGGCCGAGACGATGAGTGGCGCCGCCGACGACTGGGCGTACGAGCACACCGGCGTCTTCGGATGGACCACCGAATTCTGGGACATCGTGCACGCCGCGACGGGGACCAAGCAGTCGACGCACTTCTGGTACACCGGTCCGACCGACGACGAGGCGCTCGCCGTGCTCCGCTGGTGCGACGAGCACCATCCCGACGGCTACGTCGATTGGTACCCCTTCGAGCATCCCTCGCTCGGCGACGTCGAGCTCGGCGGCTGGGACAGCCTGACGACGTGGGTCAACCCGCCCGCCCACCTGCTCCGGAACGAGGTCGAGCAGCATGCGGACTTCGCGGTCCATCAGGCGTTGTGCTCACCGGCGCTCGAGATCCCGCACTGCACGGCCGAGAGGCTGAGCGAGGACACCTGGCGTGTCGAGGCTGGCATCGCGAACACCGGTTGGCTGCCGACCGACGTCTCCGCCCAGGCCCGGCGCGCCAAGCTGGTCAAGCCGCTGGTCGCAGAGATCGGCGGCGTGCCGGACGGTGCCTCCGACGCCGCGACTGGCGACGTCGACGTCGACGGGGCCGAGGCGTTCGAGGCGGGGTCGCCCGGCCTCGAGCCGCTCGCGGTCGTCGACGGCCCCGCCCGCCGCCAGCTCGGCCAGCTCGAGGGCCGGGCGTCGCTGCGATTCTCGCGCGGCCACGACGGCACGCCGGACCGAGCGCTCGCGAGGTGGATCGTTCGGGCGCGGCCGGGCGACGAGGTCCAGGTCGTCGCACGCCACGACCGCGCGGGCGAGGCCACCGCCCGCTGCACCTTGCACTGACGGCGCCCGAACCGACGGCCCCTCAACCGACGGCCCCTGCGCTGACGGCACCTGAACCCACGGCCCGGGCGCCGACCGTTCGTCCGGCGCTCGTCAGCCGAGGGTCCGCACGTAGCCACGATCGAGCCGCACGAACCCGTTCCGTTCCCAGAACGGGTGCTCGTCGGTGCGGGACGTACCGCTCAACACCTGCAGCCGGCGACAGCCGAGATCGTGAGCGCGGGCCACGGCGTGGTCCACGAGCATCCCGCCGATCCCCGTCGTGCGGAACGCCTCGGCGACGTGCATCGCCACGATCTCCGCGCAACGGTCGCCCTGATGGTGCAGGCGGCGGAACGCGACCATCTGGATCACGGCCGTGATCTGCCCGTCGTACTCGGCGACGAGGACGTAGTTGCCGTCCGAGCGGTCGATCTCGTCGAGCGCCTCGCGGTACCGATCGATGCCGTCGTGGTCCTCGACGTCGCCGCTCGCATCGGCCTCGCGCAGGATCGTGGCGATCGCCCGGAGGTCTCCGCGCACCGCGTCGCGGAAGTACGTCTGCATCAGCTGCATTGTTCCACCCGGGAGCCCTACGATCGGGCCATGTCCGAGCGACCCGAGGATCGTCAGACCGGTACCGGGGGAGCAGGCGATCCGCCGGTTGCCGACGACCAGGCCGACGCCTCGGTTGACGCCTCGGTTGACGCCTCGGCCGACGCCTCGGTTGACGCCTCGGCCGACGCCTCGGTTGACGCCTCGGCCGACGCCTCGGCCGACGCCCCGATCGACGCCTCGGCCGACGCCTCGGCCGACGCCCCGATCGACGCTGGCGTGGCGGCCCTGCTCGATGCCGCACGCGCGGTCCAGGCCAACGCCCACGTCCCGTACTCGAACTTCCGGGTCGGCGCCGCGATCCGTACCCCGTCCGGCCGCGTCTTCGTCGGCTGCAACGTCGAGAACGCGGCGTACCCCGAAGGCCTCTGCGCCGAGGCCGCGGCGATCGCCGCGATGGTGTCCGGCGGTGAACGCGAGATCGACGTCGTCGTCACACTGTGCGACGGTGACGCGCTCTCGACCCCCTGCGGCGGCTGCCGCCAGAAGATCCGTGAGTTCGCCACCGCGGCGACGACCGTGCACGCCGCCGGACCGGACGGCGTGCGCACGACCTACACGGTCGCCGACCTGCTCCCGGATTCGTTCGGCCCGGAGAACCTCCTCGACTGAGCCGTTCGACCACTGCCTCAAAACCTGAGTCGTATCGACTCAAGTTTCCTGACTGACGAGTTGGACTGCGCCCTTGCCGCCCGTAGAGTTGAGTGCACCAGATACAGGTTCTCTCCCCTCATCCATCATCCCAGGAGCGTTCACCATGCCCAAGGCCGTCGGTATCGATCTCGGTACCACCAACTCCGTCGTGTCGGTGCTCGAAGCCGGCGAACCCGTCGTCATCCCCAACGCCGAGGGTGGCCGCACGACGCCGTCGGTCGTTGCGTTCTCGAAGGCCGGCGAGGTGCTGGTCGGCGAGGTCGCCAAGCGCCAGGCGATCACCAACCCCGATCGCACGTTCCGCTCGATCAAGCGTCACATGGGCGAGAACTGGAAGAGCGACGACGTCGACGGCAAGACCTACACCCCGCAGGAGATCAGCGCCCGCATCCTCCAGAAGCTGAAGCGCGATGCCGAGTCGTACCTGGGCGACACCGTCACGCAGGCCGTCATCACCGTGCCGGCGTACTTCGACGACGCGCAGCGCACCGCCACCAAGGAGGCTGGCACCATCGCCGGCCTCGAGGTCCTCCGGATCATCAACGAGCCCACCGCAGCCGCGCTCGCGTACGGCCTCGACAAGGGCTCCGAGGACGAGACGGTGCTCGTGTTCGACCTCGGCGGCGGCACCTTCGACGTGTCCGTGCTCGAGATCGGTGACGGCGTGTTCGAGGTCAAGTCGACCCACGGTGACACCAGCCTCGGCGGCGACGACTGGGACCAGCGCATCATCGACTGGCTCGTCACCCAGTTCAAGAACGCGCAGGGCGTCGACCTGTCGAGCGACCGGATGGCGATGCAGCGCCTCAAGGAAGCGGCCGAGAAGGCCAAGATCGAGCTGAGCCAGGTCCAGTCGACCCAGATCAACCTGCCGTTCATCACCGCCAACGCAGACGGTCCGCTGCACCTCGACGAGTCGCTCAGCCGCTCCCAGTTCCAGGAGATGACGTCCGACCTGATCGAGCGCTGCCGCGTGCCGTTCGAGCAGGCGCTCAAGGACGGCGGCGTCCACAAGGGCGACCTCAACCACGTCATCCTGGTCGGCGGCTCGACCCGCATGCCCGCCGTCGTCGAGCTCGTGCAGTCGATGACCGGCGAAGAGCCCAACAAGTCGGTCAACCCCGACGAGGTCGTCGCGGTCGGTGCGGCCGTACAGGCCGGCGTGCTGCGTGGCGACGTCAAGGACGTCCTCCTGCTCGACGTCACCCCGCTCTCGCTCGGCATCGAGACCAAGGGCGGGGTCATGACCAAGCTGATCGAGCGCAACACGACCATCCCGACCAAGCGGACCGAGGTGTTCACCACGGCCGAGGACATGCAGCCGTCGGTCGAGATCCACGTGTTGCAGGGCGAGCGCGAGATGGCGAGCTACAACAAGACGCTGGGCAAGTTCCAGCTCGTCGATCTGCCACCTGCGCCACGCGGCGTGCCGCAGATCGAGGTCACGTTCGACATCGACGCCAACGGCATCGTGCACGTCGCCGCCAAGGACCGGGCCACCAACAAGGAGCAGTCGATGACCATCACCGGTCAGTCGACGCTCGACAACGAGGTCATCGACCAGATGGTGAAGGACGCCGAGGCCCACGCCGAGGAGGACCGGCAGCGTCGCGAGGAGGCCGAGGTCCGCAACAACGCCGATTCGCTCGTCTACCAGACCGAGAAGGTCCTGCGCGAGCAGGGCGAGAGCGTGTCGGCCGACGAGAAGGCGGCCGTCGAGGGTCCGCTCGACGACCTCAAGAAGGCGCTGTCGGGCACCGACACCGAGGCCATCAAGACCGCCACCGAGGCACTGATGACGGCCAGCCAGGCCTTCAGCCAGAAGCTCTACGAGGCAGCCGCCCGCGACACCAACGCAGCGGGCACCTCGGCGAGCGGCCAGGACACCGGAACCGGCCAGGTCAACGACGACGACATCGTCGACGCCGAGATCGTCGACGAGGACAACCCGGGCGAGGCGTCGTGAGCGACGCACTCGACGACCAGCGCGGCAGCGAGGTCGAGGACTACACGGGCCAGATCCCGCGGGTCGAGCACCACGACCACACCGTCGCGCCGAGCGGGCAGCAGCCCTCGGGGTTCGGCGACGGCGACGTGGCCGACGTCGACGACGACGAGATCTCGGCCCCAGTTGCCGGCATGCCCGACACGGCAGACACGGCAGACACGGCCGCCATGGCCGTCGAGGGGGTCGACGTCGATGCGTTGCTGGCCGAACGCGACCAGTACAAGGACGTCGCGATGCGGCTCCAGGCCGACTTCGAGAACTTCCGCAAGCGGATCGCCTCACAAGGTGCCGACGACGTCGACCGCGCCACCGGCCGCCTCGCCGAGGCGTTCCTCCCGGTGCTCGACGCGGCCGAGGCGGCCTACGTCCGGCATCCCGACGAGGTCGGCCCGCTGCTCAACGTGATGCTCGCCGAGCTGAAGAAGCACGGGCTCGAGACGCTCGACCTCGAGGCGCAGCCGTTCGATCCCGAGGTCGCCGAGGCCGTGGCCCACGAGTCGGGCGACGGCGGCGACGTCGTCGTCGCCGAGGTCATGCGGAGTGGCTATCGATGGCGCGGCAAGACGCTGCGGCCGGCGATGGTCCGCACCAGGGATTGACCCGCCCCGGGCCGGTGGCCCGGGTTGCAGGAGGAGCATGCGGAACGCCGAGAGGAGGTGAGTCGGAGTGACTGCACAGCGCGAGTGGTTCGAGAAGGACTACTACCAGGTGTTGGGCGTCCAGGCCGACGCCTCCCAGAAGGACATCACCAAGGCGTACCGCAAGCTCGCCCGCGAGCTCCACCCCGACCAGAACCCCGGCGACGAAGCGGCCGAGGAGAGGTTCAAGGACGTCTCGGCCGCGTACGACGTGCTCGGCGACGAGGAGAAGCGCCAGGAGTACGACGAGGTCCGCCGGCTCGGCCCGATCGGCGACATGGGCTCGGGTGGCCCCGGTGGCTTCACCTTCAACGTCGGCGACATGGCCGGCGCCGGCGACATCGGCGACCTGCTCGGGCAGATGTTCGGGCGTCAGCGCGCCGGGGGGCGCGCCGGTTCGGGCGTCGGACCGCAGCGCGGTCACGACGTCACCGCGCAGCTGAACCTCGACTTCGAGGATGCGGCCACTGGGTTGACCACCACGCTCTACCTCACCAGCGATGCACAGTGCTCGACGTGCTCGGGCTCCGGCGCCCGGCCGGGTACGAGCCCGACCGTGTGCGGCGTGTGTGGCGGCCGCGGCATCGTCGACGACAACCAGGGCCTGTTCTCCTTCTCGTCGCCCTGCCGGAATTGCCAGGGTCGTGGGTCGATCATCACCGATGCCTGCTCGACATGCCGCGGCAGCGGAGTCGAGCGGCGCCCGCGCGAGGTCAAGGCGCGGATCCCCGCAGGTGTCTCCGACGGGCAGACCATCAGGCTCGCCGGTCGCGGTGCCCCTGGGCGCAACGGCGGCCCGGCCGGCGACCTGCTCGTCGAGATCACGGTGGCACCTCACGCCCGGTTCGGGCGCTCCGGCAACAACCTGACCGTCACGGTGCCCATCACGTATCCCGAGGCGGTCCTCGGCGGCGACATCGAGGTGCCGACGCTCGACGGCCAGACGGTGACCCTGCGCATCAAGGCGGGGACCGCGAGCGGGTCGCGTCATCGCGTCAGGGGCAAGGGCATCACCACCACATCCAAGCGGCGCGGCGAGGTCGCCGGCGACCTGATCGTCACCGTCGACGTCGTCGTGCCGACCGAACTGACCGACCAGGAGCGCGCA
The DNA here is from genome assembly GCF_030065885.1 of Ilumatobacter sp. GTDB lineage: Bacteria > Actinomycetota > Acidimicrobiia > Acidimicrobiales > Ilumatobacteraceae > Ilumatobacter. The sequence goes on along the minus strand of NZ_JASJCS010000050.1, from coordinate 8,652 downwards.
GCCGTCGAGCAGCTCGCGGCTGCGACTACGGTGAATCCGAGAGGACAGGGATCATGAGCGCAGCGAGCCGACATCACGCGGCGTCGACCCACGCGACGCCCACGGCAGGAGGGCACCGGTCATGAGCGCCCGCGGTCATCACCAAGCGGTGTACGTGATCTCGGTCGCCGCCGAGCTCGCCGGCATGCACCCCCAGACCCTGCGGATCTACGAGCGCCGCGGGCTGGTCCGGCCCGCCCGGACGCAGGGCGGCAACCGTCGCTACAGCGACGCGGACATCGAGACCTTGCAGCGCATCTCCGATCTCGCCGAGCAGGGTATGAACCTCGAAGGCATCCGGCGGGTGATGGAGCTCGAGGCCGAGAACGAGCGGCTCCGGGGCGAGGTCGAGCGCCTCCGGGCGGTTGCCGAGCACGCCGAGTCCGACGCTGCGCGGCGGCAACGACGCGATCTCGTGCCGCTCCGCCAGGCCGTCGCCATCTTCGGCGAACGGCCGCGGTTCCTCGATCGCGAGTGACGATCGGGCTTCGCCGACCGGCGGAGCCCGGATCGTCTCGCCTGACCGAGCTCGCCGTCCCTGGTCAAGTGGGGTGTTCGAGCGGCCGATCGATGATGCGTGGGTCCGGGTCCGCGTCCCTGGCAGGCTGAAGCCATGACTCCGCAGGCCGTGCCGTGGCGACGGGTGCTGCTCGCGCTCGCCGCGGTCACGCTGGTGGTGACCGGAACCGTCGTCGTCCTGCGCGCCGACGGCTTCCCGGCGGTCGATGCCACGGTGCCGCGGGCGACGCGCTGGTTCGTCGACCAGGCCAACGGCAGGGTCGTGCTCGCCGACGGCTTCTCGGGGCGCGCCCTCGCCCGCCTCGACATCGAAGCCGAGGGCAACGTGCTCGAGGTCGCTCAGAGCCCGAGCGGCGTGGCGCTGATCGACCGTTCGGCGGCGACCGCCCGCATCGTCGACGCCGCCGAGCTGCGCCTCGGCCCGCCACGGTCGGTGAGCGTCATCGCCGAACCGGACGCGGTCGCCGGCGTCGGTCAGACCGGGGTCGTCGCGGTCGACCCGACATCGGCGCAGGCCCTGCTCCTGCCGCCCGGTGGCGACGCGGTCCCGTTCGACGTCGTGGCCGCCGGTGCCGGCGACGCCACCCGCATCGCCCCCGACGGATCGGTCTGGACGATCGCCGCCGGCACCCTCGCCCGGGTGACCAGCACGGCGCGCCAGACCCGGACCTCGGGCCTGTCCAACGCCCGGCTGACGCTCGTCGGCAACACCCCGCTCGTGTTCGACGCCGATCGCGGGCGCGTCCGGCTCGGCGACGGCGACTGGGTGCCGCTGCCGAGCGCCGTGCCGAGCAGCGAGGTGGTGCTGCAAGAGCCGGGCCCGACCGCCGACTGCGGGTGGGTCGGGGCCAACGATGAGCTGTGGTGCATCGGTGACGGTGTCGTCGAGCAGGTCACGATCGGCGGGCTCGACATCGCCGGCGCCGATCGGCTCGCGATCGCCGGTGACGCGGCGGCGCTGGTGCGTCGTGCTCCCAACGAGGTCGTCCAGATCGACTGGCGCAACGAGCGGATCATCGACGAGACGGTGGCCAGCGTGCCGCCCGGCAGCGAGCTGGCCGTGGCGGCGTCGACCGACCTGGTCTGGGTCGATCAGACCGACGGCCGGTTCGTCTGGGCCGTCCACCCGTGGGGGATCAACGTGATCGTGAAGGACGACGACTCGACGCCGCTGCTGGGCGAGTCCGGCGAGCTGCTCGACGCCGGTCGCGGCGGTTCGACGGCCGCCTCCCTCGGCAGCGACGAGTTCGTCGGCGCCCTCGACCGCGAACCCGACGACAACGGCATCGACGACCCGCCGGTCGCCGTCGACGATCCGGTGACCGCACGCACCGGCGCGAGCGTGCCCGTCGCGGTGACGGCGAACGACTACGACCCCGACGGCGAGGCGATCGTGTTGTTCGACGTCGGGACCGCCCAGCACGGGACCGTCGAGATCGCCAGCGCGACGACCGTGACCTACCAACCCGAGGCCGGGTACGTCGGCATCGACCAGTTCGACTACACGATCGTCGACGCCAACGGCTCGGAGGCGACGGCGACCGTCACGCTCGAGCTGCTGCCCGTCGATGCCACGAACCGGGCGCCGATCGGCGCCCCCGACTCCACCGAGACGGGCCCGGATGCCGCCGTCGTGATCGACGTGCTGCTCAACGACATCGATCCCGAGCGCGACTCGCTCCGGGTGGCGTCGTTCACGCCGCCCGACGTCGGCGGCGAGGTGAGCGAGGCCACCGCACCATCGGGCCTCCCCGGGCTGCGCTACGTGCCGCCGCCCGGGGCGTCGGGGACCGCGACGTTCACGTACCGGCCGGCCGACTCGTTCGGCGACGTCGGCGAGCCCGTCACGGTGCAGGTCGAGATCGCGCAGCCGTCCGACGAGAATCGGCCGCCGCTGGTGCGGCCGGACGCCGCACGCGTCCGCCGGGACATCCCCACGATCGTTCCCGTGCTCGCCAACGATCGAGACCCCGACGGCGACCGGATGCGGATCGAGCTGCTCGAACCGTTGCCACCGGGGCTCGAGGCGTCGGTCCGGGGCGTCGAGATCGAAGTGATCGCACGCGCCGGCTCCGCGCAGCTGCTCCCGTTCGCCTACACCGTCGACGACGGCCGCGGCCACGTCGTGGTCGGCAGCGTGCTGGTCGCCGTCATCGCCGACCTCGAGCCGAACCGCGCGCCGATCGCCAACGCCGACACGGCCTCCGCGGTGGTCGGCACGTCGCAGCTGATCGACGTCCTGCTCAACGACAGCGATCCGGACGGGGATCCGCTCATCCTGCTCGACGTGAGCCGCGAGGGTGACTCGATGGCTGCCGGCGAGATCCAGGTCCAGGGTGATCAGGTCAGGTACACGGCGGCGCAGGTGGTCACCGATGCCGATGCCGACGTGGCGATCGACCGGTTCACCTACGTCATCACCGATGGCAACGACCACGTCGTGACGGGCGAGGTGACCGTGCGGGTCCTGCCCGAACCGATCGCCGCGCCGCCGTTCGCGCAGGACGACTCGGCGACCACCGAGATCGACGTGCCGGTCACGCTCGACGTGCTCAGGAACGACCGCGACCCCTCGGGCGAGCGGCCGTCACTCGTCGGCACACCGGGATGCGCGGGCGGTGGCACGGCGACCGTCACCCCCGACTCGCGGGTCACGTTCCGGCCGCCGAGCGGCCAGGTCGGCGTCTTCAGCTGCCGCTACGAGGTGACCAACTCCCAGGGCCTGCGGGCGAGCGCGGCGATCGTCGTGAGCGTGCTGGCGCCCGAGATCGTCAACGTGCCGCCGGTCGTCGTCAACGAGGAGTTCACCATCGAGATCGACGAGCAGCTCGTCGTCGACGTGCTCGCCAACGACATCGACCCCGACGGCGACCGCTTCGAGCTCCGCGTGCTCTCGTCGACGACGCCGGCGCTCGGTCGGGCCGAGCGCGACGGCAGCGAGATCACGTTCGACGCGGGGCCGGTGCCGGGCGCCGTGGTCATCACGTATCAGGTGGGGGACGCGGCGGGCGGCGTGACGACCGGTCGGCTCACGATCCGCATCCTCGAACCCGATCCGGAACCGCCGCGCGCGCTGGACGATCTGCGAACCATCACCGGGCCGGGCGCGCCGACCGTGGTGGACGTGCTCGCCAACGACGTGGACCCCGATGGCGACAATGCCGACCTCACCGTGCGCTCGGCCGAGCTCGAGAACGGCGACGGCACGATCTCGTTCGGCGACCGGCGGTTGACGTTCGATCCCGACCCCGACTTCGTCGGCGATCTCGTCGCCACGTACGAGGTGGTCGACGCCGACGGCCTGGTCGACAGCGCCGAGGCGATCCTGACCGTGCTCGAGGCGCCCAACCGCCCACCCGTGGCGGCCGACGATGCCGCCGAGGTCGTCAACGGGGGGACCGTCACCGTTCCGATCGCCCTCAACGACGCCGATCCCGACGGGGACCCGCTGACCTACTCGTTGACGGTCGAGCCCGATCCGGCGCTCGGGGCCACCCGGCTCGAGACCGGCGTGCTCGTCTTCGACGCCGTGCCCGGGGCCAGCGGCACCGCGATCGCCGGCTACCGGATCGACGACGGCGAGGACACCGCCGACGCCTCGGTCGTGATCGCCGTCCTGCCGTGCGAGGTCGCCCCACCCGAGGCGCCCGACGTCTTCCTGCAGACCGGGTACGAGCAGCCGATCGCCATCGACCTGACCGCGTTCGCCCGCAACGGCGACATCGTCGAGGTCGGCGCGCCGCTGTCGGTGCCGTCGGGCGTCTACACGCCCCCCGCGGGCGAGAACGGGAACGTCGCCTTCAACTACGTCGTCCGCAACTCGTGTCGTATCCAGGACGTCGGCCAGGTCGTGATCGACGTCAATCAAGAGCCGATCGGCACCGCCAAGGCGATCGACATGGGCCGCCGGGACACGAGGACCGTCCCGGTCACCGAGTTGGCCTCCGACCCCGACGGCCAGCCCCTGGCGATCGTCGCCCTGGAGGGGGCGCCGTCGTGGATCACGCTCAACGGGTTCGGCGAGGTGCAGCTCGAACCCGCCGGCGCCTCCGGCTCGGACACGGCGGTCGCCGTCGTCGCCGATCCGGGCGGGCTGCAGACGCGCGTCACGATCACCGTGCAGCTGATCAACCTGCGCCCGGAGGCGACGGACAACGAGGTCTCGGCGAACGACGGCGTCGTCGTCGTCGACCTCGTCGCCGACGACAGCGATCCCGACGGGGACCCGGTCGTGCTCGCGTCGGTGCCCGACACGGTCACGTTCGACGGCGGCGGCACGGGCTCGATCCTGCAGCTCGACGACACCAGGGTGCAGATCGATCCGGGGACCGGCCTGGGCCGGGGCACCTTCGAGTACACGATTCAGGACCCCGAGCAGCTCGTGTCTGCACCGGCGACGGTGACCGTGCTCGTCAACCGCGAGCCGGTGGCGCCGACCTTCGAGGTGACCGCACCTGCCGGCGAGGCGACCCTGGCCAACGCGCCGGCGTCCGACCCCGACGACGACCCGCTCACCCTCACCGTGACCGAGCCGGACGACATCGACATCGAGGTCGACGGTCTGGTCCTGACGATCACGCCCACCGATGATCCGATCGGTTCGACGGTGGTCGTGCCGTACTCGGTGACCGATCCGCTCGGCGCCAGCGCGTCGGGCACGATCGAGATCACGGTCACCGACCCCGCGCCACCGACCACCACGACGACGACCACGACGACGACCACCACCACCACGACGACGACCACGGTCCCGCCCACGACGACCACGACGACACCGCCGCCGACGACCACGTCCACCACCACGACCACCACGACCACCCCGACGACGACCACGACCGTCCCGTAGCCGCGGGGCGACAGCCGGTCAGTTCCGGCGGCGGATGTCGAGCTGGTGGTCGTCGGCGGTGAGGCACCGCCCGGTCGCACAGTCGAACCGCCAGCCGTGCAACGTGCAGACGAGCTCGTCGCCGCCGTCACCCCGCTCGATCTCGCCGAAGACGCTCAGGTCGGCGTTGCGGTGGGGGCAGCGGCGCTGCACGACGTACTCGCCGAGCTCGATCTCGGGCTCGGTCGACACCGGCGGGTCGAGCTTGCGGACGGCTTCGGCCTCGGTGCGCCGCATGCGCTCGACCGACAGCGACTTGAAGAAGTTGTAGAGGTACTCGTTGAAGTCGCCCGATCGCCACCCGGTCCACCGGCACGACAGGAACAACGAGTTCGACCAGTCGACCGCTCGTTGCGCGGCGACCGTCTCGACGAGCTCGCGCGGGATGTCGAAACTGAACGAGTAGGGCTCACCGTCGAAGTCGCGGACCTCGGCGTTGGGGAAGTCGATGACGAGCTCGAGGTCGCCGGCGCGGAAGAGGCAGTTGGCGCCCACCGCGCCGCACAGCGTGGGTGCCATGCGCAGCAGGGGCTCCCACCAGTCCTTGAGCGACGCCAGCAGGTCGGTCGAGGGCGCCGTCCAGCCGGCCTTGAGGTCGTCGAGCCACGGCTTCCAGTCGGCCCGGTACTGCTCCAGGTAGGACCGCTTGTCGTCGAAGATCGCCTCGACGTCCTCGTCGGGGATCGGGTGCCGGACTGCGATCGCGTCGGGCGTGATCTCGATCTCGGTGCCGGGGATCGCGAGGACGCCGTGGTGTCCACCGCGCGCGAGCCGATCGAGGAACACGCGCTGGTCCGGGAAGATCGACATCTCGTCCCCGTCGATGACGTTGAGATGGAACAGCTCGTCGTCGAGGAATGCCGGGGGTCCGGCGCTCGGCACGACGGCGCGTGCGTCGATCGTCTCGACGTAGCGCATCGCCCTGGCGAACTGGCTGTCGACCTTCGCCTCGCAGAGCCGCCGCTTCTCGTCGTCGGGCAGGTCGTAGACCATCGGGTACCAGATCGCGCCCGAGTACTGCAGCCAGTGGAGGTCGACGGGGCCGTGGGCACGCAGCGCGTGCAGGTCGGTGGTGCGGCAGTCGTTCTGGTTGACCAGGCGGGTCCGTCCGTCCGAGACCACCATCGCCGAGTCGCCGCCGGGACCGTCGGTGATCGACGTCTCGGTGTGGATCGCGATCGTCAGGCCCGGCGCGAGCTCGAGCTCGTCGCCGTCGACCGTGCGGATGAACTCGGTGAAGCCGAGTCGCTCGAGCGTCCGCTGTTGCTCGCGAGTCGGGTAGCCGGGCAGCAGGATCGGGATGTCCCGCCGCAGGTGCTCACCGAGCCACGGCTCGTCGTGGTGGTCGGCATGCAGGTGTGTGACGTACAGGTAGTCGGCTGATTCGATCCGCTCGAGGAGGTCGTCGCTCAGCTGGTCGTTGCGCGGGAAGACGAACCACGAACCGAAGAACGCGGGGATGAACCACGGGTCGCAGAGGATCGAACCGGCGTCGGTCTCGATGAGCATCCCGGCGTGGCCGATCGACGTGGCGCGCATTGAGGCGAGGGTACCGCCGACATCGGTGCGGCTGGTGCCTCAGTGGTGCGCCAGCTCACGTTCGGGCTGGCGCGGCCGGGCAGGGTCCGGCCCGGCGCCGGGGGTGTCGCCCGGTCCGGCCCTGCGGCGCCGGATCAGAGCGACCGCCGCGGCGACCACGAGCCCGAGGACCGCAGCGAGCGCGAGCAGCGTCGTCGCTCCGATGCCGGAACCCGAGTCGGTGCCGGCGGGCGCGGCGACGTCGAACGAGACGGCGAGCGTCTCGGTCTCGCGGCCTTCGTAGTTGACCTTGCCGCGCACGACGTGGGCGCCGGCTTCCAGACCCTCGACGACGACGTCGATCGACGTCGTGTTGTTGGGCGGCGCGAGGACCTCGAGGCTGCGGAGCTCGCCGATCAACGTGCCGTCGCGTTCGATCTCGGCGACGAGGATCGAGCGGACGGCCACGTCGCTCTCGTTGCGCAGCGTGCCGCGCACCCGGGCCGTGCCGCCCAGCTCGGGCACGCTGACGACCTCGAGTGACTCGAGGGTCGCGCTGCGCTCGATCGAACCGGGATGCTCGATGCGGAACGGCCGCTCGATGGGCGCGAAGTCGTAGCCCACGGCCGTGGCGATCACCTCGACCGAGTAGTCGCCCGGCAGCGTGTCGGTCGTGTCCCAGGTGACGTCGATGCTCTCGGCGCGACCCGGGTCGATCGTCTCCTCGGGAGGCACGCTGATCACGTCGACCGGTTGACCGGAGCGCGTGATCGTCAGGTCGAGGGCCGGGTCGAAGCCGACGTTGCCGGAGTTGTTGAACGTCGCCGAGATCTGCAGGGGCAGACCGACCTCGACGGCCTCGACGACCACGTCGTCGAACGACCCGGCCCGGATCATCTCGCCGCCGACCTCGATGGCGACGGCGACGACCGCGCCGATCGAGAGCCCGGCCGACGATGCGCCCTCGGTGCCGTCGACTGGCTGACCGGACACCTCGATGCGACCGGTGTAGTCGCCGTTCGGGACCGCCGCGGGGACGGCGATGATCGCTTGCACCGTCGTGGCTCCCTCGTGTGGGATCACGACGTCGTCGATGGGCCGGCCGTCCCCGTCGGAGAACGTGATCCAGTCCGCGATGTCGCCGGCGGTGGCGAACGTGAAGTGGCGGTCGCCGGGCAGCCCGTTGCTCAGCACGATGCTGCCCGTGTAGGAGGTGCCGCGGAGGGCTGCCTCGAACGCGAGGAACGCGGGCGCCACGCCGATGCCGGCGAGGCCGTCGTCGATCGGTTCGTCGCCCGACCGGGCGAGCGCCGGGCCAGCGGCCGAGGTGATCAGCACCGCGACGGCGATCGTGGCGAGGCGCACCGCAGCTCGGTGCGATCGGATCATCGATTCGCCTCCTCCTACGGACATCGATGTCGGGGGGCGCACCGGACTCCGGCGCGCCCCCCGACGTGTGGTCAGTGGTTGGGCACGATGCCCGTCACGGCACGTGCCAGTGCATGTTGCTGATCAGACCCGGATCGATCATGTACTGGTTGTACGGGAAGTCGCCGTAGTACACCGAACCGTTGTCGGTCGGGCAGTACGACCCGCCTTCCCGTACAACCAGTACATGATCGATCCGGGTCTGATCAGCAACATGCACTGGCACGTGCCGTGACGGGCATCGTGCCCAACCACTGACCACA
>NZ_JASJCS010000008.1 GCF_030065885.1 Ilumatobacter sp. | reverse complement strand
CGAGCTCGGCGGTTTCGGTTTCACCGGCTCGAACCACGTCACGCACGATCTCGAGATGTTCGTCGGCAAGGCGATGCAGCGCTGGGGCCGCATCGACGGCGTCGTCAACGGCGCCGGCCACGGCCCGAAGGGCGACGTGCTCGAGATCACCGACCAGGAATGGCACGCCGGCCTCGACCACTACCTGCTCAACTGCGTTCGCATGACCCGCCTCGTGACGCCGATCATGCAGGAGCAAGGCGGCGGTTCGATCGTCAACGTGTCGACGTTCGCGGCCTTCGAGCCCGACCCCGACTTCCCGACCTCTGCTGTCTTCCGTGCGGGCCTCGCCGACTTCGCCAAGCTGTTCAGCACGAAGTACGCCGCCGAGAACGTGCGCATGAACAACGTGCTGCCCGGCTTCATCGACAGCCTCCCCGAGAAGGAGGACCGTGTCGCCCGCATCCCCGCCGGCCGCTACGCGAGGGTCGAGGAGCTGTCCGAGGTGATCGAATTCCTCGTCAGCGACAGGTCCAGCTACATCACCGGCCAGAACCTCAGGGTCGACGGCGGCCTGACGAAGTCGGTGTAGTGAGTCGGCTCGGATCGGCGACCCAGACGAGGCCGTTCCACTCGCCGATGTCGTCGTAGACCGCCGTGAAGTCGCGGGAGGGGTCCCGCGTCAGCTCGAGTCGCCGCATGACGGCCTGGGATCGGACGTTGTCCACCGACGTGTACGCGAGGACCTCGGACAGCCCCACTCGCGTGAACGCGTCGTGCAACGCTGCGCTCGCCGCCTCGGTGGCGTAGCCCTTGCCCCAGGCGGCGCGTCGGAGTCGCCACCCGATCTCGTGGTGAACGCCCAACGGGTGATCGCCCTCGACGAGCATGATCCCGGCGTAGCCGAGGAAGCTGCCGTCCGAGCGATCGACGGCCCACCTCGTCAGGCCGTGTCGGTCGAACATGCTGACGTAGCGGTCGAGCTTGGCGTCGCTGCGTCGGCGGTCGATCGGCCCGCCGAGGTCAGCCATCACCGCGGGGTCCGCGTGCAACCTCGCGAACACGGAACGGTCCGAGTCGCACCACGGCCGCAGCGTCAATCGCGGCGTCGAGATCTGGAACGGCTCGTCCGGCATCGCCGCCGATCGTGCCACAGCCCCCGCCCTGTGCGCCCGGCGTACTTCGGCGGCGGGTGTGCCGGTGTGGTCCTCCTGGGTCCGCACGATTGACGAGCCGCAGGAGCAGCGGAGTCGGACAGCGTCAGGAGATCTCATCCGGCTTCGGCTCGAGCGGCGCGGCCGCCTCGCGCCGTCGCCGAAGTTCGTCGGGGTGGATCCAGTTGTCGCCGAGCCATCGCATGTCGAGGCGTTCGCCGGTGGGGTGGAGGTACCGGCCCGCCGGTACCTCCGGTGGATCGGTGGGAGGCCTCGGTCGACCGCAACGCTCGATCACATTGCCACGATCGTCGGTGAACAACAGACCGTCTTCAGCATCGGCGTCGCCCTTGATCCCGAGCCCGCCCTGATGGTGGAGACGATGGTGCTTCGGGCAGAGGCTGACCAGGTTCCACGTGTCGGTGGGGCCACCGTCGAGCCAGTGGATGATGTGGTGGATCTCGACGAATCGGGTCGCCGTGCAGCCCGGCACCCGGCAGCCGCGGTCGCGGCGTTCGATGACGCGCCTCGTGCGGTCGGGGACGATGCGCTGGGTGCGGCCGACCGACGTCGGTAGGCCTTCCTGCTCCCACACCGGTTGGACGACGCCGTCGCACAGCAGGTGATCACGGACGGTGTCGGGCAACCGCCAGCCCCCGGTGTTGGTCATCGCGCCGTCGGTCACGTCGAGGTGGAACCACGTGCGGAAGCGATCGCGCCGGGCCGGTGACTCGACCGAGTCGAGCGATCGCCGAGCGACTTCGACCAGCGCGTCTGCCCACGTGGCGTCGATGTTGCCGCGCTCGAACAGGGAGTCCTTCGCCTCGCGCAGCGCCGCGTCGACGATGCCGCCGTCGTCGAGGCCGAGCTCACCGTTGATGCGCCAGCGGTGATCATCGGTGACGCCGGTCGAGAGGCGGTCTCGGTCGACCGGCGCCTCCTCGGGCTCCGAGCCATCTGACTCCGCGTTCGCCTCGTCGGGATCGGGGGTGAAGAACCGGTCACGCATCGTGCAGCGGAGCTGGTGCACGGTCGTGGTCGCGGCGTACTCGACCACCTGTGCGTCGGCCCACGCCGGTGCCCTCGACACGACGACGTCGACCTGGTCGACCGCCAGCTCGCCACGCTCGAATGCCTCGGTCACGGCGGGGAACGACGCCCGCCGCTCGGCCATCTGCACGATCTGCTTCGCCCGCGATGGCGACAGCCCGGTCTTCCACGCCACCCACTGAGTGGGGGAGTGGATGCGATGTCCCTGCCACTCGTCGCGCTCCAACCGGCCCGCGACGTGGGCCACGAGCTTGGCGTGATAGGCGTTCAGCACGCCGCAGATCTCGGCCAGCTTCTCATCCGGATCGTCAGCGAGCAGGCCTCCCGCCGCCTCCTCCGGAGTGCCTTCGAGATCCGACATGCACGCATCGTACATGTGTTCGATCGGAGAGGCAACACCCCAGCGTATGGTTCACATCGATCGACCGGTCTCGCTCATCGCCACGGGCGATCGCAGCGCCACCGAGCCGTCGACGAGACCGCCGCTCAACCCCTACTTCGGTGGCAGCGTGCCGGCGTGGTCCCAGCTCGTGGCGAACAGCGCGTCGAGCTCGTCGTCGCCGGCCGAGGGAGGCACGCTCGCGAAGTCGGGCATGTTCCGCCCGTACTGCTGCACCGCCCCGCCGCCGGCGTCGATCACGGCAGCGCGCTCGTCGGCCGAGAGGCGCAGGCAGATCAGCCCCTCCGGGTCGAGGAAGCTCGTCATCCAGCCGTTGCGTGAGGTGTACGGGTTCTTCGCCCCGCGAACCTCGGCATCACCGTGACGCTCGACGAGATCGCGATACGCCTCGAGGTCATCGGCCGGGCCCGGATACGCGCTTCCCTGCGGCATGGTTCCTTGCTACCCGGCGTCGCCGTGTTCGTCCAGCGCGTCGAGCTCGACTGCCGACCGCCCGCCCTCCTCGTCAGGCCCCCGCAGGTTGACCCGACCGCCGCCTCGCCCGCATCCGCCCGTGCGCCTCCGCCGTGCCGTCGTGGTGCGTGCCGAACAGGACGTCGATCGGCACCAGCCGGCTCCCGTCGTTGCGCTCGAAGTAGCGGTGGTGGAGGTGGTGGAGGTGGTCGCCGGGAGCGGGCGCGGGCCCAGGCGTCCGAGCACGCCGCCAGCTACCGTCGGAGTCACGGAGACGGACCATGAGCTCGGTGCCGGGGACCCCGTGGCGTTCACGCGGGAGCGGTTGACCTGGCTGACCTACAGCATGTCGATCGCACTCGGCTTCGCCATCGCCGCACTCGGTCCCGCGATGCCGTCGCTGCGCGACGACCTGGGGATCAGCCGCACGATCGGCGGGCTCCACTACACCGCGATCGCTGCGGGCTCGGTGCTGGCGGGATCGTCGGTCGCACGGATCGTGCGGGCCAGCGGTCGCGCACGGACGTTCTGGTCCGGAGGCGCCGGTGTGGCCGCCGGCTCGCTCCTCATCGGGGTCGGCCCGCACGCCGCCGTCACCCTGGCGGGGAGCTTCCTGATCGGCCTGTCGGGCAGCATCATGCTGGCCGTGAGCCATGCCTCGCTTGCGGATCTCCATCCGCGCCACCACGAGGTCGCCCTGACCGAGATCAACATCGCCGCGAGCATCGGCAGCGTGGCGCCGGCCGTGCTCATCGGCGCGTTCGTAGCCGTCGGGGCCGGGTGGCGGCCCGCCTTCGTCGTGCCGCTGCTCGTCGTGGGTGGCCTCGCCGTCCGCCGGTCCGGCGAGTCGTTCCCGCGCCCGGCGAGCATCGCGGCAGCGGGGCGGCGCCGGCGGCTGCCACGCGCCTACTGGTTCTTCTGGGCGGGTCTCATGCCGGCGGTCGCAGCCGAATGGTCGATCGGTGTCTGGGGTGCGGGCTACCTCGTCGACGTCGCCGGCACGACGGAGGGCGCGGCATCGTTCCTCATGACGGCCTTCTTCGGGGCGATGCTGGCCGGCCGCCTCCTCGGCGCACGGGCAGCCCGGATCGAGAGCGCCTTCACGCTGCTGCTCGTCGCCGCCACCGTCGGACTCGCCGGCATCTTGCTGTTCTGGGCGTCGAGCTCGGTGTTGCCGGTCGTCGGCGGGCTGCTCGTCGGCGGTCTCGGGATGTCGATGTTGTTCCCGATGCTGCTGTCGCTCGCGATCGACACGGCGCCCGACCGCTCCGACATCGCCGCGGCGCGCGTCTTCATCGCCGCCGGCGGCTCCCTGCTGCTCGCGCCGCTCACGTTGGGCGTCATCGCCGACGAGGCCGGTATCCGAGCGGCTTTCGCAATGGTGCCCGGCCTGTTCGTCCTCGTCGTGGTCCTGGCGACGCTGGGTCGCCATGCCGATGCGGCCCGGTCGGTCCCGTGAGCCGCACGTGAAGCGCCGTGTCAGGCCTCGTCGTCGCGCACGACTCCTCGGGCGCACGCGACCAGGCAGGCGAAGCTGGCGCCGCTCGTCAGCGCTCGGATCAGGTTGAACCGGTTCCAGTCGCTCTCGAAGTCAGCCCGTGCGGCGGCGGCGCTCGTGGCATCGACCTGCTCGTACGAGGCGAGATCGTCGTTGAGCGGCAGGTTGCCGGTCGCGGTCACCGTGATCGTCGCGAGGTGGAGCACGAGCGACGCGCCGATCAGTGCGAGGCGCACCGCCGGTTCACGCCGGTTCGCCGCAACCGCGACGACGAGTGCCGGCACCGAGCCGAAGAACACGATGCCGAACCAGGCGTTGCGGACCGTTTCGTTGATCGCCTGGAACGTCCTCACGTACGTGACGTCGTCGACCTCGGCGAGGCCGAGCGTCACCGACGCCTCGTACGTGAAGAAGAATCCGGCGGCCAGGCCCACGAGCAGCGTGGCCACCGCCAGCGTCACCCGTGCGGCGCTCATGGGAGCTCGCGCAGCGTCCGAACGGCCGCGACGATGAACGCGACCTCGAGTGCGAACCCGACCAGCGCCATCGGCGCGATGACGCCGCCGTCGGCCATGAACAGCTTGTGCGGGCCCATGCCGACCATCGACGCCAGGCAGAAGCCGATGCCGAGGCGGTAGCCCGCCCGTGCGCCGGCTCGCACCATCGGCACTGCGGCGATGCCCAGCAGCGCGGTGGCCGCGATGCCCGGGACCACGTCGGCGGGCGGGCTCGGGTCGGCGCCGGTGAAGCCGGCCAGTACCTGGACGAGGTTGGCGACGACGAGCGCCTGCAGCAGCCCGACGAGCAGCGCGGTGCGCGACGCATCGGCCGGTGATGCCGGATCCGTGATGGTCGAGTCGGTGCCGGCCGGATCCGTCGTGAGATCGATGGTTGTCATGGTTCCTCCTGAATCGTACGTCCGGGTTCGATTACGAATAATCGTACGGTGTGGTACATTTGTCAAGAGGGATCTGCCATGAACGACCGAACGACGACGACAGCCACCCGGGGGAGCCGTCGGGGCCGGCCCCGAGCCGGCGAACGAGAGGAGCGGCGGCACCGGGTGATCGAGGCCGCGTTCGACGAACTGCTCGAGCACGGCTACGACGGCGTGACGATGCTCGGCATCGCCCGGAGAGCCGGCGCCTCGAAGGAGACGCTGTACTCGTGGTTCGGGAGCAAGCCGGGTCTGTTCGAGGCGGTCATCCGCGACAACGCCGATGCCTCGGCGCAGCAGGTCCATGCGGCCCTCGCCGGCGACGGTGACCCGCAGGCCACGTTGACGGGGTACGCGATCGGTCTGCTCTCGCTGTTGACGAGCGAACGCTCGGTCGCGCTCAACCGGGCGTCGATGACGTCGCCGGACCTCGCAGCGATCCTGCTCGAGTCGGGCCGGCATCGGGTGGGTCCGATCGTCGAGGAGTACCTCGCCCGGCTCGCCGACGAGGGGCACCTCGCCACGGACGACCCCGCTGCCGCCTTCTCGCTCCTCTATGGCCTCGTCGTGCAGGACACCCAGATCCGCGTCCTGCTCGGCGAGCGCCCTCCTTCGAAGGCAGCGATCGCCAGGCGCGCCGACGAAGCCGTCATGCGGTTCCTCGATCTCGTCGGCGCACGCGAGTAGCGCGCTCGCTCACGGGTCGAGCTGCAACCTGAACTCCGGGTCGCACCACCGGCGACCGCGTCGCCGTCGTGGCGATCGCGATGGCGGCGGTGTGACCGTCCAGGTCGAGGTGACGTCGGGGTCGACGACCGTCTCGCCGCTCTCGCGCAGCCGGTACTCGCCCGGCGGTGCCGGGTCGAACGCGTCCGGCTCGGGCAGCAACGTGAACGGTACGTCGTCGCCGTGATCGATCTCGACCAGGGGATCGACCGCGGTCACGATGCCGGCGAACTGGAGCCGGGATGCGACCTCACCGTCGGCATCGAGGTATCGGATGCTGACGAGCACGGACCTGCCGATCAGCTGGCCGAGATCGTCGATCGCCATCGCCGCACGCTGGCGCGCGCGGCGAGGCACCACAGGGTCGGTTTCGTCGCGCTCAGTCGTCGACGCGGTAGGACGTCATCGAGATGCTGCCCATCGTCGCGCCCTCGCTGAACGACGTCACCCTCGCTCGGTCTCCAGCGGCTGCTGCGAGGCCGGCCGTGTAGAGCAGGGGAACGAAGTGGTCCGGCGTCGGCGCCGCCATTCGGAAGTCGTCGTGCGACGTCAGCGACGCCACGTCGCCCGGTCGCTCGGTCACGACCTCGCGCGCCGCGTCGTCGAAGCGGTCGGCCCAGTCGAAGCCGTCGGTGCGCCCCCACGTGAGCATCCGCAGGTTGTGCACGACGTTGCCGCTGCCGACGATCAAGACGCCGTCCTCGCGCAGCGGCGCCAGCTGCGTGGCGAGCGCCAGGTGCTCGCCGACCGACTTCGTGGCATCGATCGACAGCTGGATCACCGGCACGTCGGCGTCGGGGAACAGGTGGGCGAGCACCGACCAGGTGCCGTGGTCGAGGCCCCAGCTGTCGTGGTCGAGGCCGACCCAGACCGGCCTCGCGACCTCGACGATCTCGCCGGCGACGTCAGGGTCGCCCGGCGCCGGGTACTCGAACGCGAACAGCTCGTCGGAGAAGCCGTAGAAGTCGTGGATCGTCCTCGGCCGCGCCATCGCCGTGACCGCCGCTGCGTTGATGTACCAGTGCGCAGAGATCGCGAGGATCGCCCGCGGCGTGCCGGCCTCGGCGATGATCGATCGGCCGAGCTCGCGCCACGCGTCGGTGTACCGGTTCGACTCGAGCGCGTTCGTCGGGCTGCCGTGGCCGACGAACAGCGCGGGCATCCTCGACAGTTGATTGCGCACGCAAGCATCCTACCGGATCGTGCTGGTGCGATCGAGACGAACGCCTCTGTGAGCGGGACCGGCCGGGATGCTTGACTGGACGGCATGACGCACGCCGACGACATCGTCCGCTATGGGGTGATCGGGACCGGCATGATGGGCATCGAGCACATCGAGAACGTCAACGTGCTCGAGGGCGGCGTCGTGACGGCCATCGCCGACACGCATGCGGCATCGCGCGATGCCGGCGCAGCGGCGGCAGGTTCGGACGTCGCGGTCTTCGACGACCACCGCGACCTCCTCGGCAGCGGGCTGTGCGACGCCGTGGTCGTCGCCTCGCCGAACCACACCCACGCCGACATCGCCGCCGACCTGCTCGAGACCGATCTGCACGCCCTGCTCGAGAAGCCCCTGACGACCGGCGTCGACGACTGCGAGCGGCTGATCGCCCTCGACGCCGAGCGGTCGGCCCACGCGATCACCTGGATGGCGATGGAGTACCGCTACATGTCGGTCACCGCCGAGCTCGTGCGGCAGGTCCGCGCCGGCGTCGTCGGCGCGCCGAGGATGGTCGCCATCCGCGAGCACCGCTACCCCTTCCTCGCCAAGGTCGAGAACTGGAACCGGTTCACCGAGAAGACCGGCGGCACGCTGGTCGAGAAGACGTGCCACTTCTTCGACCTGATGAACCTGATCCTGACCGAGCGCCCGCATCGCGTCTTCGCCTCGGGCGCTCAGGACGTCAACCATCTCGACGAGATCTACGACGGCCGTGCCGCCGACATGCTCGACAACGCCTACGTCGTCGTCGACTACCCGAGCGGGGCGCGGGCGCTGCTCGACCTGTGCATGTTCGCCGACGCCACGCAGGAGGAGCAGGAGACGTCGGTCGTGGGCGCCACGGGCAAGGTCGAGGCGTTCATCCCCTCGAACACGTTGCGCGTCGGTCGGCGCGGCGTGCACGGACTCGGCGGCGTCGAGCAGCGCCAGGTCGCCGACGACCGCATCGCCTACCAGGGTCTCCACCACGGGTCGAGCTACATCGAGCACCTGCACTTCATCGAGGCGATCCGCACCGGTGCCGCACCCGAGGTCACGCTCGACGACGGCTACTGGGCCGTCGCCATGGGCGTCGCCGCCCACCGCAGCATCGACCTCGGCCGACCCGTCGAGCTGGCCGAGATCATGAGCGCTGACATGATGAACCCGTACCCGACGGACACAGCCGACGCGGCGATGAACGGAGCGAGCACATGACGGTCGAGATGGCGTGGTTCAGCGCCCTGTGTGACGACGACTACGAGTTCCTCGGGGTGCCCGACCCGCAACTCGCCTCCTCGTGGGAGCACTGCCGCAACATCGTGCTGACCGCAGACCGGTACGGCTTCGACAACGTGCTGCTGCCGTCGGGCTACGCACTCGGCATCGACAACACGGTCTTCGCCGCCGGCCTCGCGCCGATCACGAAGCTGCGGATGCTGCTCGCGGTGCGGTGCGGCGAGCTGGTCGTGCCGCAGTTGGCGCGCCAGCTGGCGACGCTCGATCAGATGATGGGGGGACGGCTGACGATCAACATCATCTCCTCGGAGATGCCTGGGGAGAGCCTGGGCAGCGAGCCGCGCTACCGTCGCTCGACCGAGATCATGTACGCGCTGCGCGAGCTGCTCGACGGCGAGCCGGTCGACTACCACGGCGACTTCGTCGACCTGACGATCGACCCGCCGCGCGCTCGCACGGTCACGGGTCGCAGCCCGCTGTTCTACTTCGGCGGCCTCTCGCCGGCGGCGCGCGAGTGCGCGGCGGCGGGCGCCGACGTCTTCCTGATGTGGCCCGACACGACCGACAAGGTCCTCGAGGTGAAGGCCGACATGGACGCCCGCGCCGCGGCCAAGGGCCGCACCCTGCGCTACGGCTGGCGGTCGCACGTGATCGTCCGCGAGACCGAGGACGAGGCCCGCGCCGCGGCCCGGCGCCTGCTCTCCAAGCTCGACGACGAGACCGGGCGCGAGATCCGGCAGAAGTCGCTCGACTCGGCATCGGCAGGGGTCGCAGCCCAGGCCGCGCTGCGAGAGGGCGCCGACGACGAGGGCTACGCCGACCGTCATCTCTGGACCGGCGTCGGTCGTGCCCGCTCGGGTGCCGGTGCGGCCATCGTCGGCGACCCTGATCAGGTGCTCGGCAAGATCAACGAGCTCACGGACGCCGGCATGGACGCGTTCATCCTCTCCGGCTACCCCCACGCCGCCGAATGCGACCTGTTCTCGCGGTACGTGCTCCCCGAGATCGACCACGGCCGGCTCGACTTCGAACCCGACCCGGTTGTCGTCGGGTAGCCGAGGCGACGGGCCCATGGCGGCGACCGACCGGTTCACCCTCGCGTCGCTCGCCGAACGTCCGGACCTCGCGACCGAGCTGTGGTCGCTGACGCACCTCTGGCCGACGTTCCTGCTCCACGACCCGACGGCGGACCTCTACTACGAGCGCTGCGAGCGGCTGTTCGCCGACCTCGTGTTCGTGGTGGAGGACCCCGACGAACCGGGCGCGGTGCAGGCCAGGGGCTTCGCCGTGCCGTTCGCCATGCGCGGCGACGAACTGCCCGACGCCGGGTGGGACGAGGTGATCCGGTGGGGCATCCAGGACGCCACCGACGACCGCCCGGCGACCCACGTCAGCGCGCTCGAGATCGTGATCCGTTCCGAGCATCGCGGGTCCGGTCTCGCGGACCGGCTGATCGGCGCGATGCGAGCGGCAGCCCGGGCCCGCGGTGTCGAGCAACTCGTGGCACCCGTTCGTCCCACGAACAAGCACCGGTTCCCCGACGAGGACATGGCCGGCTACGCCGCCAGAGTGCGCGCCGACGGCCTGCCGGAGGATCCGTGGCTGCGCACCCACGTCCGAGTCGGCGGTGAGATCGTGCGGGTCGCGCCACGCTCGATGACCGTGTCGGGTTCGCTCGCCGAGTGGCGCGAGTGGACCGGCGAGCCGTTCGATCGCCCGGGCCCGACCATCGTCGGCCGGGCGCTCGTGCCGGTGATCGCCGACCTCGATCGCGATCTCGCCGTCTACGTCGAACCCAACGTCTGGGTCGTCCACGACGTCTGACGGGTCGCACCACCCCGCCAGGCGACGGGCGCCACGCTGCCGGGCACAATCACGCCGCGGCGGCGAGGGCGGCCGCGTTGGTCGACGATCATCTCACCTCCCGACCGCGTCGCGCGGCGTGCGGTGGGCGAGCGCCGAAGGGAAGCGGCGGCGAGCTCGGTCAGGCGGAGCCGATGCGGCTCGGCCGGTCCGGCGAAGCCCGTTCAGCTGGCTAGCCCGTTCAGTAGAAGTCCCCGTGGAACCCGTCGGGGATCCGTTGGGGGAGGTGCACGCGGGCGACCGGGCCGGCGGCGACGTCGGTCGCGTCGAGCACCACGAGGTCACTCCGGTCGGGCGTCGAGTCGATCGCCAGCAGCCAGCCTTCGCCCTCGCCGGCGTCGTCGGCATCGGGCACGAAGACCGCCTCGCCCAGCGCATGCCCGTCGTCGGCTGCCCAGTGCGCGCTGCCGCCCGTCTGGAGATCGTGCGCGAGGATCGCTGCCGAGTGGTGGCGTGAGAACAGCTCGACCGTGTACCCGAACCGCGCCGGCGAGCCCCAGCGCCGCTCGTCGATCCGCGGGAACTCCTGGATGCGGTCGTCGATCAGCTCGCGCTTGACCTCGGCGGCGTCGCGGTCGAGCGTCCAGCGCCACAGCTGGGGCGGGAACGGATCGCCGGGGCCGGTCGGGTCGACGTCGAAGATCCGGTCGAACTGGCACACGTCGACGACGACCCCGTGATCGGTCTCGTACGCGTTCACCGGGTGGAAGACCCAGCACGGTTCGATGTCGTACCAGCGGACCGGGGCGCCGGCGTCGTGCCGGTCGACGAGGCCGACGCGTGCGGCGCCCTCGCGGTTCCACCGGAACGGGACATCGGGGTCGGCGCCCTCGTGAACCATCTCGAGCGGCAGATCCCACACGACGGCGTGGTCCGGCGTGAACGCCATGTCGTGCACCGAGCGTGGACCGAGCAGGTCGATGCGGCGCTGCGACGCCAGCCGGCCGTCGCCGCCGATCGTGTAGAGCGTGCAGCTCGGGTCGTCGTCGGCGGCGTAGCCGACGGCGAGGACCTCACCCGTCGCCGGGTCGGTGTGCGGATGGGCGGTGAAGTGCTCGACGCCGGCACCGAAGTCCTCACGGCCGAGCGTGGCGAGGTCGGCGTCGAGGCGGTACGGCGGGCACGTCTCGGTGAGCGCCAGCAGCTGCCCCGCGATGTGCAGGGCGCTCGTGTTCGCGATGTCGGCACCGCTCGTGACCGGTGCGAGCGCGGTCTCCTCGCCGAGCTCGTCGCTGACCGGCACGGTGCGCACCCACCGGTTGACGAACCGCGTCGCCCGGCCACCGTCGAGGTCGATCGCGTGCACCATGCCGGCGCCGGCGAACCAGTGGTGCTCGTCGGCGACGGGGCCGATCGGGTTGGGTCCCATCCGGACGAGCCGGCCCGACAGCGAGGGCGGCAGCGCGCCGGTCACCTCGAGGTCGGCGACGTCGAGTTCGTCGTGGACCGGCGCCTTCGTGCCGGTCACCCACTTGCTGGTCATGCAGTGCTCCTCGCTGTCTCGTGCGCGGTGTGGCGGGCCGTGGACGCCGTGTCGGCGGCCAGCCGGATGGCGATGCCGGCCCAGACATCCGGATCGAGGCTCATGCCGACGTGGGTTGCGCGCACCTCGACGTTCTCGACGCCGGGCGTCGTGCGGTCGATGCACGCCTCGGGCGCGACCACGCCGTCGTTGCGGCTCCAGAACGCCGTCACCGGCACCGTGATCGGCGTCTGCTCGCGCTCGGCGATCGCCGCCTGGACCTCGGCGAGGTACGCCGGGTCGTACCGGTGGCCCATCGCGGTGTACGCCGGGCCGCCGACGACGGGCGTGCCGAACGTGACGACCCGCTCCACGGCGTCGGGCCGATCCCTGGCGGCCTCTCGTGACAGCACACCCCCGAGACTCCACCCGATCAGCGTCACCGCACGGCCGGTCTCGTCGGCGATCGCGGCCGCCCGCTCGGTGACGACCGGGAACTGGCCGGGCACGTCGTCGCTGATGCGGCCCATGCCGACGGGTCGAGCATCGTGGCCGAGGCGCGTCAGGAAGCGGCGGAGCGGCGCGAGCGCGGCGTCGGTCGCGCCGTACCCGGGCACCAGCACGACCGGGGCACCGGTGCCGTGCTGGAGGGTGCGGAGTCGTCGCGACCGCATGGCCAGTCGAGCGACGTCGCGGCCGAGCAGCAGTTCGCGGCTGCGCTGGCGGAGGTCGGGGGGAGCGATCATGGCCGAGATCCTAACATCGTTGGAACACTGTTGGAACACCGTTGGAGCACTGTTTCACGTAGACTTCACCATCGTGGAAGCCGGCAGCGTGACGGAGTGCTCAGCGTGACGGAGTGCCCGGTGTGAACGTCGACGTGCGTCGGTCGAGCGGGGACACCGCCGTCTTCGCCGTCGCCGAGCGGATCGTGCGTGACGAGGGCCCGCACGCGCTCTCCGTGCGCCGGATCGCCGACGAGGCCGGCACGTCGACCCAGGCGATCTACACCGAGTTCGGGGGGAAGCCGGGCCTCGCCGACGCCCTGTACCGCGAGGGCTACGCTCGCCTCGCCGACCGGCTCGAGCGCCTCGATCGGTCCGCACCCGTCCTCGACCGCATCCGCCGGCTCGGCGAGGCCTACCGCGACAACGCGCTCGAGAACCCGCACCTCTACGACCTGATGACGGCCCATCCGCTCCCCGAGTACGAGCCGCCGCCCGCGAGCCGCGGCTTCGCCCGCACCACGCTGCAGCCGCTGATCGACGCGGTCGCCGATGCGGTCGAGGCCGGCGAGCTCGCCGGCGACGCCGAGCGGATCGCGCACGAGATGTGGGCGTCGGGGCACGGCGTGCTGAGCCTCACGATCCACGGGCTGCTGTCGCGAGAGCGCGCCATCACGATGATCGACGACATGACCGAGATGCTCCTCGGGCAGCACGCGCCGGCGACGCAGGCGCCGTCCTCGTCGGCGTGACCGCGCCCATCGACGCAAGACGTGCCTGTTCCGGTCTTGCGAAGTCGGCGTGAAAGGTCGACGCTGGAGGTGAGGGGTGAACGCGATGACCGCCTGGATCCTGCTCGGGATCGTGTTGTTCGCCGTCGGCGCCGAGAGCTTCCGGCGCGCCGGCCGCCTCGGCGAGTACGTGGTGCTCTACCGAACGCCGCGGAACCGCGCCGACGCCGACCGAGCGCTGATGACGGTCACCGGGTTCCGCATCATCTTCAGCCTGCTCGCATCGGCGGGCGTGTTCTGCGTGCTCGGCGGGATCGCACTCGCCTGATCGTCAGCGGGCGTCGGCGGTGGTGCTCAGGCCGTCGCCGTCAGCGCGTCGTCGAGGTCGCGCCACAGGTCGTCGACGTGCTCGCAGCCGACGCTGAAGCGGATCAGCGTGGGCGGCATCGTCTCCTGACCCGGTACGAGCGCACGGCGCTCCATCGTCGACTCGATGCCGCCGAGGCTGGTGGCGTTGTTGATCAGCTCGGCCGCCTCGACGAAGGCGCTCGCCCGTTCGCCGGTGCCGGTCACCTCGAAGCTCATCATCGCGCCGAAGCCCCGCATGAAGCCGGCGGCGTGCGCATGGGTGTCGTGCGTCGGTAGGCCTGGATAGCGGACGCGTGCGACCTCGGGGTGTGCGTCGAGCCGTACCGCCAGCACCTCGGCGTTGGCCATCGACTTCTCCAACCGCAGTGCGAGCGTGCGGGCGCCGCGGATCGCGAGGTACGCCTCCATCGCGCCGATCGTTCCACCGTTGCGGACCCGCCGGTGGTACAGGTCGTCGTAGAGGGCCTCGTCGGTCACGGTGAGCACCCCCGCCAGCAGATCGGAGTGGCCGCCGATGAACTTCGTCGCCGAGTGCATCACGACGTCGGCGCCGAAGTCGAGCGGGCGCTGCACGAGCGGCGTCGCGAACGTCGAATCGACGGCGACCACGCACCGATCGGGACGCGAGGCGCCGCAGATCGCCGGCAGGTCGGCGACCGTCATCAGGGGGTTGGCGGGCGATTCGAGCCAGACGAGGTCGGCATCCGGCATCGCCTCGATCCATGCGCCGGTGTCGGCGAGGTCGAGTCGGAGCACGCTCCATCGACCCTGGTCCTCGCCCTCGACGGCCAGCCCGTTCACGGCGTGGTACGGGTCCTCGGGTATCACGAGCGTGGAGCCGACGGGCAACCCGTGGAAGAGGGTCGCCACCGCCGCCATGCCGGACGAGAACGCGAGCGAGCGTCCGCCCTCGAGCCCGCCCATCAGCGTCTCGAACGCGACCTGAGTCGGCGTGCCTTCGGTGCGGCTGTAGTACCGCTCGCCCGGCAGGCGGAAGTTCGACGCCATCACGGGCGGCACGTTCAGCGGGTCGCCCGACTCCATCGGCCGACCGCCGTAGATCAGCCAGCTGGACGGGTCGAGCTCGTGCATGGCGGCAACGCTAGGACGAGGCCGTCTGCGAGGGCACCTCGAACACGGCGAAGCTGCCGGTGGCGCTGGCGATCAGCCGCCCCTCGCCGTCAACGGTGCGCGCCTCGAGCTGGACGACCCGGCGTCCGGCTGTGAGGACGGTTGCCGTCGCGGCGAGCTCGCCCGCGAACGCCGGTCGGTGGAACCGGGTGTGCACCTCGATCGTCGCGCACAGGTGCCCCTCCTCGACGACGTCCATCACCGCTGCGCCCATCGCGGTGTCCATCAACGTGAACGCGACCGCGCCGTGGGCGGGCCCGTGCGGGTTGAGGTGACGCTCGTCGAGCACGACCGACGCGGTCGCCGAACCCGCGTCGTCGTGTCGGATCGTGAAGCCGAGGAACTCCTGGAGAGGGAAGTGCGGCGCGCCTGCCTGCTCGCGGGCCGCCTCGTCGCTGCTCACGTGTCGTCGCTCACACCGTGCGGCAGAAGTGGGCGATGCTCGCCGCGGTCTCGTGGCTGACGTCGGGGCACGAGATCGAGAAGATCTCGGTGCCGTGGATCGTCCCCATCACCTGCCGGCACTGGGCAGCGACCCCCGCCTGCACGAGCAGACGGTAGAACTCGACGCCTTCGTCGCGCAGCGGGTCGCACTCGTTGACGCTGATCATCGTCGGCACCAGCCCCTCGACGTCCATCACGGTCGCGAACGACGGCCAGGCGAGCGGGTCCTTGGCCTCGAACGCTTCGATGCCGTAGGCCATCCGCGGCCGGTTGTCGTGAAGGTGGAGGAGGATGCCCTCGTTCTCGGTCGACGACGGGAAGCGCTCCTGCGGCCACTCGCCGGCGATGAACGGGCACAGTGCGTAGAGGCCCTTGATCAGGCTGAGGTCGCCGTCGCGCTTGAGCTTCATGCCGGTCGCCAGCGTGAGGTTCCCGCCGCCGCTCTCGCCGGCGACGATGATCCGGTCCGGATCGATGCCGAGCTCTGCGGCGTGCTCGTGCACGTACTTCACGCCCGAGACGCAGTCGTTCAAGCCCGCCGGGAACGGCGCCACCTCGGGCACCGACGACGGCGTCAGGCAATTGCGGAAGTCGACCATGATCACGGCGACGCCGTGGCTCGCCATCAGGCGGCCCCATGACCGGTACATCCCGAGGAAGCACGACATCGACATCATCCCGCCGCCGTGGATGTAGTACACGCACGGCAGCGGATCGTCGCCGTGGGGCCGGATGACCTGCAGCCTGCACGTGTTGCCGTCGGGCGCGGACGTGTACTCGACGGTGCGGATGTCGACGCCCTCGGTCGGTGCGATCGTCTCGTCGTCGATCGCGTCGAGCAGCGTGTTCAGCTGCGAGTGGAAGGCGATCGCCTCGGGCGTCGACGCCTCTGCGAGCAGCTCCTCCCGGTCGGCGACGTCGGCGCGGGGCAGCAACGGGAAGCTGCCCATGAGCGCCTTGATCCGCGGATCGATCCGGGGGTCTTCCGTGATCCTGTTCATGTCCCGATTCTGACAGGGCGGCGACCAGCCGTCCGAAGCGCTACTGGGTGAGCCACAGCAGCACGGCCTTGACACGGCGGTGGGCCTGGGGTTCGCCGCCGAGGTCGAGCTTGGAGAAGATCGAGTTGATGTGGTTGGCGACGGCCTTCTCGCTGAGCACGAGCTCGCCGGCGATCGCGGCGTTGTTGAGGCCCTCGGCGATCAGACTGAGCACCTCGCGCTCGCGTGGCGTCAGACGGTCGATCGCCGACGGGCGACGGGTACGGGCCTCGACCAGCACCTCGACGATGCGCGGGTCGATCAGCGAGCCACCGGACGCGACGGCGCGGATCGCGCGCCCCAGTTCGCCGGGGCTGACGCGCTCCTTGAGCAGGTAGCCGAGGCGGTCGGACCCGTCCTGGAACAGCTTCAACACGTACGACGGGTCGTCGAACTGCGACAGCACGACGACGCCCGTGTCCGAGTGGCGCTGGTGGATCGCGATCGCCGCCGTGATGCCCTCGTCGGTGTGGGTGGGCGGCATCCGGATGTCGGTGATCACGACGTCGGGTCCGAGGGTCTCGACCGCGTCGTCGAGCTGGCCGACGTCCTCGCACTGCGCAACGAGCTCGACGTCGTCGAGCGCCTCCAGGATCGCCGCGACACCCTCGCGGATCAGGACGTTGTCGTCGGCGAGCACGACGCGCAGCGTGGACACCCCGTCAAGGTACTCACGCCGTCCGGCTCGGGCCGTGCCGATCCGATGTGTACCGTGCCGGGCATGCAGCCGACGGTCGGCGACGAGCACGGCGATGTCGGCCCCGACGGCGACCGCACGCTGATCTCGCAGTTCATCCGGATCGACATGATCGGCGCCGCAGGCGGTGTGGCGTTCGTGACGATCGTCAACGGCGTCGCCGTCCGCGAACGCGGCGTCTGGGTCGTCGTGCCGTTCCTGCTCGCGTTGATCGCCGCGCTCGCCGTGGCGCGCCGGCTCGTGCACACGGCGCTCGGTCCTGCGCTCGCGCTCGTGATGGTCGGCAACTGGATCGTCGCGGTCGCCGTGAGCGTGCTGTTCCCGTTCCTCTGGCCGGTCATGATCCTCGCCGTGCTGCTCCCGCTGGTGCTCGCCACGCCGTACCTGGCGCCGGGCACGCTCGGTGTGGCGATCGCCGGCTCGGCGGTGGTGGGCGCGGTGGTCGCCGGCATCGGCCTCCTGCTCGACGACGAGGGAGTCATCGAGGACATCGACGACACCGCGGAGCTGGTGCTCGTCATCGGCGCACTGGCGGCGCTGATCGTGCCGATCGCCCTCGTCATCCGCCAGAACAACGCACTGCAGCGCACGGCACTGGAGCGAGCCCGGGCGCTCAACGTCGAGTTGTCGCGTTCCGCGCGCGAGCTGCTCGCCTCGCGCCGACGCGTCGTCGAGGCGGCGGACACCGAACGCAGCCGGATCGAGCGCAACCTCCACGACGGCGCGCAGCAGCGATTGCTCGCGCTGGGCATGCGGCTGCGCCTCCTCGAGAGCCGTACGGCCGACTCGCCCGACGTGCACGAGTCGGTCGCCGGCCTGTCCAGCGAGGTCGACGCCACGGTGGAGGAGCTGCGCGAACTTGCGCACGGCATCTACCCGCCGCTGCTCGAGACGAGCGGTCTCGCCGAGGCGCTGACGGCCGCGGCGCGCCGGGCGCCTGGCGACGTGCAGGCCGACATCGCCGACGTCGGCCGCCACGGCCGAGGCGTCGAGTCGGCGCTCTACTTCACAGCGCTGGAGGCGCTGTCGAACGCCGCCAAGTACGCGCCCGGGGTGCCGGTCCGGCTGCGTCTCGAGCGCGCCGACGGGGCGATCCGGCTGGAGGTCGGCGACGACGGACCGGGCTTCGACACCGACGATGCCGTTCCCTCGCTCGGCTTGCTGAGCATGACCGACCGGGTCGCGGCGATCGGCGGCGAGCTCGCGATCGACTCGCGCACCGGTGCCGGCACCACCGTGGTCGCGGTGCTGCCGACGTAGCCGGCTCGGCAGGAGGTCGCTCGTGGCGCCGCCGGCGCTCAGCTGGTCTGAACCCGCCGAGCCGTTCGCATCGCCAGCGTGCCGGTCAGGATCGTCGCCAGCGCAACGATCGAGAGGCCGACGTCGAGCGAGCTGCCCGTCGGGGGGAGCACGTCGACGGGCTGCTGTGCGACGACCGTGGTGGACGTCGGCGGCGTCGTCGTTGTCGTCGCCGGGGGAGCGATCGGCGCAAGTGCCGCATCGATCCCGCCGACGGTCGAACGCGGCGCCGCGGTGATCGGGTCGCCGGGGATGCCGGCCAGTCCACTGCCGAAGTCGGTCCGGTCGTCCCAGCACTCGTCGACGTAGCCGTCCTTCGAGAAGCACACCAGCACGTCGATCGCGTGCAGCCCGCGGACCTGGTAGGCGCCGCGCTCGTCACTGTCGATCCCTGGGTGCGGGCCGAGGCGGCTGCCGTCGGTGTTGAGGCCCACCCAGTCGACCTCGACGCCCTCGAGGGGTTCGCTGGTCGACGCATCGGTGACGATGCCCTGGACGATGCCGCCGAACGCGAGGTCCCACTCGATCGTGGTCACCTCGCCGGCGAACACGGTGACGAGATCCGCCGAGCCGAACGTTGCGTCGTCGTAGTACTCGACGGCGTAGTCGGATGGCGTGAGCTCCACCAGGTTCCCTGCGACCAGGCGGTACTCGCCCGGGTCGAGGCCTTCGAAGCCGAAGCCTCCGAGATGATCGGTCGTCGCGCTGCTGGAATCCGAGTCGCCCGACGCCATGACCCGCACCCCTGCGATCGGCTCGTCGGTCTGGTCGTCGACGAGCGTGCCGCGGATGGATCCCGTGGTCACACCGATCGTGACCGAGGCGTCAGCGGTGATCATCACCTCGGTGTCGTCGGCGCGGATCACCCTGACCGTGATCGTGTCGGTCACCGTCCCCGGGTCGCCGGTGATCACGACCTGGTACTCGCACCCCCAGTCGTACGCCCCGAAGCTGTCGCCGGGTGCGACAGGGTCGGGCACCGTGCAGGTCGTCGCGACGATCGCTGGGTTGGTGGCGTCGGTGACGTCACCGTGCAGCCCGCTCTCGATCGACGTGATCGTCACCGCCTCGTCGACCGGGATCAGGAGCACGGGTGTGAACGTGACGTTCGCCCCCGAGAGCACGACGGTCTCCGGCGACACGAGGACGTCCAGGACGACGTCGGACTGTCTGGCGAGGCCGATCTCGGCCGGCGTCAGTGTCAGCAGGGCCGCTCCGAGTGCTACTGCCGTGGTACGCATCGCACGCCTCCGATCGGTGCAGGGCGTGGCGAGCGGTCGCCAGCCCGCAATTCCAGTGAAGGACGATTCCTCCGGAGGGGCAACCGAACTCGCCCGTGATCACGTCGATATCGCCGCGATCACCCGGCCCGGCGGCAGGGATCCTCGGAGCTGTCCGTACATTTCGATACGGTGAGCGTGGTGAGAAGCACCTCGTCCGTCGTCGCCGTCGTCCTCGTGCTCGTGCTCGTGCTCGTGCTCGGAGCGTGCGGCGACGACGATGCTGCGGCCGACACCGACGGCGTGGCCGAGTTCACGTTCCGCGAGCAGGTGGTCGAGCTCGACGACGCCGTCCGCACGTGGTCCGACACCGACACGATCGAGGCCGCGCACGCCGCCGCCGAGGCGGCCGCCAACCTCGTGGTCGGCGAGGGCGGGCCCGGCTACGGCGACCGCGACGGCGACGGCACGGTCAACGGCGCGTCGCCGTTCGGCCTGCTGCCGGGCCTCGACGGCACACCGTCCGGCCTCGCCGAACCGCTCGCCGACAACGACTGCGTGGCGGCGGACGTGCTCGGAGGAACCTGGCACGACCCGGCCGATCGGTGGGCGACCATGCTGGACGCCATCGACGCCTGGCGTCCCGACGGCAACACGATGCCCGGCCTGCCGAGTCATCCGATGCGCGTCGTCGGCTGGGCGACGTTCACGCTGGCGTCCGACTCCCTCGACGAGGCGCGTGAATTCGCAGGCCATGCCCAGCTCCACGTCGACGTCACGATCGACGCTCTCGACTGCTGATCGAGGTCTCGAGCGCCGAGCGCAGCGCCTGAACGAGCACGCCCGGGTCGGCCGCCGTCAGTTCACCAGGGTCTCGCCTCGGCGGGGAGCGCGACGGTGCCGGCCCCGCGGAAGCGTTTGGTGCCATCGGGCGCGATGCGGCACGGTGGCGGCATGTCAGCTCCACGCCACGACTGGACGGTCGACGAGGCCGTTGCACTGCTCGAGACGCCGTTCCACGACCTCCTCGCGGACGCCCACGCCGTGCACCGCGAGCGCTTCGACCCGCACGTCGTCGAGGCCGCGATGCTGCTGTCGGTCAAGACCGGCGCCTGCCCGGAGGACTGCGCGTACTGCCCTCAGTCCGCCGCGTGGAACACCGAGCTCGAGCCGGAGCGACTGATGGCGACGGACGAGATCGTGACAGCCGCACGGCGCGCGCAGCAGGCCGGAGCGACGCGGTTCTGCATGGGCGCCGCCTGGCGGGCCCCCAGCGATCGCCAGGTCGAAGCAGTCGCCGACGCCGTGACGGCCGTTGCGGAGCTGGGCATGGAGACCTGCGTGACGCTCGGCATGCTGACGGCGTCGCAGGCGAACGTCCTGGCCGGAGCGGGGCTCGACTTCTACAACCACAACCTGGACACATCGCCCGAGTTCTACGGCGAGATCATCACGACCCGCACGTACCAGGACCGGCTGGAGACGCTCGCCCACCTCCGCGCCACGTCGATCAAGCTCTGCTGCGGCGGCATCGTGGGGATGGGGGAGTCGAGGCGGGACCGTGCCGGGCTGCTCGTCCAGCTCGCACGCCTCGACCCGCATCCCGAGAGCGTCCCGATCAACCTGCTCGTGCGGGTGCCGGGTACGCCGCTGTTCGGCGCTGATCGGCTCGACCCGCTCGAGCTCGTCAGGACCATCGCGGCGGCACGGCTGATGCTGCCGGCTTCCGTTGTTCGCCTCTCCGCAGGACGCTCGGACATGACCGACGAGCTCCAGGCACTGTGCCTCCACGTGGGGGCGAGCAGCGTCTTCCTGGGCGAGAAGCTCTTGACGACCGCCAACCCGGGCGAGGCGCACGATGCCGACCTGCTCGATCGGCTCGACACCGAGCTCGTCGAGCCGGTTGCATCCGGCGAGGCCAGCGCCTGAGCACCGCTACCCTTCTGGCGATGGCGATCGACATCGTCTGTCCCCGCTGCGGCACCGACGACGACCTCCGCGGCACGCGTCGCGACGACGACCTGATCGAGCTGACGTGCGAGGCCTGCGACGTCAGCTGGACGCGCGACCCGAGGCCGACATGTCCCGCCTGCGGCGGCCATGACATGGAGGCCAGCCCGCAGCTGATCGTCGAGAAGTCGCGCGGGACCCAGATGTCGATCCAGGGCGTGCACCGCGAGTTCCTGTGCCGGGACTGCGACGCCGATCAGCTGGCGTCGAAGCGCGATGGTCACCTTCCCGACCGTCTGCCCGGAAGCCAGTGACGAAACCGACGCGCGCCCGCTGCAGGCAGTAGCGTCGTCACCCATGACTTCAGCGTCTCCGTCGACGATCGAACGTCTGGAAGCCGCCGCCGACATCGACACCGGTGTGCGGTTCGTCGGCCACTCGGTCGCCCCTGACGGCCCGGTCTACGTGCCATGGCGGCAGATCCACGACGAGGCCCGCGCCGTCGGCGCGGCCCTGCAGGCCCGCGGGCTGCTGCCGGGTGACCACGTCGCCGTGCTCGGACCGACCAGCCGTGACCTGATGACGATCGTCCGCGGCTGCTGGCTGGCCGGCATCACCTCGATGGTGCTGCCGCTGCCGATGCGGATGGGTTCGCTCGAGGAGTTCGTCAAGTCGACGCACGCCCGCATCCGCCACGGCGACGCCGAGCTCGTGCTGATCGACGAGCAGCTGGCGCCGTTCTACGAGACCACCGACACCGACCCGCCGGTCGTCCCGATGTCGGCGGTGCTCCCCGGCGCGCCCAACGTGCCGAGCGGCGATGCGCTCGAGCTGCCCGACCACGATCCCGAACGGCTGATCATCCTGCAGTACACGAGCGGCTCGACGAGTGAGCCGAAGGGCGTGATGATCCCCGACCGGGTGCTGTCGGCCAACATCGATGCCGCGTGCGACGCGGCGACGCTCGGCGACGGCGAGGTGATGGTCTCGTGGTTGCCGTTGTACCACGACATGGGCCTCGTCGGCTTCCTGGCGCTGCCGATGACGAAGGGCGTCGACCTCGTCCAGGCGGGCCCGCAGGACTTCATGGCCAAGCCGGGCAACTGGATGCAGTGGATCTCGGACTGGGGCGGTACGGCGACCGCCGGCCCGAACTTCTCGTGGGTGCTCGCGACCCGCGCGCTCCAGCGTGCGGAAGGGCTCGACCTGTCGTCGCTCACGCTCGCGCTGAGCGGCGCCGAGCCCGTGGACCCGAAGGCGGTCGAGGCGTTCGTGGCCGCAGCCGAGCCGTTCGGCTTCAACGGCGGCAGCGTGTTCCCTGCGTTCGGCATGGCCGAGGTGGCGATCGCCGGCTCGTTCCCCGAGCGCGGCGTGGGGCTCGTGTGCGACACCGTCGACCGCGAGGTCCTCGAGCGAGACCGCGTCGCCAAGCCGGTCGAGATCGTCGACCCCGACGACCTCGCCGTACGAGCTCGACGGCTCCCGATGCTCGGCACCGCGGTCCCCGGTCTCGAGATGAAGGTCGTGCACCCCGACACGTTCGAGGAGCTGCCCGAGCGCCACGTCGGCGAACTGCTCCTGCGGGGCACGTCGGTGACGCCCGGCTACTACAAGCGCGAGGCGGCGACGCAGGCGATGTTCCACGACGACTGGCTGCTGACCGGCGATCTCGCCTACCTGCTCGATGGTCAGCTCGTGCTCTGCGGGCGCATCAAGGACGTCATCATCGTCGGCGGCCGCAACGTGTTCCCCGAGGACATCGAGCGCGCGGTCGGCGGCCTCGAGGGCGTCCGCGCCGGCAACGTGATCGCGTTCGGCATGGAGGGCTACAAGGGCAAGGAGTCGGTCGTGGTGGTGGCCGAGGTGCGCGCCGGCGATCTCGAGGACATCCACCACGACATCCACCACCGCACGCTCGAGGTGTGCGGGCTGCCCCCGCGCGACATCATGCTCGTCCAGCCGGGCACCCTCCCGAAGACGAGCTCCGGCAAGCTGCAGCGCGCCAAGTGCCGCGAGCAGTACCTCGCCGAAGAGCTCGCCCTCGTGGAGGAGTGAACCGACGAGGGAACCGCGGCGCACCGGCGAGCGTCGGACCCACATGACCGTTCTGGTCGGCCGCCTGGTGGTGCTCACGCTCGTGTCGGCATCGCTCGGCGTCGCATCGGCATCGAACGGTGTCTCCGCGTGCTCGTGTCGCGTGACCGAGCCGCTGCATGCGCTGCTCGCCGCCGACACCATCGTCGTCGGCGAGACCATCGGCTTCGTCGACAACTCGACGGACGAGCGAGTCGATCGTCATTGGCTCGTGCGGGTGCACGAACGATGGCGCGGCGACACCACAGACACGATCGCGATCGATCTCGACATCGAGACCGGAGACTGTGGCGACACACGCACCGTGCTGCCCGGGGTGCTTGCGCTCGAGGATCTCGGCGACGGTCGCCATCACCTGCCCGGCTGCTACACCGGCATGAGCCACGAAGCGCTGAGGTCGTTCTTCGAGCCGCCGCCGGAGCCCGACGGCACCGGCCCTCCCCACTCGATCTCGGCCATCGATGTCGGTGGCCACAACCTGGTCGTCATCGACGAGCAGCGCCGGCCGCTGCGCTACCTGGAGGGTGCCGCGCCGACGTTCGGCCTGTCCGCGTGCCCTGGCGGCACCCACTTCGTGCAGGTCCGCGGATCGAGCGTCGACCGTGCGCGGCCGCAGATGCTCGAGCTGGTGCGGTGGCGACTCGACGACTGGTCGATCGTCGACGTCACTCCGATCGACAGCGGTGCCAGGCCGTTCCAGCTGCCGGTGCCGGTGATGTGCGGCCGGGCCGATGGCCTCGACGTGACGATGGCGCTTGCGGCACTGCGGCGCTACGTCGACGGCGAGCCGGTGCCGACGTTCGACTCGCAGGGGCCGTCGGTCGCCGGGCCGGGCGGCCTCTACCTCTCGCTCGAAGCGAGCCAGTGGATGATCCTCCGCGTGTCCGACGGCGACAACTCCGAGCTCGTCGCCGAGGTCGAGGCGCCCGACGACGTGGCGGGTGCCGACCCGTGGTTCGACCTGGTCTCGATCGAGTCGACCGACACGCACTGGCGGCTGTCGTTGCTGACCGGCCATCCGCCCGGTCTCTCGACCTACTCACGCTTCGACGTGTTTCCCGATGGTGCGGTCGTTCCGATCGACATCGTCGCCGGATTCGATCACGGCGGCACGCAGACCCTTGCGGTCATCGATCCGACGGTCGCGGTAACGCTGACGATCGACCCCGGCCCGAGGCCGACGGCGTTGTTCGAGCGGAGTGGCGACCGGGTCGATCGGCCGCCCCCGACGCTGCCACCGGCGCAGTCGATCGAGGAGCCAACCGGGGGCGAGGCGGAGCCACCAACCGATGTTGCGGCAGTCACCGATGTCGCGAGGGCTCGCGAGGTGCCGGATGCCGACAGCCGTACGACTGGCCTGATCGGACTCTCGATCGTGGTCGCCGTCGCCGCGGTGGCCGGTGGCTGGTGGCTCCGTGCTCGCCATCGCCGGCGTCAGACGCCGGCGTAGTGGACGTGGAGATCCGTGCGGTCGATCGGTGTGAGCAGGTGGTCCTTGCTCGCCTTCGGTGAGTGCTTGATCCACTGCTTGTTCCACGGCACGACGATCTGGCCGTCGTTCGTGTGATACGCGCCCTCGACCGGGACGTAGTGCGCCGCCCGGAAGATGCCGGGGTCGACGACGAGGAACTCGGGACGACTGCCGGTCTTGTCGTAGACGACGTCGGTGACCGCGCCGACGGGAACGCCGTGCTCGTCGATGACGCCGTGGCCGGTGTAGGTGGGGGTGGATCGCTCCTCGGATGATGAGCTCATGACATGGACCTCCGGATGATGGTCGATGCCCGCTGTCATCATTCTGTAACATTCGGACCGTCGTGTCGAGTCACCCCGCCGTGTGAGGATGCAGAGCGTGAAGGTGGTCTACACCCTGCGCCACCGCCTGCATCACCCGCAGCGCGAGCTCGAGGCGTCGGGCTTCCAGGAGCCCTACGAACACCCCGAACGAGCCGAGAGCATCCGCGCCGCGCTCGCCACCGACGACGTGTTCGACTTCATCGCGCCCGACGAGTGGGGCGTCGAGCCGATCGCCGCGGTGCACGATCCCGGGCTCATCCGGTTCCTCGAGACGGCGTGGGAGGAGTTCCAGCAGCTGCACGGCTACACCCACGACGTGATCCCGGATGTCTTCGCGATGCCCGCGCTGCGCGACGGCATGGGGCCGGCGGACGAGCCCGACAGCATCGACATCCGGCTCGGCTGGTGGTGCTTCGAGACGACCACGCCGTTGACGCACGGCACCTACGACGCGGCTCGCTCGTCGGTCGACGTCGCGCTCACCGCCGCCGACCTCGTCCTCGCCGATGAGCATGTCGCGTACGGGCTGTGCCGGCCGCCGGGACACCACGCGGCCCGCGCCGCGTACGGCGGCTACTGCTTCTTCAACAACGCAGCCGTGGCGGCACATCACCTCGCGACGGCGACCGACGGCAAGGTCACGGTGCTCGACGTCGACTACCACCACGGCAGCGGCACGCAGCAGATCTTCTACGACCGCGCCGACGTGCAGGTGGTGTCGCTGCACGCCGATCCGGCGCGTGCGTTCCCGTACCTCACGGGGTTCGCCGACGAGATCGGCGTCGGCGAGGGCAGGGGGACGACGTCCAACCATCCGCTGCCGGCCGGTACCGACGACGACGACTACCTGGCTGAGCTCACCGGCGCGTGCGGCGAGATCGAGGCGTTCGGGCCGGATGTGCTCGTCGTGTCGCTCGGCCTCGACACCTATTTCGACGACCCGATCTGCGACTTCGACCTGACCGGCGACGGCTTCGAGGCGTGCGGGGCGATGGTGGCCGAGCTGGATCTGCCGACCGTGGTGCTCCAGGAGGGTGGCTACGCCACCGACGATCTCGGCGAGAACGTCCGCACGTGGCTCGCAGCGGCCGGCCGAACGCCCGACTGAGCCAGCGCTCTCCGGTGGGCGACCGGGACGCGCCGCGGCCCCCGTACCGACGGCGGGTCGACACGGGGGCCGCAGCAAACGTTCGCCACGAACGTGCTCGACGGGCGGTGACGTGCTCGTCGGGCGAACGGTTCGTCACCCGGAGGTGACGAGATCGGTGGCGTCAGTCGTCGCGATCGCTGGAGTCGTCGTCATCCTCCGAGTCGTCATCGTCGCCGCCCGAGCTTCCACTGCCGGAGTCGTCGGATTCGTCATCGGAATCGTCGTCGTCGATGGTGGTCGCCGGCGCACTCCCAGCAGCCGAGTCGTCATCGTCGTCGGACTCGTCGTCGTCGTCGATCGTGGTCGACGGGACGGTCTCGCTCGGCACCGTGGTGCTCGGCGCAGTGGTCGAGGGCACGGTGTCGGCCGGCACGGTGGTGTCGGTGGCGCCGATGTCGTCCGAGCTGTCGTCATCCGAGCTGTCGTCATCGGACATGTCATCGCCGGACACGTCGTCGTCGGACACGTCGTCGTCGGAGTCGGCATCGTCGGACACGTCGTCGTCGGAGCTGTCATCGTCGTCGTCGTCGACCAGCTTCGACTCGACACGGGTGACGATCTCGCCGTCGACGTACATCGCTTCGAACTCGACCAGCAGCGTGTCGGAGGCGAGCTCGACCTCGATGCGGTTCTCGCTCGGGTACTCCTCGGCCTCGAGGATCTCCCAACCCGGCTTCGCCTCGGCGGACACGAGGATGAGCTGCTTGTCGATGACGTCGACGGTCACGACGGCGGCGTCGCCCACGTTGAACGCCGTGAGGAATCCCGTGGCCGGCGGGTCGGTGGACGGGGGCGTGGTGGGACCGGTCGACGGCACCGAGGGGATCGTCACGTCGACCGAGCTCGGCGGCGTCGAGACCGGCACGGTGGTCTCGACCGTCGTGTCGGGGACGCTCGGGATCGGGATGTCGATCGTGGTCGCCGGCGGGAGGATGGCCGACGAGGCGCCGGATTCGTCGGGTCCGTCGAGGATCTGCGTGTTGACGAGGGCGGCGGCCGAGCCGGCGCCCAACACGCCGACGACGGCGATGGCGGCTGCGATCTGTGTTCTCATGGTCTGCTCCGTTCGGGGGTGGGTCGGGATGCCCGTCGGTGTGGAGTGCAGGGTACGGAGCCGGTCTCCAGGGGGCGGGCTGCGAACATCCAAGAAACGTCCAAGAAGTGTCGCCGCTTCGGCAGAAGCGCCCCCAGACACCCTCCGTCGCACTGGTCAGCGACGAGAATGGCGTTCGTGCACGTGCTCCTCGTCGAAGACGATGCGTCGATCGCGAGCTCGCTCGTCGGCTCGCTCGAGTCCAACGGCTTCACCGTCGAGCATGTCGCGACCGGTCAGGCGGCGATCGACGCCGATCCCGGCGACGTCGTCCTGCTCGACCTCGGCCTGCCCGACATCGATGGCTACGACGTCTGCCGCCAGATCCGGGCCACCTCCGCGGTGCCGATCATCGTCATCACGGCGCGCGGCGAGGAGCTCGACCGCGTGCTGGGGCTCGAGCTCGGCGCCGACGACTACGTCGTGAAGCCGTTCGGCTTCCGCGAGCTCGTCGCGCGGATCCGAGCCGTCACCCGCCGCGCCACCGCAGCGGCCGCCGGCGCTCGCGGCGACGTCGTGGAGGCCGTCGACGTGATCGATGTCGGTCCGCTCCGCGTCGACCGGCGCACGCACCGCGTCACGCTGACGAACGATCGTGAGGAGTCCGAGCTGGCGTTGACGCCCAAGGAGTTCGAGCTGCTCTCCTTCCTCGCCGAGGACGCCGGAGCGGTCCGCAGCCGGACCGAGATCATCGAGCACGTGTGGGACGCGAACTGGTTCGGCCCCACCAAGACCGTCGATGCGCACGTCGCCGGCCTGCGGCGCAAGCTCGGGGATGCGCGATGGATCGCGGCGGTCCGCGGGGTGGGATTCCGGCTCGAGACACCCGAGCCGTGAGGAACCGTCTCCTCCTCGTGCTCGTCGGGGTCGTGGCGCTGGTGCTCGCGATCCACGACATCCCGCTCGCCGGCCACCTCAACCGTGTCGAGCGCGACCGGCTCGTGACCACGCTCGAACGCGACGCCTTCATCATCGCCGGCCGGGCCGAAGAGGCGCTGGAGGAGGGCACCGCAGCCGACGAGCCGGCGCTGCGCGCCCTCGTGGCCCGATACAGCTTCGAGGAGGACGTCCGGGTGGCGATCGTCGATCGGGACGCCACCGGCGTCGTTGCGTCACAGGCCGCCGACCTCGCCGAGGACTTCTCCAACCGACCCGAGTTCGCCCAAGCGCTCGGAGGTGAGCCGACGACGGACGACCGCTTCTCGGCGACGCTGGGTGAGGAGCTGTTCTTCGTGGCCGTCCCGGTGCTGTCGGGTGACGACGTCGTCGGCGCCGTCAGGATCAGCGCACCGTCGCGGATCGTCGACGATCGGGCGAGCGACCGTGTTCGCGGACTCCTGTTCGTGGCGCTGATCTCGCTGCTGATCGCGATCGCCGTCGCCTGGTTGTTCGCTCGCACGCTCGCACAGCCGATCCGGCGGCTCCGGCTGGCCACCGACGACCTCGCGGCCGGCGATCTCGGCGTCAGAGCCGACGACGACGACGGACCGCCGGAGGTCCGCGCGCTCGCCACGTCGTTCAACTCGATGGCGGGTCGGCTCGAACAGCTGGTCGATCGCCAGCGGGCGTTCGCCGGCACGGCCTCGCACCAGCTCCGCACGCCGCTCACCGCACTGCGGCTCCGGCTCGAGCAGCTCGCCGACCAGGTCGACAGCGGCCAGGCCGAGACGGTCGATGCGGCGCTCGTCGAGACCGACCGGCTGCACCGCATGATCGAG
Organism: Ilumatobacter sp.; assembly: GCF_030065885.1. Classification (GTDB taxonomy): domain Bacteria; phylum Actinomycetota; class Acidimicrobiia; order Acidimicrobiales; family Ilumatobacteraceae; genus Ilumatobacter. Next base: position 94,572 of record NZ_JASJCS010000008.1, on the reverse strand, counting down.
GGGCTGCTCGCGCTGAGCCGCGCCGACGACGCCGCCGTCGGCCCGGTCGAGGTCGACGTGGCCGCTGTCGTCCACGACCGGGCCGTGTACTGGACGCCGTTGGCTGCCGAGCGGGGAGTCACCGTCGTGGCGGATGCGCCGGAGACGGCGACCGGGTTCGCCGTGGCCGGCGCGACCGAGCAGATCATCGACAACCTCGTCGACAACGCGCTGGAGGTGTCGCCGGACGGTTCGGAGCTGATCCTCCGGCTCGTGCCGGACGACCATCATCTCGAGCTGCACGTCATCGATGCCGGCCCGGGTCTGTCCGAGGAGGACCGCGGGGCCGCCTTCGACCGGTTCTGGCGCGGCGCCGACGCGGTGCCGGGCGGCTCGGGGCTCGGTTTGGCGATCGTCCGACAGCTCGCGGCGGCGGGCGACGCCTCGACCGAGCTCCGGGAGGCGTCGACCGGCGGGGTCGACGCGGTCGTCACGTTCCGGGCGTGACGACCGGCTGCTGCGGCCGAGCGATCAGATCGCCTTCAGCTCCTCCATGACCCCCTGCCAGCGCTCGGGGTCGCTCTCGTACGGTGCGTAGAACGAGAGTCGGCTGATCACGTCGCCGTACCTCCGTGCGAGCTCGGGCGCCACGGACTCCGGCGGACCGACGACCGCGAACGTGTTGAGGATGTCATCGTCGATGAGCTCGCCCATCTCGGTCCACTCGCCCAACTTGGACATCGAGTTGAGGCGCTCTTGCAGGTCGCCCCACCCGTGGATGTCGAGCACGCCGCGATACGCCGGCGTCGAACCGTAGAACGCGATCTGCTGGCGGGTCGCGGTCGCTGCCTGCTCGATCTCCGCGTCGTTCCCGCCGGTGACGACGAACGAGGGCCCCACGATCTCGAAGCCCTCCATCGTCTTGCCGGCCTTGGCGCGGCCCCGCTCGAGCGCCGGGATCGTCACCTCGCGTAGGTACCGCTCGGTGGTGAATCCGTGGCAGAAGAAGCCGTCGCAGACCTCGCCGGCGACCTCGGTCATCAGCTCGCCGACGCCGGCGAGGAAGATCTTCGGCGGACCGAAGTCGCCGAGGTCGTCCGCGTCGGGCGTGAAGAAGGGCGTCATCAAGGTGTGCTTGTAGAACTCGCCGCGGAACTGCAGCGGCGTGCCGTGCTGCCAGGTGTCCCAGATGGCCCGGATCGCGAGGATCATCTCGCGCATGCGCGCCGCCGGCTTGCTCCACTCCATCGAGAATCGGTACGTGATGTGCGGCTTGATCTGGCTGCCGAGTCCGAGCACGAACCGGCCCCGGCTCAGCGTCTGCAGGTCCCATCCGATGTTGGCGAGCAGCATCGGATTGCGGGCGAAGGCGACGGCGATCGACGTGCCGAGCTCGATCTCGCGCGTGCTGCCCGCTGCCACGGCGAGCGGGAGGAACGGGTCGTGCGCCGTCTCGGCGGTCCAGCCACCGCTGTAGCCGGCGGCCTCCAGGTCGGCCGCCGCACCGGCCACGTTCGAGATCGGGACGTTGAGCGAACCGTCGATGCGCATGACCGGACCGTAGCGGTGCCCGCAGTGGGTCGCCGATCCGGTGGGCCGGGCGGATCCGCCTGCAAGGCTGGTCGGATGATCGACCACGAGGTGAAGGCTCACCTGCCCGACCACCTGCGATGAGTGCGCGAGGATCTCGTGTGGAAGCGCGACGGCCTCGCAGAGCACGAGATCCGGAAGCCACTCACCGCAACGGAACGAACCTCCTCGGTCTGGTGAAGCACGTCGCGATCTGGGACGCTCGACATCTCGGCGACGTCTTCGATCGGCCGTCCCGGAGCCGCTCCCACGCTGGGATGACCAATCGTGATCGGGCACCGATCACTGGGCGACCGAGACGGAGACCAGGTCCGACATTGTGGGGCTGTAACCGCCGGGTGTCGCGTCACACCGACGCGACGATCGATCGAGTGCGCCGCCCGACGAGCCGCGAGGTCAGCAGCCGACCGCCCTGTGATTCGGACCCGTCAATCCTGTTCGCGGAGGAACTCTTCGAGCTCGGCCGCCAGCTCGTCACCCGAGCGCATCTCGAGCGAGTCGTCGACGTCGTCGGTGAGTTCGACCGAGCCGTCGGACTCGTCGTAGATCTCCTCGAGTTGTGCGATCATCTGCGCGTGTTCGGCGTTGCCGGCGACCATCGCGTCGATGCGGCGGCCCTGGATCATCACGTCGCTGCGCAGCGTCGTGGCGTCGAGCACGACGTCGGTGGCTTCGCGCAACCCGTCGAGCAGTGCGACGCTCGCTGCCGGGTACGCCATCGTCGAGATGTAGTGGGGGACCTGCGCCCAGATGCCGATCGACGGGATGCCGCGATCGTGGAGCTCGTGCTCGAGGGACGCCGCGACGCCGGCGGGCACGTCGATCGAGCTGCGCAGGAACGGCACGCGCGCCAACACGTCCTGTGACGGGCTGCTGACCGAGATGCGGGCCGGTCGGGTGTGCGGCACCGCGAAGGGGTAGGCGCCGAGATGCGCCATGGCGGTGATGCCGAGCTCGGTGGCGGTGTCGCCGACGAGGCGGGTGAACCGGTGCCACGCCGTGTCGGGCTCGGGCCCCGACATCACCACGAGGTCGCGGCCGGCCTGGTCGACCCCGGTGCCGATGGTGATCCGCTCCCACTGGAGCACGGTGTTGAGCCCGTCGCGCAGCTCCATCACCGGCCGGCGGGCCCGGTAGTCGACGTACACGTCGTCGTCGAACTCGGCGACGGGTGTCGCCTCGGACTCCAGCTCGATCGCCTCCATCGCAGCTCGTGCCGCGCCACCGGCATCGATCCAGCCGGTGAGCATGACGATCAGCACCGGATCGGTCAGATCCGGTTTCGGGCCGAGCCAGCGCAGGCTGTCGTCGCTCACACCCGGCAGGGTATCTGCGGATCGGCGGGCACACTGGCGACGCCGGTGCGCGCCGGTACGCTGCCGCCATGGTCATCGACGTCACCGATGCAACGTTCCAGACCGAGGTCATCGAGCGCTCGGCCACCGTCCCGGTGGTCGTCGACCTGTGGGCCGAGTGGTGCGGTCCGTGCAAGACGCTGGGCCCGATCATCGAGAAGGTCGTCGCCGAGACCAACGGCAAGGTGGTCCTGGCCAAGATCGACGTCGACGCCAACCCGGCGGTGGCCCAGGCGTTCCGGGTGCAGTCGATCCCGATGGTCGTGGCGCTCAAGGACGGTCAGCCGGTCGATGCGTTCATGGGCGCGCAGGGCGAGACCGAGGTCCGGGCGTTCGTCGAGCGGCTCCTCCCGAGCGAGCAGGAGTCGCAGGTGGCCGACCTCATCGCCGCCGGCGACGAGGGGTCGCTGCGGATCGCCCTGCAGCTCGATCCGTCGAACGTCGACGCGACGGTCGCGCTCGCGGAGCTGCTCGTCATCAAGGGCGACAACGACGAGGCGCTGTCGCTGCTCGAGCGGATTCCCGAGTCCGACGTCACGCGGCGCATCGCCGCGAAGGCCCGGGTCGGCGTGACACCCGACGACGAGCACGACGAGACCCTGACGGCGTTGCTCGACCGGGTGAAGGACGACGACGAGGCCCGCCAGCAGTTCGTCGACATCCTCGAGCTGATGGGTCCCGACGATCCCCGCACGGCGACGTACCGCAAGTTGCTCACGTCGCGCCTGTTCTGACCCGGCGTCGCTGCCGGAACCTGGGTCGCCCCAGGAGTGAGTGGGCGTCGTGACGTTCAGCCGTCGTCGCCTCTGACCTCGACGTCGGGGAAGGCGCCGGCGACCGAGAACCAGAACGCGGTGCGGCTGGGAATCGGCTCGCCCGGCTCACCGTCGCCGTCGCCGTCGATCGCGACGACCGAGGCGCCGCCCGCGTGGGGCGTGACGCGGATGCCGAACCCATCGACGTCGTCGTCGAGTGGCTGGTCGAGGTCGTCGACTGCATAGGCGACGACCTGATCGCCGAGCTCGACCACGACGACCAGCTCGGCGAGCGGCAGCCGGTCGTCGAAGGCGGCATCGCCGACCGGGAACGCGAAGCGGCCCTCCGCGACCCGTTCCTCGTAGCCCGCGAACGAGTTGCGTTCGTAGTTGCGGCCGAAGCCGAGGTCGCGGCTGAGCACGAGCGTGTCGGGGTGCCGCTCGAGCCAGTCGCTCCACGTCGCCATCTCTGACGGCAACGTTGCCAGCTCGGCGCCGGTGAGCTCGCCGACGATGGCCCGACCCGCGACCTGCCACCAGTACGAGCCGGTCTCGCGGTCGACCATCACCATGTCGGAGTCGTGGAGGGCGCTCGTGTTCGAGAAAGTCAGCAGCTGTCCGTCGGGGAGGCGGCGGTCGTACACGACGGCGCTGTGGCACAGTGGGCAGTAGGTGACGAGGACCGCCGTGCCGGCCAGTTCGTCGTTGACGATCTCGTGGCCGTTGAGGATCTTGACCGGATAGGCGATGGGCGTGCCGTCGGCGATGTACCCGACGACCAGATCGTCGGGGCGCAACCACGCTCCGGCCGACGGATCGGCCGCGAGGTCGTCGTAGGGCGGCAGGTCGATCGGCCTGATCACGTCGAGCAGCCGGCGACGCGTGTCACGGTCGGATTCGGAGAGCCGGACGAATCCGCCGTCGAACGTGTCGAAGACGACCTCGGCGAGCGGGACGTCGTGCATCGACAGGTCGACGTCGGGAGGCGATGCATCCACCGCGCCGACGGCTTGCCGGGCGGTCAGCTCGTCGACCGGCGCCCGCTCGGGTGATGCGGTGGCCGACGCGCCCTCCGGTCCGTCGTTGCCGCAGGCCGCGACGAGTAGCGCAGCGGCGGTCAGTCCGGCGAGCGCTCGCGCCGGGCGCCGGGCAGGAGTACGCACGGTCAAGCAACCCCGGGGCGCTCGATGATCTTCCGACGCCGGTATGGTGAACGGTCCGGCTTCCTCCTGAGCGTTCCTGATCTCGGAGGTCGTCGATGTCGGACTCACCGACCCTGCCCCCTCGCCCCGAGCCGCCGCGGCGCGTCGCCGATGCTGCCACCGCGTGGCTCGCCTGGTTCGGCCCGGCGCGCCTCGCGGTGACCGTGCTGTCGGTGTTGCTGGTTGCCGCGGCCGGCTACTGGCTCGTGCGAGCGCCGGCGCCGCCGCCCGAAGCGGCCCTACCGGTTGCCGCCGGCTCGGTACCGGCCGTGACGCTCGCACCACCGGTCCCTGTCGAACCGTCGTCCGCCGGGTCGGCCGCGGCATCGACGGTGGTCGTGCACGTCGCCGGCGCCGTGCACGCAGCCGGTGTGCACGAGTTGAGCGCCGGCGCGCGGGTGCACGCGGCGATCGCCGCTGCCGGCGGAGCCACCGACGACGCCGACCTCGACGGGCTCAACCTCGCCGCACCCGTCGTCGACGGGCAGCGGATCTACGTCCCGGTCCACGGGGAGGTCGACCCGGCGACCGTGTCGACGGGCCCTGTGGGTGACGCCGGCGAGGCGTCGGGTCCGCTCGACCTCAACGACGCGACTGCGAGCCAGTTCGAGACGCTGCCTGGTGTCGGCCCGTCGACGGCCGCGGCGATCGTCGACGACCGCACCCGCAACGGTCCGTTCGCGTCGGTCGACGAGCTCGATCGGGTGCCCGGCATCGGTCCAGCGAAGCTGGCCGCGATCCGCGATCTGGTGACGGTGTGAACGACCGCGCGTCAGAGGATCAGCGACTCACCCAGGATCGTCGTGGCCGCGACCAGGGCGGCGATCGCGCCCATCACGACCGCAACGGTCAGCCACAGCAGCTCGCGCCAGTAGTCGCGCCATGACGCCACCGACGACGCGGTCGCCCGGCGCGAGGCCACGAACCCGAGCACGATCCACATCGGCACGCTGGCCAGCACGGCCAGCGGGTAGCGGCCCTCGTCGGCGAACGGGGCGCCGGCGACCAGCAGCCCCGGCGCCGCGGACACGCCGCCGATCAGCCCGATCAAGCCGCTGCTGCGACTGTCGCTCACACGCAGCGCCACCATCGCCGTCCCGCCCAGCACCGCCATGGGCAACACCCCGAACAGCGGGCCGAGCAGGCGGATGCGCGTGCGGTACCACCGGGGGCCGGCGGTGAGCGGCGCAGCTCCGGTCATCGGTCGGGGCGCGGGCTGGTCGTGGCGGGTCATCGTCTCGATCAGACGAGCCTACGGGGCCCTCGGTGCCGCGCGGCGCCACCCGCTGTCCGACGGGCTCGTCGTCGGGTGCGCGGCGGTCGCCGCAGTCGGGGCGTGGACGGCCGACTGGCGATGGTCGGTGGTGGTCGCTGCGGCCGGCGCCGTGGCGTTCCGCCTGTCGGGCGAGTCGCTGCTGCGTGCATCGTTGCTGCTCATCGTGATCGCTGTGGCGGCGGGGGTTCGTGCCGACGCAGCCTGGGACGGGCTCGCTCCCGACGCACTCGGCCCGTACGGCGGCTGGGTGCGCGTCGCCGACGATCCGCAGCCCTTCGCGTCGTCGACCCGAGTGCTGGTCGAGGTCGATGGTGAGCGGTTCGAGATGTGGGCCAGGGGCCGGGCCCGGCGCATCCGGGTGTCCGAGTGGCGGGCGGGCGAGTTCGTGTCGGTCGAGGGGCGGCGGGTGACACTCGAGCCCGAGCGGCGTGACCGCGTCGCATGGCAGCACGTCGTCGGCGAGCTGCGGGTCGACTGGGTGGCCGATCGACGGGCGGGCGGGCCGGTCGATCGGGCCTCCAACAGGGTCCGGGCGGCGATCGAGCGTGGCGGCGAAACACTGCCGGGCGACGACGGCTCGCTGTTCCGGGGTCTCGTCGTCGGCGACGACCAAGACCAGCCGAGGGCGATGATCGAACGGTTCCGCGCCAGCGGTCTGTCGCATCTGACGGCGGTCTCGGGGCAGAACGTCAGCTTCGTGCTGGCCGCCGCCGGGCCGCTGCTCCGCGCGCTGCGGCCGTGGTGGCGATGGGCCGTGACGCTGGGGTTGATCGCGTGGTTCATGAGCCTGACCCGATTCGAGCCGTCGATCGTCCGGGCAGGGGTGATGGCGGCGATGTCGGCGACGGCGTTCGTGCTCGGGCGCGAGCGCTCGCCGGCGCGGATCCTCTGGCTCGCGGTCGCCGCGCTCCTGCTCATCGACCCGTTGATCGTCCGGTCGGTCGGCTTCTGGTTGTCGGTCGGCGCCACCGCCGGCGTGGCGATCATCGGGCCCGAGCTCGCCGCACGCCTCGGTCGCCTCGGTGTCTTCGCGATGCCGGTGGGCGTCACGGTCGGCGCGCAGGTCGGCGTCGTCGTGCCGGCGGTGCTCGTGTTCGGGCGCCTGCCACTCGTCAGCATCCCGGCCAACCTGCTGGCGGTGCCGGTCGCCGGGTTCGTGATGCTCTACGGTTTGCCGGCGGGCCTCGTGGCCGGATTCGTCCCGGCGGTCGCCCCGGTCGTGATGCTGCCGTGTCGTCTCGGCGTCCGCTGGGTCGACACGATCGCGGTGCTCGGCGAGCGACTCGAACCGGGTGGTGCCGCGACGTGGGTCGGGTGGGCGGTGCTCGTTGCCGTGTTGTCGCTCATCGCTGCTATGAATCGTGATCGTCATGGCGATCCACCTGCTGACCGGTGACGACGAGTCGATCGTGCGCTCGAAGGCCCACGACCTCGTCCATGAACTGATCGGTGACGGCGACCGCAGCCTGATGGTCGACGAGTTCGAAGGCGAGGAGTACGAGCTGCGCGAAGTGGCCGACGCCGCGCAGACGATGCCGTTCCTCACCGACCGGCGCGTCGTCGTCGCCCGTGACGTCGGCCGGTTCAACAGCGACGATCTGCCGCCGATCCTCCACTACCTCGAGAGCCCGCTCGACACGACCGACCTGGTGTTCGTGTCGGGGGGCGGGCGGCTCGCCAAGAAGCTCAGCGATGCGGTCAAGGCGGCCGGCGGCCTGACCGTCAACACCAACCCGCCCAACCGCGCGAAGGACCGCCAGACGTGGGTGGCGGTCGAGGCCGAGGAGCACGGCGTGCGCCTCGACCCCGGTGCCGCGGCCAGGATCGCCGAACAGCTCGGCGAAGACGTCGGGCGCCTCGACGGCGTCCTGGCCGTGCTCAGGTCGACCTACGGCGACCGGGCGAAGATCACAGCAGGCGATGTCGAGCCGTTCCTCGGTGAGGCCGGCGGGGTGCCGCCGTGGGACTTCACCGACGCGATCGACGCCGGGAGAACCGCCAAGGCGCTGATGCTGCTGGGCCGGATGATCCACGGCGGGGAACGGCACCCGCTGCAGATCATGGCCATCCTCCACACGCACTACGGTCGCCTGGCGCGCCTCGACGGCGTCGACGCCACCAACGAGAACGAGGCGGCCGAGGCGATGGGCATCAAGCCGGGCTTCCCGGCCAAGAAGGCGCTCGGCAACTACCGGCGCCTCGGCGGGGGTGGCGTGCAGCGGGCGATCGAGCTGCTCGCACGGGCCGACCTCGACCTCCGCGGCGACACCGATCTCGACAGCGAGATGGTGATCGAGGTCCTCGTCGCCCGCCTCAGCCGCCTCGGCTCACGACGCTGAACCCTTGCCTGGCGAAGCCTCGCACACCGGCCCATCTCAGCGGCCGGTCGCGTCGCGCCGGCGGGGCGGGCCGAGCGAAGAAGCGGCGGCGCCACGGCGTCGTTGCGGAGACAGCGAGCTCGGGAGGCGCAGGGGAGCGGCCTGGCCGCAACCCGGAGCCCGTTGCTAGAACAGCAGCCAGCGGAGCGTCAGGGTCAACGCGGCGAGGGCCACGAACACGCCGATGCCGACCGCCTTGCCGTAGCGGTGGTAGAGCCAGGCGGTGAACGACCATCGCACCTCGTAGTCGGGGTCGTGCACCTGGCGGAGCTGCCCGGTGAGCCACATCACCGGACACCCGAGCGTCGCCACCTGCAGCACGACCATCAGCGTGAGCAGGAAGAAGAACGTCGGCCCCGAGAACCAGGCCGCTCCGACGACGACGAGGGCGATCACGATCGGGAAGTGCAAGATGTCGATCGCCGTCGCCAGGTGCCACCAGACGACGGTGTCCGACCGCCGGCTGTCGCCGTCCGCTGGTCGCCGGCTCCGTTCGGATCCGACGAGCAGGTCGAATCCGGCTCCGGCCGAGCCGACGTCGGGGCGTCGCTCCTTCATCAGGAACGATCGTAGGTCGGCGCCACGGCGAAAGCGCCCGGAACGCGACGAAGCCCGGGCTCGAGCCCGGGCCTCGTCCAGATGTGGTGGATCGACAGGCGACAGGCGCCGGCGACCCGGTGCCGCTAGGAAGCGGCGTTGACCCGCCGCATCAGGCGGCTCTTCTTGCGGGCTGCGGCGTTCTTGTGGATCACGCCCTTCTGCGCTGCGCTGTCGATCGTCTTGATCGCGGCGCGGACGGCCTCGTCGCTGTCCGGCTGGGCGACGGCGCTCTTCAGACGGCTCTTCATCTCGCTACGAACGGCCTTGTTGCGCTCGTGCGCCTTGGCGTTGGTGAGATTGCGCTTCTTCTGAGACTTGATGTTCGCCACGTGGCAGTTCCTCTTCGATCTTCGGGCCCGGCGGTCTCCACCGAGCAGCGCACTGAGGCTATCGGCGCGGCCGCGACATCCCCAACGCCTCGCCGGCCCGCCGGGGGCTAGCGTCGGCGCACCATGACGGCCCATCCGGAACGGTTCGAGGAGCTCCCGGTCCGCGCCCAGGTGCACCGGCTGCGGCAGGTCGCGCTACGAGCGCTCGGCGAGTACCCGATCGAGCCGGCCCGCGTCCGCTTGCTCGCACATGAGTGCAACACGTCGTTCCGGGTCGACACGACCGACGGGCGCCGATTCGCCCTGCGGCTCGGCATGGCGGCGACGTCGACCTCCGCCCAACTCCAAGCCGAGACCGCATGGCTCACCGCGCTGGCACGCGACACCGATGTGGTCGTGCCCGTGCCGCTCGCCAACTCCGCCGGCCGATTGCACACGTCGGCCTACTGCCAGTCCCTCGACCGCGAGCTTCCCGTCGCCGTCATGTCGTGGCTGCCGGGTCGCGACCTCGACGAGCCGACCCCGGCCGCCATGGTGGCCTTGGGACGGATCACGGCGCATCTGCACGACCACGCCGAACGCTGGCGCATCCCGCCGGGTGCTGGCGTGCCGAGCCACGCCGACGTGCTCGTGGGGGAGGACGACCTGCTCGTCGCCGCCCACATCGATCGGCCGCGCGCGGACATCGACGTCGTCAGGTCGGCCCTACGCGCCGCGCAGGACGCGACCGACGACGCCTGGTCGGCTGGCGGCGAGCGCATCCTGCACGGCGACCTCCACCCCTGGAACGTGAAGTGGCTTCGCGGCCGGATGTCGGTGTTCGACTTCGACGACGTGTTGACCGGCGTCCCGGTGCAGGACCTCGCGATCAGCGCCTACTACCTCGATGACGACGCGGCGTTGCGCGACGCGCTGCTCGCGGGCTACTCGGAGATTCGTCGGCTCCCCGCCTACGAGCCGGAGCAGTTCGATGCCCTGCTGGCGGGGCGGAACCTGCTGCTCCTCAACGACGTGGTCGTCAGCCAGAACGCCGACATCCGAGCGATCCGCGAGCGGTACGTCACGAACTCGATCACCAAGCTCCGGGCGTTCCTCGAGACCGGGCGGTATCGGCATCGGGTCGACGGATTGCTCCCGACGGATTGAAGTCGGAGCCGCCGGTAGCGTGGACACTCGCCATGGAGCTGTCTCGCATCCGCAACTTCTCGATCATCGCGCACATCGACCACGGCAAGTCGACGCTGTCCGATCGCATCCTCGAGATCACGGGCGCGGTGCAGGCGCGGGACATGAAGGCCCAGTTCCTCGACTCGATGGACCTCGAACGTGAGCGCGGCATCACGATCAAGGCGCAGAACGTCCGGGTCGAGTGGCACGGGCATGTCTTCCACCTGATCGACACGCCCGGCCACGTCGACTTCGGCTACGAGGTCAGCCGCTCGCTGGCGGCTTGTGAGGGCGTGGTGCTCGTCGTCGACGCGGCGCAGGGCATCGAGGCGCAGACGCTCGCCAACTGCTACCTGGCGCTGGAGAACGACCTCGAGATCGTGGCCTGCCTCAACAAGATCGACCTGCCGGCGGCCGACCCCGATCGCTATGCGATGGAGATCGAGAACGTGCTCGGGATCCCGGCCGAGGACATCCTGAAGATCTCGGCCAAGACGGGCGACGGCGTGCCCGAGCTGCTCGATGCCATCACCGATCGGATCCCGCCGCCCGTCGGCGACGCCGACGCTGCCCTCCAGACGCTGATCTTCGACTCGCAGTTCGACCAGTACCGCGGCGTGGTGTCGTCGGTGCGGGTGATGAACGGGCGGCTCACATCGGGCTCGCGCCTTCACTTCATGCAGGCCGGCGCCGACCACGAGGCGCTCGAGATCGGTGTCCGGCGACCCGAGAACACGCCGGTCGGCGAGCTCGGTCCCGGTGAGGTCGGGTACCTGATCGCCGGCATCAAGGACGTCGGCGAGGCGCGATCGGGTGAGACCATCACCACCGCGTCGAAGGGCGCGGAGGAACCGCTGCCCGGCTACCAGGACCCCAAGCCGATGGTGTTCTCGGGGCTGTTCCCGATCGACGGCGACGACTTCGAGGCGCTGCGCGACTCACTCGGCAAGCTGAAGCTGAACGATGCGTCGATCACGTACACACCCGAGTCGTCGGGCGCCCTCGGGTTCGGGTTCCGCTGCGGGTTCCTCGGGCTGCTGCACATGGAGATCGTGAAGGAGCGACTCGAGCGCGAGTTCGGGCTGGCGCTCATCGCCACCGCGCCGTCGGTCGAGTACCGCGTCACCGACACCGTCGGTGACATGACGGTGGTGAGCAACCCGGCCGAGCTCCCCGTCGTGCAGAAGATCGACGTCATCGAAGAGCCGGTGTTCAAGACCACCATCATCACGCCCAAGGAGTACACGGGCGCGCTGATGGACCTCTGCCAGAGCCGCCGCGGCGAGATGAAGCGGATGGAGTACCTGTCGCCCGAACGGGTCGAGCTCGACTACGAGATCCCGCTCGCCGAGGTCGTCGTCGACTTCTTCGACCAGCTCAAGTCGCGCAGCCAGGGGTACGCCAGCCTCGACTACGAGCTGGCGGGCTACCAGCAGGCCAACCTCGTCAAGGTCGACATCCTGCTCAACGCGATCCCCGCTGATGCGTTCTCGACGATCGTCCATCGTGAGAACGCCGAGGCGTACGGCCGGCGGATGTGCGAGAAGCTCAAGGAGTTGATCCCACGCCAGATGTTCGACGTGCCGATCCAGGCCGCCATCGGCGGCAAGATCATCTCCCGCGAGACGGTCAAGGCCAAGCGCAAGGACGTCACCGCCAAGTGCTACGGCGGCGACATCAGCCGCAAGCGCAAGCTGCTCGAGAAGCAGAAGGAGGGCAAGAAGAAGATGAAGTCGATCGGCCGCGTCGAAGTGCCCGGCGACGTCTTCATCAGCGCCCTCAAGCTCGACGATTGACGATCCGCCGCGACGCGGTTTCACGTTGTGTCAGACACAACGTGAAACGCTCGCCTCCGATGCGCTGTCGCCTCGCCCGGCCGTGCGGCGCGCTTCAAGCGGGGGAGGGTTCGTGACGATGGGCTCGTATGGACGAGGTGCGGGCGGAGCCGGTCGCGGCACCGGTTCAGGAGGCGGGCGCGGCGACAATGTGGCCGTTGCCGCAGTGGCTGACGGTGCTGTGCATCGTGGGCGGCGCGCTGGCCGCCGTCGTCCTGTCGATCCCGTTCGTCGTCTCGACGTGGGTCGTCGAAGGGGACTCGATGGCGCCGACGCTGCACGCAGGGGAGCGGATCGTCATCAACAAGCTCGCCGGCGATCCCAGCCTCGGCGATGTCATCGTGCATCGGGTCGTCACCCCGGGCGGCCGACGACATGACTACGTGAAGCGCGTCGTGGCCGTCGGTGGCGACACGGTCAGCTATCTCGACTGCGTGCTACACCGCAACGGGTCGGCGGTGGACGAGCCCTACGTCCTCGATGCCCTGGGCAGCTGCGGCGGTGATCTCGACGAGCTCGTCGTCCCCGACGGACACGTGACGGTGCTCGGCGACAACCGCGCCGACTCGGTCGACAGCCGCGTCTACGGGCCCATTCCGAATGCTGACGTCGCAGGCACGCTCTGGTTCCGACTCTGAGCATCCGTCGAGAGCGCGGTCACGTTCGGCGCACGTGGCATGATCATCTGGCCGCGTTGCCGTGGGGATGCGACGGAGCAGGCGGCAGCGAGACGAAGGGAACTCGATGCGGGTCGCGACGTGGAACGTGTGGTGGCGGAACGGGGACTGGGAGGCGCGCCAGCCGGCGATCCTGCAGGCGCTGCGCGACATCGACGCCGACATCGTCGGGCTGCAGGAGATGAGCTCGCGCGATCCCGACCAACCCGCCTGGCTGCGCGAGGAACTGGGCTATCACCTCGTGGCTTCGCCCGACGCCGATGAAGACGAGCACGCGCTGGTCAACGCGATCGCGTCGCGGTGGCCGATCGTCGATGCGGTCTGGCACTACCTCGACGTGGGCGACATGAAGCCGCACCGCACGGTGTTGCGCGCCACGATCGACATGCAGGGCACCGTGCTGCAGGTCTACTGCACGCACCTCTCACACGGCTTCGACCAGAGCGATCTCCGGCGGCGTCAGCTCGACCAGATCGCCGGCATGGTCGCCGCCGAGCGGGGCGACCCGGCGACCTCGTTCCCGCCGATCGTGCTCGGCGACCTCAATGCGGTTCCCGAGAGCGACGAGATCCGCCGAATGACGGGCCTGAGCGCGCCCGCCGCCGACGGCCTCGTGTTCACCGATGCGTGGGCGCAGATCGGGAACGGCGACGGAGCGACGTACTCGGCCCACAACCCGTACGTGGTCGACTCCGCCTGGCCCGAGCGACGGCTCGACTACGTGCTCGTCGGATGGCCCCGCCCGCGCCCGCAGGGCAATCCGGTGCGGGGTCGGCTGTTCGGCGTCGGTCCGGTGCGCGGCGTGGTCGCGTCGGACCACTATGGCGTCGTCGTCGAGCTGCAGGGCCCTGCCTGACGGCCGGGGCGGCCCGTTGCCGGGGTCGTCTACCGGTCCAGCTCGTAGGCCTCCGTCAACAGGTCGCGGAGGTCGTCGTCGATCTCGTCGGGGCTGGCGACGTTGGCCACGTGCCAGTACGTGCCGCTGTGCTCGATGATCTTGCGGGTGATCGTGGGGTGGGTCGCCCGGTGATCGAGGTTGAAGCCGATCGCCACCCAGCGGTCCTTCGGCCGGAGCTCGGCGAACTTGCGCGGGTTCTTGAGGAAGATGCCGACCGACACGACGTCGAGGTGCACCGGGCCGACCGTCTCGAGGTGCGCCATGACGGCGTCGAACACGGGGCGCTCGTGGGCGGGGCCGGTCTCGAAGTACTCCTCGAGCGACAAGCCCGGTGCGCAGTCGTGCGACTGCCCGCTGCGGCCGAAGAACCGGCCACAGTCGGGACAGGTCCAACCGGACACGTCAGTCGAAGCCCGCCACGTCGACCTTTGCGACCACCCGATCGGGAACGACCCGGATGACCATCTCGGGCTCGACCGCGTTGCGCCTGCCGTACGCCTCGGCCTGGTCGGCACCCATGTAGCGCCCCCCGATCCGTGTCGCGACCGCGAGGAGGTCGTCGGGATCGGTCGACGTCGTCGCTCGCCCGGTGACCGTGACGAACGAGAACGTCGGGCGTTCGTCGTCCCAGCACAGGGCGACCCTGCCGTCTCGCACGATCGACTTGCCCTTGACCGTGTCGGCGCTCGTCATGAACACGACGACGTCCTCGCCCTGGGGACCGGTGCTTCGTTCGAGGTCGACCCAGACCGGCGCGACGTGCGGACTGCCGTCCTTGCGGGTGACGGCCAGCTTGGCCGTGCGGGGCGGATCGGCGGTGACGAAGTCCTGCCACCAGCCCTCAGGTGCACTCTGGTATCCCACGTCGTGGAGTCTCGCGCCGAACCATGTCGACGTGTCGGTTCGTGGCGCTGGGACGAGGTCACGCGGCGGGGGTTCGCGCGTCGGGTGGCCGGGCCGTCGTTGGGCTGGGGGTCTTCGGTTGGGGCCGGTGTCGGTGTGCCAGGTGTTCCGTCGGGTTGGTGCCAGGTAACTCGGCGCTGGTTCACCCGGTCCGGTGCTCGGCGAGCTCGATCCTCATGAAGTCACAGACGCGAAGGCACCGCAACACGACCCGAACCGGGATCGGCAGCACCGGCCACGCTGTCACCCGGTCGACCACCGTGGTCCGTTCGATCGATGCCGTGTGGCCTCGCCGGTCGATGCGGGCCGGCCCGGCGAGCACGTTCTGCACCCAGTCCGCGGCGGGTCCGTACGTCAGGGCGACGATCAGGTCGCCGTCGAGGTCGAAGACGTTGACCGGCGTGCGGTACTCCTTGCCCGACTGTCGACCGGTGTGGTGCACCGTCGCGAAGCCCGGGAACCGGCGCACGATCGGCTCGATGAACCGGTTCGTGTACCGCCGGTTGAAGCGGGCGACGGCTCTCGGCAGCGGCACGGTCGCGACCCTACGATGCCGGCCGCATCGCCGACTCGGCCTACCCGCCCTCGGCCCGCAAGGCCTCCCATGCCGTCTCGATGTCGGCGAGCACCTGGTCGATCGTCCGCACGCCGTCGACCCAGTCGTTCATGCCGGCGTAGAACGCCGACTGCGTCGGCGGGTCGTCGATCCATCCGCCGATCACGGGTGGCATGAGATCCGACGCATCGAGGCGGAACGTGCCCCCCGCCAGCGCGTCCCGCGTCTGCTCGTACAGCCGGCCGCGCACCGCCGAGGACGGGTCGTCGGCAGCCGTCGCTGCGAACACACCGGCGTCGAACCGCTGGTTGAGCGAGATGAAGCCGTTGCCCGGCTCGGTCGCCCAGACCGCACCCCAGGCGGGGTCGGCCACGTACTCGAGGAACCGCCGCACCTCGGGGCGATCGACGAGCCCGTACTGGCTGAACACCGAGCCGATCACCGGCGTCGCACCGCCCAGTTCGAGCGGCGGCATCGGGAAGAAGTCGACGTCCTGGCCGATCACCGTGCCCGGCGGCACGGCGCCGAGCATGAAGTCACCCTGGAAGAACAGCCAGCAGTCCGGGTCGATCTCGCCGGTGGCCGTGTCGCGCTGCAACAGGTTGAACATCTGCTCGGTGAAGTTCTCGTTGCTGATGGCCTCGGGCCCGACCCGGACGAAGCCCGGTTCGAAGAGGAGTGAGTCCGCCAACCGTGCGCCTTCGACAACGGCTGGGTCGGTGAACGCGATGCGGCCGTCGGACCAGCCGTCGTAGACGTCCGCCCCGCCGGAGATCAGGACCATGCTCTCGATGAGGTCGGTGCCCGGCCAGCCGTTGAACGGGAAGCCCGACTCGAACGCCACGCACCACGGCGACCGGCCGTCGTCGACGATGCGTCGGGACAGCGCGAAGAGCTCGTCCCACGTCGCGGGCACCTCGTAGCCGGCGGCGTTGAAGGCGGCCTTCGGGTAGAAGACGACACCCTTGAGGTCGGCGTCGACCGGGAGGCCGTACGCCACCTCGTTCGGCTCAGCCAGCGAGGACGCGTCGTCGCTCACCGACACGTTGAGCGTGTAGTTGCCGAAGTCGGCGCGCAGCGTGTCGTGGTCGAGGAACCGGCCGAGATCGAGCACGCGCGGCCGAGTCCACTCGGGGAGCTTCCCGCCCCAGGTGATCGTATCGGGTAGGTCGAGGTTGCCGGAGGCCAGCGCCAGGAGGCCCTCGCCGGTGTTCGACACGACGTCGATCTCGATCCCCGTCAGCGCCTCGAAGTCCTCGTACTGCCGTTCCAGACCGGGCTCGGCGCGCAGCGCGGGTGCGGCGACGGTCACCCGCGTGCCGGCGAGCGCCATCGGACCATTCGGCACGGCACCGTACGCCTCCATCCCGCTCCTCAGCGGGAGGTCGGCGGGCAGCTGCGCGCGGTCGGGGCACGGCCCGTCGTAGATCGGCTCGCACTCCTCGTCGGTGAGCGTGCGGTCGACGGCGGTCTCGGCGAACTCGACCAACTCGGCCGGTGGCAGCGCGTAGACACCGGCGAGGCCGTTCGGGCCTGAGCGGATCGCCACCGGGGTCTCGGGCGTCACGTCGTACTGCACGCTGAGCTGGTGCAGCGCCCAGTGCACGGCGTCGACGGCGTCCTCGTTGGCGAAGCCGAGGTCGACCGTCTCACGAACGGCCTGCACCGCATAGAGCAGCGCCAGCTCCTGATCGTCGCTGGCGTACGCCACCTCCGACGCGGCCACCAGCTCCGACACTGTGAGCAGGCTCTCGGTGTCGGCCTTCGCGCCCGATGCGGAGCGCCACTGCACGATCCCGAACACCGCCAGGAGCGCAATCACCACGCCGATCGCGCCGAGCCCGACGACCTGGCGCGCCCGCTGTCGCTCGCGGCGCTCGGCCTCGACGGCGCGCTGCTCGCGCTCGCGCTCCTCGTCGGCGGCGCGCTCCCGCTCTGCGACGCTGGCGTCGAGGAAGTGCCGCTCGGGTTCGGACAGCGGGAGCGACGTGCTGGTGGCCCACCCGTGGAGTTGCTCGAGGCGGCCGCCCCGCAACAGGTACTGGTCGCTGTGATCGGCCGCTGTCCATTCGGCCATCGCCTCGGCGAGCCGGCGCTGGTTGCGGACGTCGTGGCGGGCACCGTCGATCCACTCCCGCAGCCGCGTCCACTCGGTGAGCAGCGCCTCGTGCGAGATCTCGACGGTCGGGCTCCGGGTGACCGGGTCGCGGTCGAAGCTCAGCAGCCGGTGCCGGCCGAACGTGTCGAGCACCGCCCGCAACATCGCCCGATCGACGGCGAGTTGCTCGAGCTCGCCCTGGAGCACCCGGCGGCGCGTGTCGTCGGCACCCTCACCGAGCGTCACCAGGCGGAGGAACACCTGCCGCGCGACGAAGTGCGCCTCGTTGCCGAGACCGGCGAGCAGGCCCTCGGCCCGCTGCACGAGTGCGCCCGACACGCCGCCGATCTCGCGGTACGTGGCGTCGGTGACCCGGACGCCCTGCCGCCGATCGAACAGCTCGGTCAGCGTGTACTGCAGGAGCGGGAGCGCACCGGCGCGGTCGACGACGTCGCGCACCAGCTCGGCCACGAGCGCCGGCTCGAACGTCACGCCCATCGTCTCGACCGGGCCGCTGATGGCACGTTCGAGCTCCTCGGGTGTCATCGGGGTGATGATCTGCGTGCCGTCGTGGAGCAGCTCGCCGATGCCCCGATGGCGCAGCGGCCGGTCGTAGAAGTCGGCCCGCAACGTGACGACCACCCGGATCCGGCTGTGCTCGTCGTTCACCGCATCGACCAGCGCGTCGAGGAAGCTCGTCGCGATCGACGGCGAGACCTGGGTGAACAACTCCTCGAACTGGTCGACGACGAGCAGGAGCTGGGAGCCGTCGGCGGGGAGCACCCGCTGCACGGCCTTCTGCAGCCCGTGGTCGCCGACCAGCTGCTCGAGCAGCGACGCCGGTGGGTCGACGGCGACGCCGAGCAGCGCCTCCTCCAGCGACTCGAACGGGTGCGGCGCCGGCGCCATCTCGACGGTGAACCACCGATCGGACTGCGGGATCGCACCACGCCGCAATGCTGGGAGCAGACCCGCCTTGACGACGCTCGACTTGCCGCTGCCGCTCGGCCCGACGACCGCGACGAACCTGCCGCGGACGCCGGGCGCACCGAGCCGGGCGAGCAACCTCTCGACGAGGCGTTCGCGGCCGTGGAAGTCGGCCGCGTCGGCCGCGCCGAAGGCGCGCAGGCCCTTGTACGGATTGTCGAACTCGACCTCTTCGACCGGAGGAGCCGGCTCCGACACCCCCAGGGCCCGGCGCAGATCGCCCACGAACTCGGCGACGTGACCGTGGCGCCGATCGGCGTCGGCGGCCGTCGCACGATCGACGACCCGGAGCACCTCCGGCGCCAGTGCGCCGCTGATCTGGCCGATCTCGCCGCGGAGCCCCGTCAGCGCCTGCGCCATGACGACGGCGAGGCTGAAGATGTCGGAAGCCGCCGTGACCGGCCCCCGGTCGAGTTGCTCGGGAGACGCGTACGGCGGGCCGGCCGTCGAGATGCCCGACCCGTCGTCGGACGGCTCGCCGTCGGCACCGACCGCGATCCCGAAGTCGGAGAGGTACGCGTTGCCCTCGTCGTCGATCAGGATGTTGGCGGGCTTGATGTCTCGGTGCACGACGCCCGCCCGGTGCGCGGTCTCGAGCGCGCTGCCGAGCTGGTCGACCACCGTCGTCGCCCGCTCGGCCGTCAACGCGCTGCCCGCGAGGACGTCGGCGAGGCTGCCGCCCCGCATCAGCCGCATCACGAGGTAGGCGGCGTCGGGTTCGCGCCAGTAGTCGTAGAGCGGGACGATGTGCGGGTGTTCGAGCCGGGCGACCAGCTGTGCCTCCGCCTCGAAGCGGCGGATGAACGCCGGGTCGTTCGCCAGCTCGGGCCGGATGACCTTGATCGCCACCTCGCGCCCGACCGCGGGCTGGAACGCACGGTAGGCGACGCCGAACGCGCCCTCGCCGATCTGCTCGCGCAGCTCGTAGCCGCGCACGGCGAGGCCGGGCACGGCGCCACCGGCCGGGGCGCCAGCGGCCCCGATGTCGAGCGCCTCGTCGCCGGTGACGATCTGCTCCTCCAGCCGGCGGAGTCGGTTCGACGGCTCGATGCCGAGCTCGTCGCCGAGCTGCGATTGCAGGAGCTGGTACGCCCGCAGCGCCTCGGCCTGACGGCCCGACCGGTACAGCGCGAGCATCAGCTGGCCGGTGAGCTCCTCGCGCAGCGGGTGCTGGCGCACGAGCGTCTCGAGCTCGGACACCAGCTCGCGTGACAGGCCGCGCTGGAGGTCGGCGTCGATGCGGGCGCCGACCGCTTCGAGGCGCAGCTCCTCGAGCCGGGCGATCTCGGTCTGGGCGAACGACTCGTACGTGAAGTCCTCGTAGGCGCGGCCGCGCCACAGCGCGAGCGCCTCGCCGAGCGCGAGCGACGCCGCCGCCGGGTCGGTCTCGGCCAGCGATCGACCCTCGACGACGAGCCGCTCGAACCGCACGGCGTCGATGTCGTCCGGGTCGATCTCGACCAGGTAGCCGGGCGGCCGGGTGAGCAGGATCGTGCCGTCGGTGCGCTTCTCCCGCTCGGGTTCCAGCGCCTTGCGGAGACCGGAGACGTGGACCCAGAGCGCGTTCTGGCGGTCCGCGCCGACGTCGTCGCCCCAGAGCCCGTCGATGATCTGGTCGGTCGACCAGACCGTGTTCGGCGACGTCAGCAACAGCGCTAGCAGCGCTCGCTGGCGGAACGCCCCGAGATCGACGGGATCGCCGTCGCGCAGCACCTCCAGCTTGCCCAAGACCCGGTACTCCATGTGGCCCCCTCGCTCGACACTACGTGGTCCGGAGCAGTCTGCGCGACGGCGCTTAGCCAGGACTTAAGCCCTGGTCACGGTCCTGGTAGCCGCTCAGAACCCCTTCACCGTGCCGAAGTCGGCCGCTTCGTCGAAGTCGGCGAAGATCTCCTCGAGCGTGCGGACCTCGCGCACCCAGTCCATCATCCCCTCGTAGAGCAGCATCGGCTGGCCGTCGGCGAGGCGGCCGAGCGAGACCGGCAACACGTCGGACGCATGGCCGCGCAACGTGCCTGCGTCGATCGCGGGCCCGCATGTCGCCGAGCATGCGCAGGTGCACATCGACCTCGGGTCGCTCGCCGGGCCGAACGCGGCGGTGTCGAAGCGGCGGTTCGGCGGGACGAAGCCGGTGCCCGGCGGTGCGACCGAGCCGGCGTCGAAGGGCCGGTCCTCGGCCGCCCAGATCGTGCCGAACTCGGGGCTCGCGAGATGCTCGAGCAGCAGCCGCACCGCCGGCTCGTCGGCGAGGCCGGCCGCCAGAATCGTGGTGCCGACCGCCGAGTGCGGGGCGTTGGCGTCGACCGGCGGCACGAGGTAGTAGTCGAAGTTGACCCCCATATCGTTGCCGGGAAAGCGGCCGTAGATCCGGAACATCAGGCTGCGCTGGTGGTGGAACCAGCACGTGGACGGCGCTAGAACCGCAGGTCAGCAGCGGTGTCGACGATCATCCGTCCCGCTCTGCGAGGGCCCGGTCGATCTCGTCTTGGATGATCAGGTACGCGGGGCGACGAGCCGTTGCAGGCGTGGTCGCGGCCGGTTCGACCGCCCGGTCCGTTGCGAGCTCGACGGCTGGTGCGGTGGCGGGCTGCCCCTCGACGACCTCGTCCGAGTTGGCCGCTGCGCGGCCCCGGTCGGCGATTGCGGCGTCGATCTCGGCCTGAATGATCTCGGCCGCAGCCCGGGGCGGCGGAGGGCTCGGTTCGGCGGGTGCCGGCACCTCAGCGGGGGCGTCGAGTACGGGGTGCTCCGGGTCTACCGCATCGTGGCCGTCTACCACGGCGCCGACGACCGCAGATCCTGTGACCGCTGCAACACCCAGCGTGGCGGCGAGCCGGACGATCCGGCGCCGGGGGCGATCCAGGGCGGGCGCGGCGGGCCCGGGTCGTGGGTCGGTTCGTGTCAGTTGCTGTGTCATGGCGCCACCGTCTCGCACCGGTCTTCGCACCGGCTGAAGCCGACTGAGGCGCAACTAAACGCGACGTCGGCCAGCGCTCTGACCAGGACTTATGTGGCCCTTAAGTCGCTGACAGCCGGGCTTGAGTGCTCGAAAGCGGCCCCGAAGCCGCGACGCGGACGGTGGCTGCATGACCAGCCACCAGCTCCTCCGCACCGCCGCCTCGATCACCATCAACGTCGCCGTTCTGATCGGCGCCTTCGCCGCCGTCAACACGCCCACCGACGCCCTCACGGCGGCGTCGACGCACACCGACGAGCACGCCGACTCGCCCGTTCGGCACGAGATCGACGCCGACGCACCGGTCGAGATCCAGGACGCCGTGCACTGGGCGCTCTCGCTGTTCGAGGAGGCGGACATGGAGCTGCCGTCGATCCGCTTCAACTACCACGGCGAGGACCGGACCGGCTGCAACGGCGCCCAGGGCCTGCACCGGCACGCTCCCGAGGGCAGCAACGTCGAGCTGTGCATGACGGCGCCGGGGTTCCCGACCGCCGTGACCATCCTGCACGAGTTCGCCCATGCGTGGGTCGACCACAACGCCGGCGACGACGCCCGCTCGGCGTTCCAGGAGCTGCGCGGCTACGACCACTGGTCGAACTACGACGAGGTGATCTGGCACGAGAACGGCATCGAGCAGGCCGCCGAGATCATCGTGTGGGGCCTCGTCGACCGGCCGCTGGCGATGCTGCGCATCACCCAGAACAGCTGCGCCGAGCTCGAGGCCGGCTTCGTGACGCTGACCGGTCAGCTCCCGCTCCACGGCTTCCAGGACCACTGCTGAGCCATGACCGAAGCGGTGCCTCAGGGCGGCCGCAGCCGTCGTCGATACTGGAGGCGTGACCGGACGAAGCCCCACCGCCGCCGTCGCCGTCGCCCTCGCGGTGGCGGGTGTCGCCTCCGTGGCCGCCGCGCTCGGCTCCGGGATCGACGGCGCGGCGACGGCCGACGAGCCGGCCGAGCGGGTGCCGCTCCAGCGGGCCGACGACCCGGGCGACGTTCCCCTGCCTTCCGAGGCACGCCTCGTCGACACGTCGAACCCCGATCGGGTGATCGGGACCGGCACCCCTGCGAGCTGCACCTCTCGCGCGGTCGTCGACGCCGTCGCCGCCGGCGGGATCATCACGTTCGACTGCGGGCCCGACCCGGTGACGATCACGATGACGCAGACCGCCAAGGTGGTGAACACCTCGCCGATCGTCGTGCTCGACGGGGGCGGCATCGTCACGTTGAGCGGTGCCGGGCAGCGTCGCATCCTGTACATGAACACGTGCGACCGGGCCCAGATCTGGACCACGCCGCACTGCCAGAACCAGGACCACCCGCAGCTCACGATGCAGGGCCTGACGTTCAGGGACGGCAACAGCACCGGCGACGTCACCGAGGGGGGCGGCGGGGGAGCGGTCTTCGTCCGGGGCGGTCGGGTCAAGGTGCTCGACTCGACGTTCATCGACAACCGGTGCGACTCCGCGGGGCCCGACCTCGGCGGCGCAGCCCTGCGCGTGCTCAGCCAATACGAAGGGCTGCCGGTCGTCGTCGCAGGGAGCGAGTTCCGTGGCAACGACTGCTCCAACGGGGCCGCGATCTCGAGCATCGGCGTCTCGTGGCGGATCTACAACAGCGAGTTCACGAACAACCACGCGATCGGCAACGGCGCCAACCCGGCCCGAGCCGGTACGCCCGGCGGTGGCAGCGGCGGCGCGATCTACCTCGACGGCAACCGATTCACGCTCGACCTGCGGGGCAGCGTCATCGAGGGCAACAGTGCCCGCGAAGGCGGTGGCGCCATCTTCTTCGTGTCGAACAACCGCACCGGCGAGCTGCGGATCGAGCGGTCGCTGCTCGATGGCAACCCGAGCCTCGGCTTCGAGACCAGAGGCTTCCCGGGGATCTTCTTCCTCGGTCGTGGCGCCCCCCAGGTCGTCGATTCGACGATCCGCTGACCTGCGTCCGCTCGACCCGTACGACCGGGGGCGCCAGTTGCCGGGGCAGTACCGTGGCGTGCCGGGGCGAAGGGGGTCCGCATGGCTGAGCACGATCTGGTGATCCGGAACGGAACGGTGGTCGATGGGACGGGCGGTGACCGATTCGTCGGCGACGTGGCGGTGTCCGGCGGTCTCGTCACCGCGGCCGGCGACGTCGACGGCAGCGGGCGCCGGGAGATCGACGCCGAGGGCCACCTCGTCGCACCTGGCTTCGTCGACATCCACACGCACTACGACGGCCAGGCGACGTGGGACACCCAGCTCGCGCCGTCGAGCTGGCACGGCGTCACCACGGTCGTCATGGGCAACTGCGGAGTCGGCTTCGCGCCCGTCCACGAGCAGGACCGCCAGCGCCTGATCCAGCTGATGGAGGGCGTCGAGGACATCCCGGGAACGGCACTCCACGAGGGCCTGTCGTGGGAGTGGTCGAGCTTCCCGGAGTACCTCGACGACCTCGACGGCAAGCCGCGCGACATCGATCTCGGTGCCCAGCTCCCGCACGGCGCAGTCCGGCTCCACGTGATGGGCGAGCGTGGAGCGAACCAGGAGCCGGCGACGCCCGACGACATCGCCCGGATGGCCGAGATCGCCCGTGAGGCGGTCGAGGCCGGCGCGCTCGGCTTCACCACGAGCCGCACCCTGAACCACAAGTCCTCCCTCGGCGAGCCGACGCCGGCGCTGCGAGCCGAGGCCGACGAGCTCGTCGGGATCGCCCAGGCGATGGGCGCCGCCGGCCAGGGCGTGCTCCAGGTCGTCAGCGACTTCATCGACATGGAAGCCGAGCTCGACCTGTTCCACGCAATGGCGGCCGAATCCGGCCGGCCGATCTCGGTCTCCATCGCCCAGGCGCCCCGCCGGCCCGACGACTGGAAGATCGAGCTCGACCGGTTCGCCGAGGCGACCGCAGCCGGCGTCACGATGCGGGGCCAGGTCGGCGCCCGGGCGGTCGGCATCATGCTCGGCCTCGAGACGACGCTCAACCCGTTCATGTTCAGCGCGGCCTACTGCGAGATCGAGCACCTCTCGCTCGCCGAGCGAGTTGCGCGCATGCGGCGCCCCGAGGTCCGGCAGGCGATCATCGACGGCGCCCACGTCGAGAAGGGCGGCAAGCTCGGCAGCGGTGTCGTCGGCTGGTTTCCGCAGATGTTCCGGCTCGGCGACCCGCCGAACTACGAGCCGGACCCGGCCGACTCCGCGGCGGCGACGGCCGACCGGGAGGGCCGCGCCGCCGTCGAGGTCGCGTACGACTGGTTGCTCGAGGCCGACGGCCGGGCGCTGCTCTACGTGCCGAGCCTGAACTGGGCGAACGGCAACCTCGACGTCGTCGGCGAGATGCTGCAGCATTCCGCGGCCGTGCCCGGCTTGAGCGACGGCGGCGCCCACGTCGGCACGATCTGCGACGTCAGCTTCCCGACCACCTTGCTGCAGTGGTGGGGCCGTGACCGCCCCCGCGGCCGGATCCCCGTCGAGACGCTGATCGCCAAGCAGTGCCGCATGACCGCCGAGACGGTCGGGCTGCACGACCGCGGCGTGCTCGCGCCGGGCTACCGGGCCGACGTCAACGTCATCGACTTCGACCACCTCCGTCTGCACGTGCCCGACATCGTGCACGACCTGCCGGCCGGTGGTCGTCGGATGCTGCAGCGGGCCACCGGCTACCGCCACACGTTCGTCGCCGGGACCGAGATCATGGCCGACGGCGAATCGACCGGCGCGACACCCGGGCGGCTCGTCCGTGGTGCCCAGCCCGCACCGGTCCGATGAGCTACCCGTTCCCCGTCATCAGCGCCGACTCGCACATCACCGAGCCGCCGAACTGCTACGTCGACCACATCGACCCGGCGTTCCGCGACCGGGCGCCGCACATGGTCGGCGACGACGAGCGTGGCGACGTGTTCGTCATCCCCGGCATGGGCCGCCCGATCGCGATGGGCCTCGTCGCAGCCGCCGGCAAACCGGCCGAGGAGCTGACGATCGGCGGCGTGCGCTTCGACGAGCTCCATCGCTCGGGCTGGGACCCGAGCCACCGACTCGCCGACCAGGCCCGCGACGGCGTGTCGGCCGAGGTGATCTACCCGACCGTCGGGATGATGATCTGCAACCACGACGACGCCGACTTCAAGAAGGCCTGCTTCGACGCCTACAACCGCTGGATCGCCGGATACTGCTCCGAGGCCCCCGACCGGTTGCTCGGCTGCGGCCAGACCGCGCTCCGCACGATCGAGGAGGGGATCGCGGACATCGAGGCGATCGAGGCGGCCGGCCTGCGCGGCGTGATGATGCCCGGCGAGCCCGGCACGCTGACACCCGACGGCGGCGGCGCCGACTACGACGACCCCGCCTGGGACCCGTTCTGGGAGGCGGCCGTCGACCTGGGACTGCCGCTCAGCTTCCACATCCTGACGTCGCGCAGCAGCGCCTTCAACGGCAAGCCGCGCGGCTCGCGCCTCAACGGCTTCCTCGGCATCATCCGCGGCATCCAGGACATCATGGGGACGCTGGTCTTCGGCGGCGTCTTCGAGCGCCACCCCGGTCTGCGGATCGTGTGCGTCGAGGCCGACGCCGGCTGGGTGCCGCACTACATGTACCGGATGGACCACGCCTACAACCGGCACCGCAACTGGATGGCGCCCGGCATCGAGCTGTCGAAGCTGCCCTCGGAGTACTTCGCGGAGCACATCTACACGACGTTCCAGGATGACTGGACTGCCTTCCGGCAGGCCGATCACATGAACTGGCGCCGGCTGATGTGGGCCAACGACTTCCCGCACTCCGACTCGACCTGGCCGTGGTCGCAGGAGATGCTCGCCGAGCAGGCGGCCGGCCTCACCGACGAGCAGCGGCAAGCGATCCTGTCCGGCAACGTCGCCGAGCTCTACGGCATCGACACCGGAGCGCTGCCCGTCGCAGCGTGAGCCACGATCACCTCGGTTGCGTCGTGGCGTGCACGGCGACCGGGATCGGGAGTTCGCCGTCGTAGGCGTCGAGCCCGACCTGCGCGAGGATCGTCGCACCCGGCGCGACGACCGCATCCGGCACCTCGATCTCCAGGCGCCATCCCTCATCGACCACCGTCGACGCGATCACGTCTGCGTAGCCCCGGGCGCTGGCGGTCAGTTGGCCGCCGAGCCACGTCTCGACCACGGCCGCCGGCTGGATCAACTCGACGTGGAGTCCTTCGGTGCCGACGTGGACGAGGGTGGGTCGGGTCGGCTCGGTGAGGTCGATCGACAGGGCTGCGAGGGGATGGGCGCGGAGGTCGTCGAGCAGACCACGGCAGCGCTGCAGCAGATCGCCCCACGGTCCGTCCAGCTCGTCGTCGGCCGAGACCTGGAGCATCGTCTCGTCGTCGATCATCAGCCGCTCGACGGACGAGTCCGGCAGGAGCGGCTCGGCCCGTGGTGGCCGCCGGTCGATCGCCCGATTGATCTCGGCCTCGATCTCGTCCAACTCGTCGAGCGAGCCGGCGAAGCGGCCGACGCGGTCGCCGGTCGATCGCCACATGGTGAAGCTCCCGTCGACCTCGATCTCGAGGACCTCGCGCTCGGGTGGTGACGTCACCGATCGGCGATCGAAGCGAAGCTGCTTCATCGCGCGCCGATCGACCAGTTCTCGCCGGGGAAGCGCCGTTGCACGATGGCGACGAACTCCCGGAGGTGGCGCGGCTCGACCGGATGCGTGTGGGGTGCGGGCCCGAACACCTCCGGGTTGCCCATCACCGACCTGCTCGCATACGAGAACACGGTCTGCAGCACCCAGCGATCACCGCGGTCGGCGTCCTGGTCGAGCTGATCGACCAGGTCGTCTTCGAGCGAGCCATGCCGGCTGTCGTACTCGGCCAGGACCGCCTGGGCGAAATCGCCCTGCTGCGGGATGCCGCCGACGAGCAGGCCGACGGTCGTGAGCAACGCCCTCGCTTGAATGCGCCGCTGTGCCTGCGGATCGGCGTGGAGTGCGGTGTGGAGGTCGTCGGCGATCTGCGCATTGGTCTGGCCGGAGGTGTTGGCCGGGCCGGTCGGCACCGCGCCGGTGATCTGGCGGAAGTCGTCGTGGCTGCGCTGGTACTCGTCGGGGAGGCCGATGAAGTGGCCGAACTCGTGGGGCACGGTCGACGGGCGCATCATGACGTAGAACTTCCCGGCGTTCGCACGATCCTCGGGCGAGATCTGTCCGGGGATCTTGTTCTCGACGACCTCGACTTCTCGCGACGCGTTCGAGTCGTTGACCATCGTGAACTGGATGGGGATCCTCCGCCCGCCGGGTTCGCGCACGGCGAACTGGTTCCAGGTGTTGTTGATCTGCGTCTGCCAGAGCGCGTACGGAGGTGTCACGCCGGACGCGGGCTCGAAGTCGATCGGGACCCGCACGTCGAGACGGTCGCCGACGAGCGTCCAGTCGAACAGCCCGTGGCCGACGGTCGTGACGCCCTCGAACATGTCCTGCTCGAAGCGGTTCTCGAACCGGCCGAACGTGGAGAGCGACTCGGGGATCTCGGCGCCGCGACTCCGGCTGGTCCGGTACAGGGCCTGGTTCTGCGCAGCGGGCTCGGCCATGTCGGGCGCCAGCCAGATGCGCTCGAGCACCCCTTCGTCGTCGTCGCCCACCACGGTCTCGGTGTGGACGCGTCCCACGAGCCGGAGCCGTTCGGCGGTGGTCGCGAACCCGAAGTCCGCGACCTGGTGGAGGAGATCCGGGTCGGCCCCGTTCAGCACTTCGAAGCACGCCGCCTCGTCGCCGGCGCGGCCGAGCAGGTCGCGGGCACGGTCGAGCTCGCCGCCCGACAGGTCGTCCTCGAGGGCCACGAGCAGGCTGCCGTACTTCCGCTGATGTTCGGCCAGCAGGGCGGTGACGGCGGCCGGCGACGCGCCGACCTGTTCGAGCACGCGCATGATGCGGCCCTCGTCGGTCCCGAGCCCCGTGATCGCCTGGTGCAGCTCGTCGGCAGCGGAGAGCTCGCCTTGACCGAGGAGGCGCATCGCCTCGGTCAGCTCGGCACCGCTCATCTCGTCGCGGAGGTCCGTCTCGAGCGACCGGCTGTAGATCCGGGCGTAGGTGTCGCGGATCTCCTGGCGTTCTGCCGCGCTGCGCCCCGTGAGGACGGCGAAGATCGCATCCTCGTCCGTGCCGAGCCCTTCCATCGCGGCCCGGAGGCGTCGCGCCGCGGGCTCCGCCCGGTTGACGCGTTCGGCCGCTGCTGCGAGACCGCCACCCGCGGCTCCGGCGGCCGGCGACGGTTCCTGAGGGGCCAGCGCGGCGAGGCGCCGCAGCTCGCCGGCGTTCAGCTCGTCGTGCAGGTCCGCCGTGAGATCGCGGTCGAACAGCGCGCCGTACGCGCGCTCGATGGCGTCGACCTGCGACTGCGTTCGTCCGGTGAACACCCCGTAGATCGCGTCCTCGTCCGTCCCCCACCCCTCCATGGCGTCCCGGAGGCGGCGTGCGAGCTGCTGGGCCATGCTCGGGCTGAGCTGGTCGGGTTCCGGAGCGCCGCCGCCTGCGCCCGCTCCGCCGCCGCCCGCCCCGGCATCGGCCTCTCGGAGTCGTTGCGCGAGCCGCTGCACGCCGGTGTTGCCGAGGCGACGCTGGAGGTCGTCCACCACCTGGTCGTCCCGGCGCGGGAGAAGATCGGGTGCGGGCGCCGCGTGGGGGCCGGTCCCGACGTCGCCGTGTGCGCGCCCCATCCCCGCAGTGTCACTCCGGTGCCGTCGCCCGTCAATCACGGCGATCCGGCCCCTCGGGCGAGACCGTGTGCCCGATCGGGCACACGGGCCACGGCGCCGGTGTGTGCGACGACGCCTCCGAGCCCGCCGTGCTCGGACGGGTCGGGCAGGATGGGCCGCCATGGCCGCGACGTTCCGTTCCCTCCGCTATCGGAACGCACGCTTGTTCTTCAGCGGGCTGATGCTCTCGAACATCGGCACGTGGATGCAGTTCACCGCCACTGCGATCCTCGTCGACCGTCTGACGGGTCGCACCACCGCCATCGGTGTCCTGACGGCGCTGCAGTTCCTGCCGATGCTGTTCCTCGGTGCGTGGGCCGGTGCGGTCGCCGACCAGCGCGACCGGCGGCGGCTGTCGATGATGACGCAGGGCGGCTTGGCGATCCAGGCCGTGGCGCTGGC
Organism: Ilumatobacter sp.; assembly: GCF_030065885.1. Taxonomy (GTDB): domain Bacteria; phylum Actinomycetota; class Acidimicrobiia; order Acidimicrobiales; family Ilumatobacteraceae; genus Ilumatobacter. The sequence goes on along the minus strand of NZ_JASJCS010000008.1, from coordinate 64,927 downwards.
TGTCTTCGACCTGACCGGCACGATCAACCTCGGCATCATCTACGTGCTCACGTTCGTGCTCGGCGTGATCTCGGCGATCGACAACCCGGCCAGGCGCGGATTCGTCACCGAGCTGGTGCCCGAGGAGGACATGGCCAACGCGATCTCGCTCAACACGGCGACGATGACCGGCTCGCGGATCTTCGGGCCGGCGATCGCTGCGCTCCTGGTCGGGCCGATCGGCACCGGCTGGTTGTTCACGATCAACGCCGTCTCGTTCCTGGCGATTCTCGGCAGTCTGTTCCTGCTCGACGAGAGCGAGCTCCACCGTGCGCCGCTCGCCGAGAAGGGCGGTACCCCGATCCGCGACGGGCTGCGGTTCGTGCGCGACACGCCGGCGCTGTTCGCGCCGTTCGTCGTGTTCGCGATCGTGGCGACGTTCGGGTTCAACCACAACGTCGTGTTCCCCCGCATGTCCCGCGAGATCTGGGGCGACGAGTTCTGGTTCGGAATCGTGCTCACCACGCTGAGCATCGGCAGCATGCTCGGCTCGCTCCTGACCGCCGGGCGTCGGGTGGTCACCCTGCGCTGGATGGTCGCCAACGGGTTGTTGCTGGGCATCGCTGCGCTCGCCCTCGCCTGGTCCGGCCGGGTCTGGTTGGCGCTGGTGCTCGCCGTGCCGCTCGGGTTGGGCGGCGCCGGCTTCGTGACCTCGATGAACGCGATCACCCAGCAGCTGTGTCCGCCGGACATGCGAGGTCGCATCCTTGCGCTGACCGCAGTCGCCTTCCTCGGCTCGTACCCGATCGGCGGGCCGATCACCGGCCTCGTCGGCGACTACGTCGGTCTCGAATGGTCGCTGGGGTACGGCGCGCTGATCTCGCTCAGCGCGGTGTTCGCGCTCATCTGGTGGGCGCTCGGGCGCGACGCGCACGAGTCACGGTTCGACGTGCTGCGCAACCTGCTCGGCGCGTCCACGCCCGTGGCACCCAGCCCGAGCGAGCACCCCTGAGCTACTGGTTGAGTGGTCAGACCGAGAGCAGGACGGCGATCCCGACGGCGATCGCCATCATGGCGATCCCGATCAGGGCGGTGCGCAACCGGTGCTGGCTCGGACCCTCCACGACCTCCCGCTTCCGGCGGTTCCACCGGTGGCCGATCTCCAACGCGTACGCGTCGGGATCGGCACCGACGATGCCCGTCACCACCAGGATCACGCCGAAGAGGAAGAGCAGGAAGACGCCGCCGACCACGAGGAGCATCCCTTGGTCCACGTTCCTCACCTCCGCTTCCATCGTCCTCCGATCGGGCCTCCCTTGCCAAGGGGGGCCGCCTGCCGAGGGGCCGCGACGGCGGACGTCAGGCCAGCTCGACGACGACCTTGCCCAGGGCGCGACCCTCGCCGATCTCGCGCAGGGCGTCCGGGACCTCGTCGAGCCGGAACGTGCGGTGGATGTGGATGTCGACGTCGCCGGCGACGCAACGGTCGGCCAGCGGCGCGAAGTGCTCGGGACCCTGCCGCACGACGAGCATGCCCAGCCGCCGACCGGTCAGGCGACCGGTGACCGCACCGGCCGTCACCAGCCGCAGGAGCATCGACACCGAGCCGCCGACCCAGCGGTACCGGCCGCCATCGGCGAGGACACGACGGATCGCGAGCACCGACCTGTCCGCGACGAGGTCGAGGATGATGTCGTACCGCTCGTCGGTCCGCGTGTAGTCGTGCTGCCGGTGGTCGATCACCTCGTCGGCACCGAGCGACTGCATGAAGTCGAGCTTGCCGGCGTTGTCGACGCCGGTCACGTGGGCGCCGGCCTGCTTCGCCACCTGGATCGCGAACGAGCCCGATCCACCACCGGCGCCGTTGATCAGCACGCGCGTCCCGGGTGCCGCTCCGGCGGTTCCCTGGAGCGCGATCGCGCCGGACTGCGGGATCGCCGACGCCTCGCCGAACGTCAGCTCCGGGGGCTTCGCGGCGAGCGCGGACTCGGGTGCCACGGCGTACTCGGCGAAGCCACCTTTGAGTCCGAGGTTGTCGCCGTAGACCTCGTCGCCGGGACGGAAGCGGGTGACGCCCGCTCCCACGGCTTCGACGTGACCGGCGATGTCGGAGCCGAGCGTGCGCCTCGCCGGCACTCGCAGCCCGCCGACCCGGGCGAAGAGCGGTGTGCCGCGCAGGCACTCCCAGTCGCTGAGGTTGACGGAGGTGGCGGCCACCCTCACCAGCACCTGGCCGGCGGCAGGTGTCGGCATCGGCACCTCCTCGAGGCGGAGCACGTCGGGTGGCCCGTACCGGTCGTAGACGACCGCCCTCACGCCGGCCGCCCGTCGCGCACGGCGTCGCTGCAGGCGGACATCGCCGCCGAGCGTACCCGGCGGCCTACTCGTAGCGGAGGGCGACGCTGGGTGGGAGCCGGCCGGCGCGGCGGAGCGGGCGGCGCAGCACGAGCACGGCGACCAGCAACGTCAGCACCAGCGTCACGGCGATCGGCCAGAGCGGGTAGCGGAGCGTGAACGTGACGTCGAACGCGTTGCCCATCGCGTGGAGGATGATCCGCCCGATCGCATACCCGAAGGCGATCCCGAGCAGCCATCCGAGCACGACCAGCACCACCGCCTCGGCGAGGAACACGCGACGGATGTCGCGCGCCCGCGCCCCGATGCTCCGGAGGATCCCGATCTCGCGCGTTCGCTCGACGATGTTGGTCGTCATCGCCGACACCAGCCCGATCATGCCCATCGCGACGATCGGGATGCCCATCGACATGATGATCGTCACCACGATGCGGTCCTCGGCGCGATCGGCCTCGCGCTCGATGTACCGGACGTCGGCCCCGTAGGCGTACCGCTCCCGGTCGAGCAGCTCGCGGATCTCGACGTGCACCCGATCGATGGCGGCGGTGTCTCGTGAGGTCGTCGTCACCCAGAACCAACTCGGCTCCTCGCGCTCGCTGAGCGCCAACGCGGTGTCGATCGGGACGAACAGCGCCCGGCCGTCGCCGACCATCGTGCTGTCGATCCCGACGACCTCGAGGTCGACCGGACCGCTCAGCGTGTCCGCTCGTACCGAGTCGCCGACCGACAGGTCGTGGATGGTCGCCAGCGCCGGTCCGACGACTGCGACGTGGGACCGGGCGTCGTTCTCGGCCTCGGTGAACCAGCGTCCCTCGCTCAGCTGGTACCCGAAGACGGGGTCGGCGGGGAGGCCCCACGCGAACGTCTCGGTGTCGCCGACCAGCAGATCGGCCCCGACGGTCGGCTGGACGCTGTCGACCCCCTCGATCTGCGCGATCTGCTCCGCGGCTCGTGTCCCGAGCCGGCGCCCGGATCCGAAGCCGTACACCTCGATGTCGCCGCCTTCGGCAGCGCGGCTCTCCTCGCTGACCTCGATCAGGGTGATGGCGAGCGAGGCGAAGCCGAGCAGCGTGCCCACGGCGAGCGCGATCTGGAGTTGTGTGGCGATGCTGCGGGTCCTGCGTCGTCCCGCGGCGCGCAGGCCCAGCTGGGCCGTGCGCGGCAACCACCGGCCTCGCGTCGTCAGGCGATCGACGCGCGACGCGCCGAACGACGCATCCGAACCCGGCTGCCCGAGCGCCTCGCGAACGGTGATGCGGGTGCCTCGCAGCAGGGGTGGCACCGATGCGAGCAGGGTTGCACCGATGCCGACCACTGCGCTCGAGGCGAGCGCGAGACCGCTGACGCGCCACCCGGGCTCGACACCCTGGAACCGGCCCAGGTAGTTCGTGAGGAGGTTGGCGACCGGCAGCCCGATCGCCGTGCCGATCACCGTGCCACCGACACCGAGCAGGGCGCTCGTCGCCAGGTAGGTCGCGAGTATCTGCCGGCGCCGGCCGCCGATGCTCTTCATGATGCCGATCTCGCGTGCCTGTTCGCGGGCGAGGGTCGTCATGGTCGAGGCGACCAGCACGAGCGCGGAGAACACCGAGACGCCGGCGATCACCCAGAACAGCACCTGGAAGTTGTCGAAGTCGTCCTGGCCCGGCCACTCGCCGGCGGGGCGGATGTCGACGAGTGCGTTGTACCCGACGTTCGGCTTCACATCCGCGAGTCCGTCGCGGATCGCATCGATCGTCGCGGCGAGCACCGCGTCGTCCCGGCGACCGACCCTGACGTCGATCTCGGTGAAGAGCCGATCGAACGGCGCGAGCTCCCAGACCGCTTCGGCCGGCATGTACAGCACCGGGATCCAGTCGGATGCGTTGTGGCTGAAGTAGATCGAGCTGCCCTCACCGGTGATCGTGGTGTCCTCCCAGGCGCCGCTCGCCGTGCGGAGTTGCACCACGTCGCCGACCCGGCCCGCGGCACGACCGTGCAGGTCGTTGACCGGATCGGTCAGGGCCTCGAGCGAACCCCCGTCGAATCGTGGTGCGTCGCCGTGCGCGACGTCGACCACGTTCACCTGTTGATCGGCGAAGTCCAGGACGCCGATCAGCCAGACGTCCTGGATGCGATCGCCGATCCGCAGCTCGGTGATGTGCGTGGTGCGAGCCTCGAGGCCGGCGACGTTCGGGATCTCGCGCAGCGCGGCCAGGTCGTCGTCGGCGAGCGCGACGCCGTCGGGTCGCAGGACCAGGTCGTGGAGCAGCTGGGAGTCGACGCGTTCGTCCATCGCTGCGTCGAAGTCGCGTGGCGCGGCGAACAGCCACGTACCCACGACCGCTGCGGCGAGCGACGCGACGGTGAAGGCGGTGCGCGCCCGGTGATGGGTGAGTTGGCGCCAGGCGTACCGGGTCAGCGCGGTCGTCATCGCCCGTCGTCCACGACGACGCCGTCACGCAGCGTCACCACGCGGCCGGCGCGCGCACCGAGCGTGACGTCGTGGGTGACGTACACGACGGTGGTGCCGGTGCGGTTCACCGACTGCAACACGTCGAGCATCGCCGAGGCGGTCTCGCTGTCGAGGTTGCCCGTCGGCTCGTCCGCGACCAGCAGCAACGGATCGCATGCCATCGCCCGCGCGATCGCCACCCGCTGCTGCTCGCCGCCCGACAGCTCGCTCGGGAACCGATCCACCCGATCGCCCAGGCCGACCAGCTCGAGTCGCTCGTTCGCGGTGGTCAGCCGCTCCTCCACGCTGCCCCGGCGCGCGAAGTCCAGCGGCAGCATCGTGTTCTCGAGTGCGGTGAGCGTCGGGAGCAGCTGGAAGAACTGGAACACGATCCCGACGTGCTCGCCGCGCCAGACCGCCAACTCGTCCTCGCTCATCGAGTCGAGCTCGCGTCCGCCCACCGTGACCGAGCCGGACGTCGGGCGGTCGATGCCCGTCATGATGTTGAGCACGGTCGACTTCCCGCTGCCGCTCGGCCCGGCGATGGCGACCATCTCGCCGGCGTCGACCGTGAGGTCGACCCCGCGCAACGCCAGGTAGTCGAGGTGCCCCGACCGGTACACCCGCTCGACGCCCCGCAGCGCGATCACCACCTCGGTGTCCGCTCCGCCGTCCCGTCCCGTCGCCGCGGTCGCCGCCGCCGCTGCATCGATGTCGGGCTGCATGCCACTCACCTCGCGCGCATCTCTCACCCCAATCGTTCGCCTCGCCGGGGGCCTCTCCTAGGGCCGGAGGTCACCCTGGGTTGCCGGGTCGCCGGGTCGCCGGGTCGACTGCTCGACCGCGCGTTCGCGTCGCTCGGCGATCACACTGTTCCGGTGGCCGACCGATCGATCATGTGGTTCCGGCGCGACCTGCGTGTCGACGACCATCCGGCGCTGGCCGAAGCGTGCGCGGTGGGCGAGGTGTTGCCGCTGTTCGTCGTCGACCCGGCGTTCGCATCGGCCGGGCAACCGCGCCGCGCGCTGCTGCACGACTGCCTCGCCGCGCTCCGCGACGCCACCGGCGGAGCGCTCGTCCTGCGGCACGGTGACCCGGTGGACATCATCACCGGCGTGGCCGAAGAGGTTGGCGCGACGACCGTGTACGTCTCGAAGGACGCCGGCCCCTACGGCCGGGCGCGTGACGCGGCGGTTGCCGATGCTCTCCGGGCCGGTGGCCGTCGGCTGCGCGGCGTCGGGTCGCCGTACGCGGTCGAGCCCGGCACGGTGCGCAAGGACGACGGCGGCGCCTACGCCGTCTTCACGCCGTTCTCGAAGCGGTGGCGCGCCACCGGCTGGGCCGACCCGATCGATGCGCCAGCAGATCCCGGGTGGATCGAGGCACCGTCCGACCCGCTGCCCGAGCGCCCCGAGATCGAGCTCGAGGTGCCCGATCCGGCGGCGGCCGGCGCACGCTGGCAGGAGTTCCGCGCCGCGGGCCTCGACGGCTACGCCGATCGTCGCGACCTGCCCGCCGTCGACGGCACCAGCCGGCTGTCACCGTTGCTGAAGTACGGCGTGCTGCACCCGCGCCGGCTGCTCGTCGAGTCGGACCCGTCGATCGACGGGCACCGGGTGTTCCAGTCCGAGCTGGCGTGGCGTGACTTCTACGCCGACGTGCTGCTCCGCCGGCCCGACACGGCGTGGGAGAACCTCGACCGCCGCTTCGACCGGATCGACCTCGACACGGGTGCCGCGGCTCGCACGAAGTTCGAGCGGTGGTGCGAGGGCCGGACCGGCTTCCCGATCGTCGACGCCGGGATGCGCCAGCTCGCAACAACGGGCTGGATGCACAACCGGGTCCGGATGATCGTCGCCAGCTTCCTCGTCAAGGACCTCCATCTCCCGTGGCAGTGGGGTGCGCGCTGGTTCATGCAGCACCTGCTCGACGGCGACCTGGCCTCGAACAACCACGGGTGGCAGTGGGCGGCCGGCACCGGCACCGACGCGTCGCCCTACTTCCGGGTGTTCAACCCGACGGCGCAGCAGGAGCGGTGGGATCCGACCGGCGAGTACGTCCGCCGGTGGATCCCCGAGCTCGACAGCTCGGACTACCCGGCGCCGATGGTCGACCACGCCGCCGAACGGCGCGAGGCGCTCGCTCGCTATCAGGCCGTCAAGGCCGCCGCTCGCTAGCGTCGAGCTGATGCGGCGTCTCGGAGTGGTGGTACTGACGACCCTGGTAGTGGTGGCGTGCGGGGGTGATGACGACGATGATGCGAGCGGCGGTGGTGCCGCCGGCAGGTTGATCGGTGAGGGCGCCGTGACGTTCGTCGAGGTCGAGCCTCCCGCGACGGTGACCGGCCGCCTGGAGATCACCGTCGAGGAGGGACCGGTCGGCAGCGACGAGCTCTCCGAGATCAACTTCGGCTCGATCAGCACCGACGAGGGCGAGGTGCTCATCGAGCTCGAGGCCGAGATCGTCCGCGCCGCCGGCTTGACGCGCGACGACCTGCTCGCCGGGCCGAGGGTCTCGGCAGCGCTCGAGGCCCCCGAGTACGAGGTGACCGGCGTGCCGAGCTACCGGATCGTCTCGATCGAGATGGACGGCTGAGACGGCGCCCTCCTGGCTACCGTTCGGGTATGGCCAGCCGTCAGCTCGCGATCGTGATCGACGCTGCCGACCCCGACGCACTGCGCGAGTTCTGGGTCGCCGCCATGGGGTACGAGCCGTTCGGTGCGGCCGGCCCGTACCGCTCGGCCGTACCGCCGGCCGGTTCGACCGGCCTGAAGCTCGTGTTCCAGCAGGTGCCCGAACCGCAGACCGCGACCAAGAACCGGCTCCACCTCGACATCATCGTCGGCGACGAGATCGAGGCCGAGGCCGAGCGCCTCGTCGGTCTCGGTGCGAGTCCCATCACCGAGCTGATCGTCGAGGTCGGCACGAAGTGGATGGTGCTCGCCGACCCCGAGGGGAACGAGTTCTGCCTCGTGTACGACACGTGAGCTCGCCGAGCGCCGCCGCCCTCCGCGACCTGCGCGCCGCCGAATGCTCGAACGGCGCACCGAGCGCACGCAACCTGCTGGTGACGGTGTTCGGCGATGCGCTGCTCCCGCACGGCCCGTCGACGTCGGTCTCGGTCCGTGCACTGGCGGTGCTCCTCGGTGCGTTCGGCGCCAGCGAGCGGCTCGTCCGCACGTCGCTGAGCCGGCTCGTCAAGGACGGGCTGCTCGACACGCACGTCGAGGGTCGGCGGAGCTTCTATCGCGTCGCCGACACCGCGCGGGACCTGTTCGCGCAGGCCGACGCACGCATCTACGGGTCGACGCCCACCGCGTGGGACGGTTCGTGGACCCTGGTGGTGATCGACGGTGCCGAGTCGACGCCCAAGCAGCGGGCGCGGCTGCGTCAGGAGCTGACGTGGGCCGGGCTCGGCGTGGTCGGCCCGAACGTGCTCGCGTCGCCGGTCGTGCCCGCCGACGTCGCGGCCGGCGTGGTCGCCCGAGTGGGCGGCTTCGAGCACGTGCTCGTGTCGCGGTCGGAGGTCGTCGACGGCGAGGGCACGCTCGGTGCCGAGCGGCTCGCCAGGCGGTGCGCACCGCTCGACGACCTGGCGCAGCTCTACCGGGCATTCACCGACCGGTTCGAGCCGTTCGCGGACGCCGGCTCCTTGGCGCCCGAGGATGCGTTCAAGCTCCGCACGTTGCTGGTCGCGTCGTTCCGCCGGATCGCACTCGCCGACCCGCAGCTGCCGGCCGAGCTGTTGCCGGCCGACTGGATCGGCACCCGGGCCCGGCACGTCGCAGGTGCCGTCTACCGCTCGGTCGCAGCCGCGAGCGAGCAGCGCCTGCTGTCCACCGTCGTGCCACCGCTCGGGTCCGGGGCGCCGGGACTACTCGATCGGTTTCGGGTGTCGTAGTCGTTTCAGGTGTCGTAGTCGACGTCGACGTGGTCGGTCGTCGGCGTCGATTGACAGGTCAGTACGTAGCCGCGGCCGACCTCGTCGTCCGTCAGCCCGTAGTTCACCGCCATGTCGACCGCACCGTCGACGACGACCGCCTGGCAGGTCGAGCACACCCCGCTCCGACACGAGAACGGTGCGTCGGGGCGCACGCGCTGCACCGCATCGAGGACGGAGTCGCCCTCGTAGAGGTCGAACTCGGTCGTGCGGCCGTGCAGCGTGGCGCGACCGGTCGCGACGGCGACCGAGTCCTCGCTGATCTCCTGCGGGGCGAGCGTGGCGGTTCCCTGCTGCTTGGTCGTGAAGATCTCGCGGTGGATGCGATCGATCGGCAGGCCCGCCTCGACCAGCGCCTCCCTGACGTCAGTGGTCAGCTCGATCGGCCCGCACAGGAAGGCGTGGTCGGCGTCGGCCGGCAGGAACCCGGCGTCGATCCAGTGCTCGACCCGCTGGCGGTCGGGCCGGCCCGACAGCAGGTCGCCGCCGGTGTCCTCGCGAGTGAACGCAAACGCGATCGACAACCGGCCGAGGTGGCGATCGCGGACGTCGAGCAGCTCGTCGAGCAGCATCGCCGAGCGGCTCGTGCGGTTGACGTACAGCAACGAGACCTGCGAGAGCGGCTCGGCGGCGAGGATCGTCGACACGATCGACAGGATCGGCGTGATGCCGCTGCCGGCGGCGAGCGCCGCGTACGAGCGGGCGACCGCCGGGTCGATCCGGTGCGTGAAGTGGCCGAGCGGCGGGAGTGCGTCGATCTCGTCGCCGACCTGCAGTTCGGTCGACGCCCAGGTCGAGAACACGCCGCCCGGCACGCGGCGGATCGCCACGCGGAGCGGGCCGTCGGGTGCCCGCGAGCAGATCGAGTAGCTCCGCCGCAGCTCGACCCCGTCGAACTCGCGACGCAGCGTCAGGTGCTGGCCGTGCTCGAAGCGCAGGCGCTGGTCGCCACGATCGAACGTGACCACGACGCTGTCGTCGGTGTCGTGGTCGATGGCGGCGACGCGCAGCGGCCGGAAGCCGTCGTCGAGTGGCGCAGCGCCGGTGTCGGTGTCGGTCGCGGTCACAGCGGTTTGAAGTGCTCGAAGGGCTCGGAGCAGGCCTCGCACACGTAGGCGGCCTTGCACGCCGTCGCGCCGAACTCGGAGATCAGCCGCGAACGCCGCGAGCCGCAGCGCGGGCAGGCGACCGGCGGCTCGACCGGCGTCGCACCCTGGTCGGCGACGGGTGACGGGGGAGCGATGCCGGCGAGGCGGAGCCGCTCGCGCCCACGCTCGCTGATCCAGTCCGTGCTCCAGGCCGGGCTCATCACGAGCCGCACGTCGGGCTCGTAGCCGGCGTCGCGCACGACGGTCGTGACGTCGTCGCGGATCTGGTCGGTGGCCGGGCAGCCGGTGTATGTGGGGGTGAGCAGCACGGTCGCCGTGCCGTGGTCGATCGTCACGTCGCGCACGATGCCGAGGTCGCCGATCGTCACGTGCGGCAGCTCGGGGTCCTCGATGTCGCGGACGAGCTCGTCCAGGCCCTGGGCGTCGATCATCGTCACCACGAGGCCCCCGGATGGGCGCGTGCGACGACCTGCAGCTCACCGATGAGGTACGAGAACGCCTCGGTGTGGGTGCCGGTGCGGCCGCCCCGGTGCATCACCCCGTCGTCGGGCACCGTCAAGGTCGCCTCCTCGAGTGCGTTCGCCACGGTGCCGCGCCACGGCTCGGACAGCGTCTCGGCCGGCGGGTGGATGACGCCCGCTGTGACGAGCGCCTCCTCGACCTCGTCGCTGTCGAACAGCTCGCCGGTGTAGCGCCACAGCCCGTCGAGCGCAGCCTGCGCCCGCTGGTGGCTCTCCTCGGTGCCGTCGCCGAGGCGCACCACCCAGCTGCGCGAGTGGCGGAGGTGGTAGGTCGTCTCCTTGACCGCCTTGCCGGCGAGCGCACGGAGGGTCTCGTCGGTCGAGTGCTCCATGCTCCGCCAGTAGAAGAACGCCCAGGCGTCGTGGAGGAACTGCCGCACGATCAGCTGGGCGAAATCGCCGTTGGGCTGCTCGACGAGGAGCGGGTTGAGGAACTCATGCGGGTCGCGCGTGTAGGCGTAGTGGTCCTCGTCGTGGACGACGCCGTCGACCGGGCCCTGGACCTCGCCGGCGTACGTGTACAGCGCCCGGGCCTGACCGATCAGGTCGAGGGCGAGGTTCGACAGCGCCATGTCCTCCTCGATCTCGGGCGCGTGCGTGATCGCCTCGAGCAGCCGCTGGGCGAGGATCAGCGCACGATCGCCCTGGCGGAGGACGTACGTCAGCAGGTGATCGGGCGGCGGGGGAGGGGTGTCGGGGCGCATGGCGGACCGCTCACATGTTGGCGACTTCGTCGGGCAGCTCGAAGTCGGTCGGGTGTCGGAACGACTTGTCGCCCGCCGGGTCGAAGAACGCGTCGCGCTCGTCGGGGTCGCTGGCGGTGACGTCGCTCGACTTCACGACCCAGATGCTCACGCCTTCGGACCGCCGCGTGAACAGGTCGCGGGCGTTCTGGAGCGCGAGCTCGGCGTCGGGCGCGTGCACCGTGCCGCTGTGGACGTGGCTGACGCCGCGCTTGGGGCGGACGAACACCTCCCAGAGCGGCCAGTCGGACGTGCTGCCGGTCACGCGGCAGCTCCTTCACGCCCAGCGCGGGTGGCCCGCTTCTCGGCGTAGGCGGTGGCCGCCTCGCGGACCCATGCGCCGCCGTCGTGGGCGCCGACCCTGGTCGCCATCCGCTCGCGGTTGCACGGCCCGTCGCCCTTCACCACGGTCCAGAAGTGATCCCAATCGATCGGACCGTGCACGTAGTGGCCGGTCTCCTCGTCGAACCGGAGCTCGGGGTCGGGGACCGTCAGCCCGAGCAGGTCGGCCTGCGGCACCGTGGCGTCGATGAAGCGCTGGCGGAGCTCGTCGTTGCCGAACCGCTTGATGCCCCAGCGCATGTTCTGGTCGCCGTGCACCGACTCGGCGTCCGGTGGTCCGAACATCATGATCGACGGCCACCACCAGCGGTCGAGTGCGTCCTGCGCCATCGCCCGTTGCTCGGGTGTGCCCTCGGCGAGCGTCAGCATGATCTGGTACCCCTGCCGCTGGTGGAAGCTCTCCTCCTTGCAGATGCGGATCATCGCCCGCGCGTACGGCCCGTAGGAGCAGCGGCACAGGGGCACCTGGTTCATGATCGCTGCGCCGTCGACCAGCCAGCCGATCGCACCGACGTCGGCCCAGGTGAGCGTGGGGTAGTTGAAGATCGAGGAGTACTTCTGGCGACCGGCGTGGAGGAGGTCGAGCAGTTCCTCGCGTGGCGTGCCGAGCGTCTCGGCGGCGCCGTAGAGGTAGAGCCCGTGGCCGGCCTCGTCCTGCACCTTGGCGGTGAGGATCGCTTTGCGGCGCAGCGACGGTGCACGCGTGAGCCAGTTGCCCTCTGGCTGCATGCCGATGACTTCTGAGTGGGCGTGCTGCGCGATCTGGCGGACGAGGGTCTTGCGATACTCCTCGGGCATCCAGTCGCGGGGTTCGATGCGCTCGTCGGCGTCGATCAGCGCGTCGAAGTGGGCCTGTGACCGCTCGGCGTCCATGACCCGTCAGTCTATGACACACCAATTCCCTTGTCCAGGCTTCCGATCGTGTCATGATGTGGGTCGGGCGGAGACTGCGAGCCCGTGTCCCGGTTGCGGGCGTCGTGATCGGCCGACGACCATGAGTCGATGACCGGTCTGCTGCCAGCGCTCCACGGATCGCATCCCGACGCGCCCGACGCCGTGGTCGTCGACGGCGAGTCGGCCACCTGGGAGCGGCTCGCCGGTCGCGCCGACGCGCTCGTCGCTCGCATCGCCGGCGCGCCGGCGATCGCGGTGCACGGCGCACCCTCGTTGGACACCGTGATCGCCGTCGTGGCAGGCATCCGAGCCGGGGTGCCCGTCGTCCCGGTCGCCGCCGACGCCGGCCCGATGGAGCGCGACCACGTGCTCGCCGACTCCGGCGCGACACTCGTCATCGGCGACCCCGACTGGCCCGAGGTGACCCTCGACCGGATCCCCGTGCCGATCCGGCCCGCCGGTGTCTCGGCCGAGGTGGCGAGCGAGGCGCCTGCGCTGATCATGTACACCTCGGGAACGACCGGCCTGCCGAAGGGCGCGGTGATCCCGCGGCGCGCCATCGCCGCCGGACTCGACGGACTCGCCGATGCGTGGGGCTGGACGCCCGATGACCGACTGGTGCACGGTCTGCCGCTGTTCCACGTGCACGGACTGATCCTCGGCGTGCTCGGCGCGCTGCGGGTCGGATCGCGCCTCGTCCACACCGGCCGGTCGACCCCCGAGCGCTACGCGGCGGCGGGTGGCACGCTCTACTTCGGCGTGCCGACCGTGTGGTCGCGGCTCACGGCGGCGCTCGACCACGCCCGCTCGCTCGCATCGGCGCGGCTCCTCGTCTCGGGGAGTGCCGCGTTGCCCGTGCCCGTCTTCGAGTCGCTGCGCTCGCTGACGGGCCAGGCGCCCGTCGAGCGATACGGCATGACCGAGACGCTCATCACGCTCTCGACGCGCCACGACGGCGAGCGGCGCCCGGGCCACGTCGGCGTGCCGATCGCCGGGGTCGAGACGCGGCTGCGCGACGACCGTGGCGACCCGGTGCCCCACGACGGCGAGACCATCGGTGGCCTCGAGGTGCGTGGCGCGACCCTGTTCGACGGCTACCTCCACCAGCCGGAGAAGACCGCCGAGTCGTTCACCGACGACGGCTGGTTCGTCACCGGCGACGCCGCGACGATCGGCGACGACGGGTTCCACCGCATTGCCGGGCGGGCGTCGATCGACATCATCAAGTCGGGCGGGTACAAGGTCGGCGCAGCCGAGGTCGAGTCGGCGCTGCTCTCGCACCCGGCGGTCGCCGAGGCGGCCGTCGTCGGCCAGCCGGACGACGACCTGGGGGAGCGCATCGTCGCCTACGTGGTCGCCGACGGCGTCGACGCCGACGCGTTGATCGACCACGTCGCCGGCTCGTTGTCGGTGCACAAACGTCCGCGTGAGATCCGGCATGTCGCCGCGCTGCCCCGCAACGCGCTGGGCAAGGTCCAGAAGACGAAGCTCGGAGGTGGTCGAGCGCCTGCTGACCAGGAGGGTTGACAACGTGACATCATTGTGACATCATAGAGACATCAACTCAATGTCGTTGCGATGTCATCCATGACGCGACGGCATCCACGAAAGGGTCACGACGATGTTCAACTACGATCCGGTCCTCATGAAGGCGCTCCAGGACGACCGCATGCGGCGGCTCCGCACCCGGCACGCCCACCCGCGCTCGGGTCCGCCGCCGCGGCCCGCCAAGCAGCAACGCCGCCGGCCCTGAGATGCACGTTCGTCCCGTCGTCAACTCGCTGCGGGCCTCGATCGTCGGCCAGGCCGCCGTCGGCGGCGACGATCCGGCGGTCGAGGCCGCGGTCGCGCAGATCGCCGACGCGATCGAGCCGGCCCTGCACCTGGCTGCGCTCCAGCTCGCCGAGCAGGCCGCCGCCGAGGTCGGTGCGCAACTGCCCGACCGAACGGTCGAGGTCGTGCTCGTCGACGGTGACCCGGCGCTGCGGCTCGCCGATGCCGAACCCGAGCCCGCCGAACCCGACCTCGAGGACTTCGATGCCCGCATCACGCTGCGTCTGCCGCCGACGCTGAAGGGGCTGATCGAGCAGTCGGCGACGGCCGACGGTGACTCCGTGAACTCGTGGGTCGTCGACGCGCTCAAGCGGCGTGCACAGTCGACCGACGCAGGTGGCCGGCGGGTCACCGAGAGCTTCGACCTCTGATGCTACGCCGCGAGGAGTTCCACGTGTCCGGGCCGGCGAGCCTCGACGTGCACAGCCGGTCGGGCTCGGTCGAGGTCCGCGTCGGCGCGGCCGGTCGCGTCGTGGTGACGATCGACGGCGGATCGGCCGACTCGTGGGAGGTCGTGCAGGTCGGCGACTCGGTCTCGGTCCGACCTGGCGGTCGCGGTGGTGGCTGGCGTTCCCGTTCGACCCGTGTGCATGTCGACGTGCCGGAGGGCTGCGACGTCGACGTCTCGACCGCCTCGGCCGACGTCGTCGGGGTGGGCGACCTGGGTGACCTGCGGGTCAGGACGGCCTCGGGTGACGTGCGAGTCGACCGCGCTCGCCGGCTCGACGCCTCGACGGCCTCGGGCGATGTGCGCGTGCACGAGGTCGGATCCGACGCGTCGTGTTCGACGATGTCCGGCGACGTCGACCTGCGAACCGTCGGTGGTCGGTTGCGAGCGTCGACGGCGTCCGGCGGGGTCCGCGTCGCCCAGGTCGGCGAGGCGGTCGACGTCGGCACCGCCTCGGGCGACGTCTCCCTGCACTGCTGCGACGGGGACGAGGTCAGCGTGAAGTGCGTGTCCGGCGACATCTCGCTCGGTCTGCCGTCAGGCATCCGCGTCGAGCCCGACATCTCGACGCTGAGCGGCAAGACGATGCTGCCCTCGAAGGCGTCGTCGGGGCTGCACGACGGCGGCCGGCGGACCGTCCGCGTCCGCCTGCGCACGGTGTCCGGCGACGTGCGGATCGCACGGGCGACCTGACACCGGATCAGCCGGTCACGACGAAGCTGAACTCCTCGTACCGGCCGTCCGACGTCTCCATCTCGATCCAGAACGTCTCCCCGACGGGGGCGCCCTCGAAGATCACCTTGACGTACCACTTGCCGTGTTCGTCGGCCGACGTGCCGCCGCTGCCGAACGGGGACCAGAAGTGGATCTCGGTCCCCGGGCTGGCCTTGCCGGAGAACTCCTCGTACGGGGGATCGCTGTCGCACGAGCCCCAGTGCTGGTAGGCCTTGAAGCGAACCTCTTCGGCGGGCGGCTCGGTCGTCGCCGGCGGTTCCGTCGTCGCCGGTGGCTCGGTCGTGTGTGGGGGCTCGGTCGTCGCCGGCGGTTCGGGCTCGGGCTCGGGCTCGGGCTTCGGTTCCGGCTCGGGCTCGGGCTTCGGTTCCGGCTTGGGTTCGGGCTTGGGTTCCGGCTTGGGTTCGGGCTTCGGCTCGGGCTTCGGCTCGGGCTTGGGCTCGGGCTTCGGTTCGGGCTTGGGTTCGGGCTTCGGTTCCGGCTTGGGCTCTGGCTTCGGCTCGACCTTGACCGGCGGTTCGACGGGGGTGATCTCGATGCCGTCGAGCAGCGGGGCGGCCGCCGTCGTCGGCGGTGCCGTGGTCGGCGCGACCGTCGTGGGCGCGACCGTCGTGGTGGTCGACGTGGTGGTCGAGGTGCTGGTCGTCGTGCTGGTGAGCGCGGTCGTCGTCGGGTCGCCGGCGCTGCTCGAGGCAGTCGGCTCGTCGGATCCCGGGACGGGGGTGCCCTCGGCATCGGGGACCCCGCCGTCGAAGTCGAGCCGGTCGGAGATCTGGATGCCGGCGAACTGATCGGTCGTGAGTGCGGCCGCGCCACCTGCGAACAGCGCCAGCGAGGCGGCGACGCCGAGCACCACGCTCATGCGCCGCCCCGTCGCAGTCGGCGCACCGAGCAGCGTCCGGAGGTGCGCGCGGTTCGGCTGCGGTGTGAACGACATGGCGGCGTCGTCCAGCAGTGTTCGGAGCTCTCGGTCGTTCACGGCTGACCTCCCAGCGATGCGGCGAGGGCGGCGTGCCCCCGGTGGAGATGGGTGCGAACCGAGCCGAGCGAGCAGCCCAGCACGTCGGCGATCTCGCTCTCGGTGTAACGCAGCCAGTGCTTCAGCACGACGGCGGTGCGCTGCTTGGGCGAGAGCGCCTGGAGCGCCGAGACGATCTGCGGGTTGGTGCTGCGGCCGAGCGCCTCGGACTCGGCCGACGCGGCGGCCTCGCTCGCCTGATCCGACGGCGTTTGCGCAGCGTGCTTGCGGGCCGTCGCCGACCGCCGGTGCGACGACATCGCCAGGTTGGTGACCGTCGTGCGCAGCCAGGCCGGCGCCTTGTCGTGGTCGTCGAGGTCGTCCCACTTCTCGTACAGCTTGGCGAACGCGTCGTGGGCGAGGTCCTCGGCCCGGTGCCGGTCGGCGACGAGCAGGTATGCGAGTCGGGCGAGGCCGACGTACTCGGCCTCGTAGAGCTCGACGACGCCCTCGTCGGCGCCCGCCACCACGGGCGCGGTCTGGCCGGGTGGTTCCTGCCGGACCTCGGAGCCACCTTCCAGGACCCTGAGGTCCGGTCGGTTCCCTGCCGGCCGACTCCCGCTGTCGGCTGTTGCGTACATCATCGTGTGTATCGACGTCCGAGACGCCGATCTCTATGACACGCGTGCGCGAGTTGACCAGAGCTTGACGGTCGGTGCTGCGTCAGGTCGACGCCAGGTGGTCGATGGGCGTGATCAGGTACTCGTCGAGGTCGATGTCGTGGGTCATCCGCCAGTACTCCAGCAGGCTGTACGGGGTCACCGAGACGACCCTGCCGTGCGAGTTCCGGTAGTAGGTCGACATGCCGGGGTGGCTCCAGATCATGCCGGCGTGGCGTTCGTCGACGTCGCGGACGAACTCGTCGTGGACGTCGCGTCGCGGCTCGATCGCCGCGATGCCGCCCTCGATCATGTGCACGATCGCGTCGGTGATGAAGCGGGTCTGGCTCTCGGCCTGGAAGATCGCGCTGCCGCCGTGCCCCAGCCCGGTCGACGGTCCCTGCATGAGGAAGAGGTTCGGGAAGCCGGGCACCGTGATGCCCAGGTGTGCGGTGGCGTCGTCGTCGCCCCAGACGTCGTCGAGGGTGATGCCGCCTCGGCCGACCGGGTGGATCGCCCGAGCCATGTCGGTCATCCGGAAGCCCGTGGACAGGACGACGACGTCGACGTCGTGCGACCTGCCGTCGCCGGTGACGATGCCGGTCTCCGACAGACGTTCGATCGGATCGGTGACGAGGTCGACGTTCGGCCGCCGCAGTGTGCGGTACCACCCGTTGTCGAGCAGGATCCGCTTGCCGTACGGGGGATAGGACGGGACGCAGGCGTCGAGCAGATCGGTGCGGTCGCCGAGCTCGGCCTCGATGTGGGCGACCATCTCCTGCCGGTGTCGCTCGTTCACGCGGTTCAGCGACCGGTCGGGGTGCGGCCAGTCGGGGTCCTTGCGCAGGTACGGCAGCAGCCCGTCGCCGTATCGCCAGAGCATCGTGAACCGGAACCACTGGGCGTAGTGGGGGACGTTGGCCAGCAGCCACTGCGCACCGTCGCTGATCGGGTCGTGGTAGCGGGGGATCGGCCGCGCCCACTGCGGGCTGCGCTGGAAGATCGTGAGGTGCTCGACGTCGCCGGCGATCACCGGGACGATCTGCATCGCGGACGCACCCGTCCCGACGATCGCCACACGTTTGCCACTGACGTCGAGGTCGTCCGGCCACGCCGTCGTGTGGAACATCGAGCCGCCGAAGTCGGCGGCGCCGGGCAGATCGGGGATCGACGGGATCCCGAACTGCCCGATCGCCACCACGAGGTCGGTGCCGAGGATCTGCTCCTCCCCGGCGGGCGTCGAGACCCGTACGTGCCACGAGTGGTCGCGTTCGTTCCACGTCGCGCCGGTGACCGTCGACTCGAAGCGGATCCGGTCGCGGACGCCGAACTCGTCCGCACAACCGCGCAGGTAGTCGAGGAGCTCGGCCTGAGGTGAGAAGTTGCGGCTCCACCGGTACCGCGTGCCGGTCGAGTACGAGTAGGCGTGGTTGGGGGTGTCGACGCCGCAGCCGGGGTACGTGTTGTCGCGCCAGGTGCCGCCGACGTCGCCGGCACGCTCGACGATCGTGAACGGCACGCCGAGTCGATGCAGCCGTGCGCCCACGATCAGCCCGCTCGCGCCGGCCCCGATCACGACGACGTGCCGGTCGATGGGCGGCGCGCTGCCGTCGTGCCACTCGACGTCGCGTGCCGTCATGCCGAGGTCCTCGCGCATCATCGGCGCATACCCGGCGTCGATGTCCTCGCCCATGCACCAGCGCATCATCTCGAGCATCAGCTCGTCGCCGGGGTCGTCGATGGCCGTCCCGAACGGCCCGCCGGCCAGCGCATCGAGTGCCGCCGATCGGATCTCGTCGGCGACCGAGTCGGGGATGCCGGCCCGTTCGTCGGCGATCAGGCGGACGTCGCGTCGTGGGCGGTACGGGTCGGCGAGCCACCGGCGGTCGCCGGTGACGTGGACGAGACACATCAGCAGCACCCGGAGGTCGGCGTCGTCGAGCGCGGCGGCCAGTTCGGTGCGGTCGAGGGGGTCGTGCGTCGGCTTCATCCTCGCCGCCGACAGTACGGTGCTGGCGTGCGCATCTGTGTGGTCGGAGCCGGGTCGCTCGGTTCGGCGATCGGCGGCGTGCTGGCGCTCGCCGGCAACGACGTCGTGCTCGTGACCCGCAACGCCGACCACGTCGCCGCCATCGCCGCCTCCGGCCTGCGGCTCGACGACGGCGATCAGGTGCGGACGGTCCCGGTCGCGGCAGCGACGGGCTACGAGGGGCAGCCCGTCGCCGACCTCGTGATCGTGCTCGTCAAGTCGTTCGACACGCGCGACGCGATCGCGGCCGCATCTCCGGTGATCGGGTCGGACACCGGCGTGCTGACGCTGCAGAACGGCGTCGGGTGCGAGCAGATCATCGCCGACGTCGTCGGTGCCGAGCTCGTGATGGCGGGGCGCACCTTCGTGGGCGGTCGCATCGTCGAGCCGGGTCTCGTCGAGTACGGCGTCGTCGGGCGCCGCACGACGATCGGCGAGCTCGACGGCTCGTCGACCGATCGGATCGCGGCGATCGCCGACGTGCTCCGACGGGCCGGCATGGACACCGACGTGAGCGACGACATCGTCGCGATGATGTGGGAGAAGCTGTTCGTCAACGTCGCCACGGGCGCCTGGAGCGCCCTGACCGGTCTTCCGTACGGCGAGCTCTCGATCGATCCCGACGTCGCGCCGATGGCGATCGCCACCGTGGCCGAGGCGATGGCGGTCGCCCGCGGCCTCGGCATCACAGTCACGACGACCGACCCGGCCCTCCCGTGGCGGCGCGCCTGGGAGGGTCTGCCGTACGGCTTCAAGGCGTCGATGCTCCAGAGCGTCGAGAAGGGCTCGCGAACCGAGGTCGACGTGATGCACGGCGCCGTCTGCCGAGGCGGGCGCGAGGCCGGCGTGCCGACGCCCATCAACGACGCGCTGTGGGCGGCGGTCAAGGGCCTCGAGCGCCGGCTCGCGCTCGACTGAACCGCCCACAGCCACCGCCTGCGACACTGGCGTCGTGGGGACGTACAACGCGGCCGCGTGGTTGCTCGATCGGCACGTCGACGCCGGCCGAGGTGATCGGGTGGCGATCCGGTTCGAGGGCACGTCGGTCACCTACCGCGAGGTGCTCGGCGAGGTGTTCCGGGTCCAGCACGCGCTCGCCGACCGCGGGGTGGGGCCCGGCGATCGGGTCGTGATGGTCGTCAACGACGAGCCCGATTTCGTCGCATGGTTCCTCGGCGCGATGCGGGCGGGCGCGGTGCCCGTACCACTCTCGACGATGCTGATGACCGAGGACATCGCCGGCATCGTCGCCGACGCCGAGGCCTCGTTGCTCGTCGCATCGGCCGAACACCAGGACCGGGTCTCGGCCGGCGAGCTGCCGGCCGGCGCCGTCGTGCTGGGGACGCCGTCATGGGCCGACTACGACGACCGCAGCGAGGCGCCGGTCGGCGACACCGACGCGCTCGCGAGCGCGCTCTGGCTCTACAGCTCGGGCACGACGGGCTCCCCGAAGGGCGTCATGCACCGGCACGGGAGCCTGCAAGCCACCGCCGACACCTACGCCCGCAGCGTGTTGCGCACCGTCGAGGACGATCGCTTCCTCTCGATCGCGAAGCTGTTCTTCGCCTACGGGCTCGGCAACTCCCTCACGTTCCCGTTCGCGGTCGGGGCGACGTCGATCCTGCATCCGGCGCCGCCGACCCCGGCCGACATCCTGCGGCTGATCGCCGAGGAACGCCCCACGCTGTTCTTCGCCAGCCCCGGCTTTACCGCGGCGATCCTCGACGCCGCTCCCGACCCGAGCGTCTTCACCGGTGTGCGGGCCACCGTGACCGCGGGCGAGTCGCTGCCCGCCGATCTGCACCGCCGCTTCTCGTCCACCTTCGGACACCCGGTGCTCGACGGCATCGGCACGACGGAGGCGCTGCACATCTTCATGTCGAACCGGGTCGACGACCAGGTCGCCGGCACCAGCGGCATGCCGGTCGAGGGCTACGAGGCGCATCTGCGCGACGACGGCGGCGACGAGGTCGTCGAACCCGACACGCCGGGCTACCTCCACGTCAGGGGTCCGTCGATCGCGGACGGGTACTGGCGGCGCGCCGATGCCACCGCCGCCGCGTTCCTCGACGAGGGGTGGCTGCGGACCGGCGACGTCTACACCCGCTCGGCCGACGGCCACTGGACGTTCCTCGGGCGCAACAACGACATGATCAAGGCGGGCGGCATCTGGGTCTCGCCGGCCGAGGTCGAGAGCGCACTCGTCGAACACCCGAGCGTGCTCGAGGCAGCCGTGGTCGGGGCACGCAACGCGGACGGCCTCGAGCAGACCGTCGCCTTCGTCGTCCCGGCAGCTGGGCACGAGATCGACCCCGCCGAGATCGAGCGTCACTGTCGCTCGAGGATGGCCGCGTTCAAGCGCCCGCGCGAGCTCCACGTCGTCGCCGAGCTCCCGAAGACGGCGACCGGCAAGATCCGCCGATTCCAGCTGCGCGAGTCCCTCTGAACGCCGGTCGGTCCGGTGCGCGAGCTGCGAGACTGTCGGCCATGGACGTGATGGTCGACGACGACGGGACGGCGCGGTGCTCGTGGGGCGCGTCCACGCCCGACTACGCGGCGTACCACGACACCGAATGGGGCTTCGGCGTCGCCGACGACACCCGGCTCTTCGAGAAGATCTGCCTCGAGGGTTTCCAGTCGGGCCTGTCGTGGCTGACGATCCTGCGCAAGCGCGAGAACTTCCGTGCGGCGTTCGCCGGATTCGACCTCGAGTCGGTCGCCCGCTTCGGCGAGCGCAACGTCGATCGCCTGCTGGCCGATGCCGGCATCGTCCGCCACCAGGGCAAGATCCGCTCGACGATCAACAACGCGGCGCGGGCGATCGAGATGGTCGAGGCGCACGGTTCGCTGGCCGCGTTCTTCTGGCCGCACGCCACGTTCGACGACGAGGCGCCGACGGCGATCCCGGCCGTGACCGACACGTCGACGATGCTCTCCAAGCAGCTCAAGCAGGCCGGTTGGTCGTTCGTCGGTCCCACGACGATGTACGCGTTCATGCAGGCGATGGGGCTCGTCAACGACCACCTCGCCGGCTGCCACTGCCGCGACGCGGCCGAGGCGTCGCGCCGTGCCGTCGCCGATGCCCTGGGTGCCACGTGAGTGCCGTGAGCTCCGCGGGCGGGTGGTGATGCGCGCTGCCGCTCTGCTGGTGGCCCTGGCGGTGCTCGCCGGCTGCAGCTCCGAGCCCGCTGTCGACGCCGTTGCCATCGCCCGGCCTGCGCCATCGACGACGATCGACGCGCCGGCGGGCGTCACCTCGACCGCGCCGACCGCAGTGTCGGCGGCCACGACGGTCGCGCCGACGACCACGACGATCGTGCCGACGACGACCACGACCACCACCACCACGACCACGACGACGACCACCACGACGACGACCACCACGACGACGACCACCACGACGACGACCACCACGACGACGACGCTGCCGCCGCCACCGACGACGTCGTGCGAGCAGGTCGTGCACATCAGCGACTCGACCGGGGTCTACCTCTGGGAGGCGCAGTACGTCGATGGCGCCGCCAACACGATGGACGCCCGCTACCGCGATGTCGGCGTCGAGACCGTGTTCCACGACGAGAGCGGCGGGCGCTCGATCCACGAGCGGATCGCCGATTGGCAGACCACCGCGTTCGAGGTCGCGGTCGCGGTGCGCGACGGGGGCTTCGACGGCTGCTGGGTGTTGATGATCGGGACCAACGATGCGGCCAACATCATCTCGGGCGCGTCGATGAGCGCCGAGGAGCGGATCCTGCGGATGCTCTACGTCATCGGCGACGACCCGGTGCTCTGGCTCGATGCGGTGACGACGCGGTCGAGCAGCGGCTATCGCAACGAGGCGATGGAGGCGTGGAACGCCGAGCTGTACCGGCTCGCCGATGAGCGACCCAACGTCGAGGTGCTCCGGTGGTCCGAACGCGTCCAGCCCGGCTGGTTCGTCGACGACGGCATCCATGTCACCGTCGAGGGTCGCATCTGGCGGGCTGCGATCACCGCCCTCGCACTGGCCGAGTCGTTCCCGGGGTGAGCCCTGCCGCGAGAATCGGGGCATGGCCTACAACCCGACCGGTCTGGTGGTGCACGATGCGGACGCGCACATCATGGAACCGCCGAACTGGCTGCGCGAGCACGCCGACCCCGCGATCCGTGAGCAGATCGAGCCGCTCAGCTACCCGGGTGGCAACGAGCTCCGGCAGGCCGAGGACCTCCGCGACCGCCCCGGTGACCTCGACGAGGCGTTCCGGCGCCTGACCGAGCGCCACCGCAGCGCGGACTACACGGCCGTCGAGGCCGACGAGATCATGCTGCGCAAGAACTTCGCCGCCACCGGCTCGTTCCTCGCCGACGACCGGCCGCGGGCACTCGACCTGCTCGGCTTCGCCAGCCAGCTGGTGTTCAACACGTTCCACAACACGCGGCTACGCGACTGGGAGCACTCGGGCGACATCGAGCTGGCGGTCGGCGTGGCCCGTGCGCACAACCGCGGGATGGTGGAGTTCTGCGCGGTCGACGATCGCCTGCTGTCGACTCTGTACGTACCGCTCGCCGACGTCGACCGGGCCGGCGAGCTGGCCCGCGAGGCGATCGGCATGGGCGCCGGCGCGCTGCTGGTCGCATCGGGATGCCCACCGGGGCACTCGCCGAGCCACGTCGGTCTCGACGGGGTGTGGGCCGCGGCCGAGGAGGCGGGCGTGCCGATCGTGTTCCACGTCGGGGGAACGGGCGAGCTGCTCGACGCGGACTACTTCCGCAACGGGCTGCCGGTTCCGCCCGACTTCCACGGCGGCGAGGAGAACTTCCGGTCGGTCGACTACATGGCGATCCCGGGCCCGCCCGCTCAGACGTTGGCGACGATGATCTTCGACGGTGTGCTCGAACGCTTCCCGCGCCTCCGGATCGGGGTGATCGAGCAGGGTGCGATCTGGGTGCCGTCGTGGATGCGGCAGATGGAGTCGGCGTTCGATGCGTTCTCGCGCCACGAAGCGCGACTTCGGGACCTGTCGCTGCGGCCGAGCGAGTACGTTCGCCGCCAGATCCGGTTCACGCCGTACCCAACCGAGGACGTGGGCTGGATCATCGAGCAGGCGGGAGCCGAGACGGTGCTGTTCTCCTCGGACTACCCGCACGTCGAGGGCGGTCGCCGGCCGATCGAGCGCTTCGAGCGGTCGCTGGCCGGTGCCAACGAGGCCGCCCGGCGCGCGTTCTACCACGACAACTTCGTCGACCTGATGGGTGAATCGCGCGTCGCTGCGCTGGCCGGCTGAGCCGTCGGCCCGCGGTCAGCGCGCCTGGATCTCGGCCACCATCCCGGCGAGCAGTGCCGCGTCGTCGGGGGTCTCCACGGGGATCGAGAACTCGACGCGATCGCACAGACCCTCGTAACGACTCGCGACGGCGTCGGCGAGCGAGTCGTACGGTGCCACGACGGCGATCTCGTGGACCATCTCGTCGGTGACGTGGCGTTCCATCTCGTCCCAGCGCTGCTGCCTGGACAACGACGACAGGTGGTCGCCGATGTCGCCCCAGCCGTGCAGGTCGAACACGGCGCGGTAGGTCCGAGTCGACGCATAGAACGAGATCCTGGACCGAACGGTGCTGATCTTGTCGGCGAGGCCCGCCTCGGTCGGAGCGGTGACGATCAGCGGTGACGCGACCATGGCGACCTCGCCGGGGTCGCGCCCGGCGTCGTCTGCGCCGGCGGCGACGGCCGGCACGAGCACCTCGGAGATGTACCGGCGCGTGCAGATCGGGTGGGGTCGCACACCGTCGGCATGGCGCCCGGCGAGCCGCGACATGAACGCGTTCACCGACGCGAGATGGATCGGCGGCCGTCGGTGCTCGATCGGCCCGGGGTCGAAGAGCGGGTTCATCAGGGTCAGGTCGTAGTGCTCGCTGTGGAACTCGAGGGGGGAGCGCTCCTGCCAACAGGTCCAGACCGCCTGCACGGCGCGGACGTAGTCCTCGAGCCACGGCCCGGGGGGATGCCACGGCATGCCGTAGCGCCGTTCGATGTGGCCCTTCACCTGGGTGCCGAGTCCGAGGACGAAGCGGCCGCCGCTCGCACGCTGCAGTGTCCACGCCGTCATCGCGGTGACGGTCGGGCTGCGCGGGAACGCGATGGCCACCGCCGTCGTCAGGTCGATCCGTCCGGTCGTGGTCGCGGCCATCGCCATCGCGACGAACGGGTCCTCCTTCGTCTCGGTCAGCACGAGCCCGTCGAAGCCGAGCTCCTCGACCCGCGCTGCGTCGAGGTGGAAGCGGGCCATGTCGACCGGCCGCTCGGTCTCGCGGATGCCCGGGTCGACCTTGCCGAACGGGAGATGCGTCTCGACCTGCATGGCCGGGACGGTACCGAAGCGGCTCCCGCACGACCGAAGTGTCCCAGGCAGAATCGGCAGGGCGCCGGTCTGTTACGAACGAGCGTGCGGGAGCCGCTCACCACAATAGTAGCCACCGAACGTGCCAAAATGGCAGCGATTGTCTCGCACGGTGGGATCTTGGCGAAGGAGATTCCTTCAGCCTTGATGCAATCTCGACGCTCCCAAGGCCGCCGTCGCCATCGACGACAGCAGGTCGAGCATCTGCTCGCGCGGCAGGCGGGCGCTGAACGGCGTCGAGTTGATCAGTCCGAACGTGGCGTGCACGGCGGCCTCGGCGGCGTCGCGGTCGAGCGAGCGGGCCTCCGCCTGGAGCGCGTCGGCCCAGAGCGCGACGTAGCGCGCCTGGAGGTTGCGGACCTGCGAGCGGTCACCGGCCGTGGCGTGCACCAGATCGCGGAAGTGGACGGTGATCAGCGAGCGATCGTCGACGGCGAACTCGGCATGGAAGCGGACGAGCCGCTCGACGACGTCGGCGCCGCCCGCGTCGGCCACGGCGCGCCCGCCGGCGAGCAGGTACTCGCTGATCCCGATCAGCGTCTCACCGAGCAGCGCCTCCTTGCTGTCGAAGTGGTGGTAGAGGGCCGGCCCGCTGACACCGGCCGCATCGCCGATGTCGTCGACGGTCACGTTCGCGAAACCGTGTTCGGCGAACAGGTCGGCGGCGATCGCGAGCAGCTCGTCGCGGCGCCTGCTCACGCGCCGGCCCCGAACGGCGGCAGGCCACCGGCCGCGTGCACCCGGCTCGGCACGTCGTGGCCGACCAGGTCCGGCAACCCGCGGCTCACCGTGAGGACCGCGTCGAGGTCGACGCCGGTCTCGTGGCCGAGGTCGTGCAGCGTCATCACGAGGTCCTCGGTGGCGAGGTTGCCGCCTGCGCCGGGAGCGAACGGCGAGCCCCCGAGACCGCCGGCCGCGGTGTCGAATCGCCGGACGCCGAGCTCGATCGCAGCGAGCGCGTTGGCGAGCGCTGTCCCCCGCGTGTCGTGGAGGTGCAGGCCCAGGTCGTCCGTGCTCACCTCGGGGACGGCGGCGATCACCTCGGCGATGCGCCGCGGGGTTGCCGTACCGGTGGTGTCGGCGAGCGTCAACCGCGCAGTCGGCATCACGTCGCACGTCCGCTCGGCGATGAGGCATGTGGCCGAGGGATCGGCGACGTCGCCGAACGGCGAGCCGAATGCGCACGAGACGACGACGTCGAGGTGAGCGTCGTCGCCGACCGCATCCGCGATCTCGGCCAGGGACGCGATCGCCTCGGTCGTGGTGCGCCCCACGTTCTTCCGGCTGTACCCCTCGGACGCCGAGATCGTCACCGTGACGTGCGTGACACCTGCTTCGATCGCCAGCTCGGCGCCGCGGGCGTTCGGGACCAGCGCCCACCAGTCGACGTCGCCGTCCCGGGGGAGTGCCTCGAACACGCCCCCACCGCCGGCCATCGACGGCACGGCCCGGGGCGAGACGAACGACGCCGCCTCGACCTCGCGGACTCCGGCGTGTGCGAGCGCGAGCGCGAGGCGCGCCCGCCGTGCGGGATCGACCGGCGCCTCGCTCTGCAGCCCGTCGCGCGGGCAGACGTCGCGGATCGCGATCATCACCATGCCGAGCCACCTTAATGGTGACTCAGGTCCGGTGCAGCTGCGGGCGGGTCAGCTCGCGGTCAGCGGCGTTCAGCGCGGCGTCAGGCCCTCGAGCGCACGATCGCTCCATGACACCGACGACGATGACCCGGGGAACGCGTGCAGCAGCAACGCTCGTGCCGCTCCTCGCGATCGCTGCATGTGGTGGCTCCGAGCAACCGGCGGCTCCGACGGAGTCGACGAACGACGTGGCGACGGTCGAACCGGCCGCGGCAGCGATCGGGGCCGATGCATGCCCGGAGACGGGGGAACTGCTCGAAGACGCCAAGCTCTACATCGAGCACAACGCGACCGACGCCGACACCGGTGTGCATGGAGCGCTCGGTGGCGAGGCCTGGCGCATGCTCTGCGTCTTCTACCCCGACGGCGGCGAGATGTTGGTGGCCGATCCGCTGGGAACGTTCGACGAGTTGGCCGTGTCGGATCTGCTCTTCGAGTCGCGCGAGCCGGAGAACGCCGACGTGCCGATCGACGACGTCCGCTCCTGGTTCCCGGAAGGCGACTACCTGGTGTCGAGCATCGGGTACGACGGTGTCGCCCGGGTGAGCACGGCGTGGTTCACCCACGCCATCCCCGCCGAACCCCAGATCACGTCCCCCAGACTCACCGACGAGGCGGATCTGGCGAGCGAGTCCATCGTGCCGCTCGACGACGTCGTCGTCGCATGGGAGCCGGTGACCGAGACCATCTTCGGCGACCCGGTGACCGTGACCGGCTACGAGGTGATCGTCACGCTCGACGACTACGAGGATCCGCACGGCAACTCGCGCCCGATCTACGACGTGCACGTCGGCGCCGACGCGACCTCGCTGCCGGTCCCACCCGACTTCCTCCGGCGCGGCTCGGTCTACGAGGTCGAGGTGCTCGTCCTCGAGGAGAGCGGCAACCAGACGATCGGTCTCGGGTTCTTCCAGACGGCCTGACGGGTCGTGTCGAAGGCGGCCGCCCTCAGCCGCCGCTGTCGCGGAAGCCGGCCTCCTTGTGGCTCCCGTCGCAGAGCGGCTTGTTCGCCGACTGGCCGCACCGGCAGAGCGTGACGCGATTGCGGGTCTCGAGCTGCGTGCCATCGGCGAGCGTGATGCTGATCCCACCGGTCACCCAGAGCGGGCCGTCGTCGATCACGCCGATGGCTTCGGGCAGGATCGGCTCGCGGCTCTCGCCGTCGATCTCATAGGTCAGCGCGCCCGACGGGCACTTGTCGATCATGCCGATCACCATCGTGCGGGTGTTGACGTCGCCCGTGTCGGCGACGGCCTTCCAGACGTTGGTCACCTGGTTGCCGCAGTAGCCGGCGTGCTCGCAGATCGACCGATCGTCGCGAACGGTGATGCCGGTGCCGCCGAGATCGGTCGAACGGTCGGCGTACGACCCGGTGTCGCCCTCGTCGGCCACGAAGCCCTCGCGAGCGTGCGTCCCGTCGCAGAAGGGCTTGTTGGCCGAGCCGCCGCAACGGCACAGGGCGTACCGATCCTTCGTCTCGACGCGCTGGGTGGTCTCCCAGGCCAGTGGCTCGCCGTGCTCGGTCTCGACCTGCCGGCGGCGTTCCAGCGGAACGTCGCCGTTGACCAGCAGTGGACCGTTTTCTGCAGAGTTGATCGCTCCCATGCGCGAACGGTAGCCACCCGGATCGGGGCCCGCCGATCGGTGCGCGGGATCAGTGCGCGCGGCGGGGCGCCCGGCGGATGTGCGCGATCGCTGCGAACCCGTCGCGAACGGTCTCCCAGACCCGTCCGATGCTGCGCGCACCGGCCTTTCGGGCGGGGAAGCGGCTCGTCACGGCCGACCTCGTCCCTGCCGACCTCGTCCCGGTACGGCCGACGCGGTGGCGGTGGGCCTGACGCCGCATCTCGGCCTGCCGTTCCCCGACGAGCATCCGGATCGTGTGTGGGTCGCTGTCGTACATGTCGTACCTCCCTGCCCCGCACAGAGGACGAGATCGTCCTCCTGATACACGTCTCGCCCTCCGACCGTCGGATGACGATCGCTCAAGGCCGTGCTCGTGTCTGTCGATTCGGAATGTGAGGGATCTCTTCATGACCGCTACCGACCCAACCGCCGCCACGATCGACCCAACCGAAGCTCCCGCCGCAGGCTCGATGCCGCGCCGTCGTCGACGGCTCGTGCGGTATGTCCTCGTCGCGGTCGTGCTCGGCCTGTTCGCCGTCTTCGCCGTGTCCGAGCAGGATGGGTTGCGGTCGGCGATCTCGGGCATCGCCCATGCCGATCCGGGCTTGTTGCTGGTCGGGCTCACGGTCTCGCTGCTCGCCGTCGTCAACCGCGGCATGTTGAACCGAGCCGCTCACCACGCCGTCGGGCTCGACACCGGCGTCGCTTCGATGACGCGGACCGCGGCGGTCGGCTTCAGCGCGCAGAAGGTCGTGAAGTCGGCCGGTGCGGTCGGCCTCGCGATCTTCATCCGGCACGGCAGGCGCCGCGGCCACACGCCCGGTGCCGTTGCAGCGGCGTGCGTCCTCAGCGCGGCGGCGTCGTTCCTCGCGCTCGGCGTGCTGATGCTGGCGACGATCGTCGCGCTGTGGCTGTCGGGCGGGCTCACGACGTGGTGGCTCGTCGCTGCGGCGGGTTTCGCGGTGTACGCAACGCTGGTCGCCGTCGGCGCGGTGGCGATCGTTCGCAGCCGGACATGGGCGCGACGCTTGTGGGGGTGGGGCCATGCCGTCGGCCGTCGGCTTCCGATCGTCCGGCGACGGATGGCCGATCCCGTCCCGTTCCCCGAGGAGCTGTTCGACGCGGTCGCCGAGGCGCGCCGCCGACCCGCTGCCTCGGTGCGACTGATCGCGCACGCCGTCGCCTCGAAGTGCCTGGGCGCGCTCATGTTGGCCGCGGCAGCTGCTGCGGTCGGACTGCCGGTCACGGTCGTCAGCGCGCTGGCCGTGTACGCCACCGCGCTGGCGTCGTCGGTGGTGTCGATCGTGCCGGGCGGTCTCGGCACCGTGGAGGCGTCGACGGCATCGCTGCTGATCGCGTCGGGCGCGAGCGTGGGTGCGGCGGCGGTCGCAGTGGCGCTGTTCCGGCTCCTCGACCTCTGGATGCCGCTGCTCGCCGGGATGGTCATGGGCCGCGGCGAGCTGCGAACGGTTCGCTGACACTCGACAGCGAACTTAGTCTCCGTTAAGGTCGCTGCGTGGTCGAGTGGCCGGTGTTGACGTCGTCGTGTGATCCGGCGAGCGAGGAGTACGCCTCGAACGCGGCGACGTTCGGCGAGATCATCGAGGACCTCCGCCGGGTCACCGCCGAGACGGCGAAGGGCGGGCCCGAGCGCTCGCGCGAGCGCCACGTCGCACGGGGCAAGCTGCTGCCGCGTGAGCGTGTCGACGGCGTGCTCGACCCCGGTGCCCCGCTGCTCGAGCTCTCGGGTCTCGCCGCGCACGGCATGTACGACGGGCAGGTGCCCGCGGCGGGCATCATCACCGGCATCGGGCGCGTGGCGGGCCGCCTCTGCGTGATCGTCGCGAACGACGCCACCGTCAAGGGCGGCACCTACCACCCGATCACGGTCAAGAAGCACCTCCGTGCGCAGGAGATCGCGCTGCAGAACCGGCTGCCGTGCATCTACCTGGTCGACTCGGGTGGGGCCTTCCTGCCCGAACAGGACGAGGTCTTCCCCGACCGCGACCACTTCGGCAGGATCTTCTACAACCAGGCACAGATGTCGTCGAAGGCGATCCCGCAGATCGCCGCCGTGCTCGGGTCGTGCACGGCGGGCGGCGCGTACGTGCCGGCGATGTCCGACGAGGCGGTCATCGTCCGCAACCAGGGCACGATCTTCCTCGGCGGACCGCCGCTGGTGAAGGCGGCGACGGGCGAGGTCGTCTCGGCCGAGGATCTGGGCGGCGGCTACGTCCACAGCCACATCTCCGGCGTCGTCGACCACCTCGCCGAGGACGATCGACACGCGCTGTCGATCGTGCGCGACATCGTCGCCTCGCTGCCGCCACCGCCCGAGCCCGAATGGACCGTCGTCGACCCCGAACCGCCGCGCGTCGATCCCTCCCAGCTGACCGGCGTCGTGTCGACCGATACGCGGCACCCCTACGACGTGCGCGAGGTGATCGCCCGCATCGTCGACGGGTCGCGCTTCCACGAGTTCAAGGCACTGTTCGGGACCACGCTCGTCACCGGCTTCGCCCACATCTGGGGTCACCCGGTCGGCATCGTCGCCAACAACGGGATCCTGTTCGGCGAGTCCGCCCAGAAGGGCGCCCACTTCATCGAGCTGTGCGATCAGCGCAAGATCCCGCTCGTCTTCCTCCAGAACATCAGCGGATTCATGGTCGGCCGCGACTACGAGGCGGGCGGCATCGCCAAGCACGGCGCCAAGATGGTCACTGCGGTCGCCACCTGCCGCGTCCCCAAGCTCAGCGTCGTGATCGGCGGCTCGTTCGGCGCCGGGAACTACTCGATGTGCGGCAGGGCCTACTCACCTCGCTTCCTCTGGATGTGGCCGAACGCGAGGATCTCGGTGATGGGCGGCGAGCAGGCGGCATCGGTGCTCGCGACCGTGAGCGGCGAGTTCGAGTCCGAAGAGGCCGAAGAGGCGTTCAAGGCACCGATTCGCGAGCAGTACGAGACCCAGGGGCACCCGTACTACGCCACGGCACGGCTCTGGGACGACGGCGTGATCGAACCGGGCCAGACCAGGGACGTGCTCGGCCTCGCCCTCGCCGCGGTGAGCGAGGCGCCGCTCGACGACGTCGCCTGGGGCGTCTTCCGGATGTGATGGGGGCGGCGATGTTCGACACCGTGCTCGTGGCGAACCGCGGTGAGATCGCGGTCCGCGTCATGCGCACGCTGCGCGAGCACGGCATCCGCTCGGTCGCCGTGTACTCCGACGCCGATGCCGACGCGCTGCACGTGCGGCTCGCGGACGCCGCGGTCAGGATCGGTCCCGCGGCCGCGGTCGACTCGTACCTGCGCGTCGACCGGATCGTGGACGCAGCGCTCGCGTCGGGCGCGCAGGCGATCCACCCCGGCTACGGCTTCCTGTCCGAGAACCCCGCTCTGCCCCGAGCGTGTGCCGAGGCCGGCGTCGTGTTCATCGGACCGCCGCCCGGCGCGATCGATGCGATGGGCGACAAGATCGCAGCGAAGGCGACCGTTGCGGCCGCCGGCGTCTCGGTCGTTCCCGGCTCGGACGGGACGGGACTGGACGACGAAGCGCTCGTGCACGCCGCTCGCGAGGTCGGGTTCCCCGTGCTCCTCAAGCCGTCGGCGGGGGGCGGTGGCAAGGGCATGCGCCTGGTCGAGGCCGACCTCGAGCTCGCGGACGCGATCGAGTCGGCTCGCCGCGAGGCGGCCAGCGCCTTCGGCGACGACACGCTGCTCGTCGAACGGTTCGTCACGAACCCCCGCCACATCGAGATCCAGGTGCTCGCCGACGGCCACGGCAACGTCGTTCACCTCGGCGAGCGCGAGTGCAGCCTGCAGCGACGCCACCAGAAGATCATCGAGGAGGCACCCTCGCCGCTGCTCACGCCGGTCGTGCGCGCCGAGATGGGCCGCCAGGCGACCGATGCCGCCCGCGCCTGCGGCTACCGGGGCGCCGGGACGGTCGAGTTCATCGTGTCGGCGGACCGGCCCGACGAGTTCTTCTTCATGGAGATGAACACTCGCCTGCAGGTCGAGCACCCGGTGACCGAGCTGGTCTACGGCGTCGACCTCGTCGAGCAGCAGCTCAGGGTGGCCGCCGGGGAGGCGTTGCCGTTCACCCAGGCCGACCTGCAACCGAACGGGCACGCGATCGAAGCCCGGGTCTACGCCGAGGACGCCGAACGCGGCTTCCTCCCGACGGGCGGCACGGTCGTCGGGCTCCGCGAAGCGGTCGGTGCGGGCGTCCGGGTCGACTCGGGCATCGCGCCGGGTTCCTCGATCGGTTCCGACTACGACCCGATGCTGTCGAAGGTGATCGCTTGGGGCAACGATCGGGCCGAGGCGCTGCACCGACTCGATGGTGCGCTGGCCTCGACCGCCGTGCTCGGGGTCACGACCAACATCGGCTTCCTCCGCCGGTTGCTGGCCGACGCCGAGGTCCGCGCCGGCGCGCTCGACACCGGCCTCGTCGAGCGGCGGTTGCCCGAGCTCGGCGGCGACGGCGTGCCCGACGCGGCGCTCGTCGCCGTGATGCTCGCGCCGCTGTCCGAGTCGCTCGCCGACACCGGCGACCCGTGGCGACGGCTGGTCGGGTGGCGCCACGGTGAGGCGGCAGCGACGCGCCGCGAGTTCGACGTGCCCGGGCGCGGGCGCGTCGTCGTGCTCGCGACACCCGACCGTGACGTCGCGGCTGCGCCGTCGTGGCGGGTCGAGCTCGACGGATCCGCCCCGATCGTCTGCAGCGTGCGCGGCCACGGTGTCGACCGGACCATCGTCGTCGAGGGGCGTGCGCAGCCGGCCTACGTGCACGCAGCCGGCCGGACGACCCACGTCGCCGTCGGTGGCGAGAGTTGGGCGATCACCGAGGTCGAGCAGCGCGGCGCCGGCGCCGACCCGTCCGCCGCCCACGCAGACGGGATCGTGCGCAGCCCGATGCCGGGCACGGTGATCGACGTCGCCGTCGAGGTCGGCCAGTCGATCACTGCCGGCGCCGCGGTCGCCGCCGTCGAGGCGATGAAGATGGAGCACACGCTCGCCGCCCCCTTCGACGGCATCGTCGACGTCGTGCACGTCCCCGCCGGCGCCCAGGTCGGCCTCGACCAGCCCATCGTCACCATCCAGCGCCCGTAGGCCCGACACGATCGGCCCGGACGCGATTGGCCCGGTCGCGGCCGCCGCAGCCCATAGGGTCGGGGCGACGATGCTGTACGACGTCCTGCTCGACCTGACCGAACGGTCCGACCGCGTGCCCCCGGCCCAGCGCGGCGCCGTCGTGCTGCTCGCGCTCGTCTCCGTGGTGGCCGTCGACGTCGCGGCGCCGTCCGGGTTGCTGCTGACCCTGCCCTACGCGCTGTGCGTGATGGCTGCTGCCTGGTTCGTGTCCCACGATTGGGGCCTGCTCGCCGCCGCGGTGGCGGCACTCGCCGCCTTCGCCGTCGGGGCGTCCTCTCGCGACGGTGAGACGTGGGCCATCGTGATCGCGAACGCGGCGTTGCTGGCGCTCCTGTTCGTCTCGCTCGCCTTGCTCACCGCCGCCGTCAGGCGTGGGATCGACGAGCTGGTCGACTCGTCTCGGGTCGATGCCATGACCGGGGTGTTGTCGCGGCGCGGCTTCCTCGACGCGCTCACCACCGCCCGCCGTCGAGCGGTGCGGCGCGCGACGCCGATCGGGGTCGTGTATCTCGACCTCGACGGCCTGAAGCAGGTCAACGACGAGCAGGGCCACGCTGCCGGCGACGCGCTCATCCGCCGCTTCACCGACCGCGTGTCGAGGCACCTGCGCGCCAGCGATGCGTTCGGTCGGCTCGGCGGCGACGAGTTCGCGATCGTGGTCGAGCGTGCCGACGCACAGATCATCGAGGCCGTCGTCGGGCGCGTCCTCGACGACCCCGGCCTTCCCGACGTGTCGTGCGGGGTGCGGCTGTTCGACGGCGACTACCCGCCACCGGCGGCGATGCTCGCCGGCGCCGATCGCCGGATGTACGCGAACAAGCAGTTCCGCCGAGGGGGACTCCCGCCGCGGCGCGCCGGGTGAGGGTGCCGGCCGAGGGTCGACAGCGACCTTAGTCTGCGTTAAGGTGGTCGGCATGAGCTGGGAGCTGACCGACGAGCACGAGATGCTCCGCGCCACCGTCCGCGACTTCGCCGAGGGCGAGATCGCGCCACACGCCGCCCAGTGGGACCTCGACCACCACTTCCCGGTCGACGTCGTCAGGCAGATGGGCGAGCTCGGCCTGTTCGGCATCGTCTTCCCCGAGGAGTACGGCGGCGCCGGCGGCGACTTCGCATCTCTGTGCGTCGCCATCGAAGAGCTCGGTCGCGTCGACCAGTCGATGGGCATCACGCTGTCGGCCGGCGTGGGCCTCGGCGCCAACCCGATCTACCAGTTCGGCAACGAGGACCAGAAGGCGCAGTGGCTGCCCGACCTCGTCGCGGGCACGGCGCTCGGCGGGTTCGGCCTGACCGAGCCCGACGGCGGCTCCGACGCCGGCGCCACCAAGACGAAGGCCTTCCTCGACGGCGACAGCTGGGTGATCAACGGGTCCAAGGCGTTCATCACGAACTGCGGTACCGAGATCACGTCGTTGACGACCGTGACGGCGCGCACCGAGGACGGCATCTCGGCGTTCGTCGTGCCGGCCGGCACACCCGGGATGATCATCGAGCCGGCGTACCACAAGCTCGGCTGGCACGCCTCCGACACCCACGGCATCACCCTCGACGATTGCCGCGTGCCCGACGCCAACCTGCTCGGCAAGCCAGGCGACGGCTTCCGCAACTTCCTCACGATCCTCGACGACGGCCGCATCGCCATCTCGGCCCTGGCACTCGGGTGTGCCCGCGCGGCGCTCGAGATGTCGGTCGAGTACGCCAAGGAGCGGCAGGCCTTCGGCGGGCCGATCGGACGCAACCAGGGGCTCGCCTTCCAACTGTCCGACCTGGCGGTGCAGGTCGAGAACGCCCACAACCTGACCTACAAGGCGGCCTGGCTGAAGGATCAGGGTCGCCCGATCGGCCAGGCGGCGGCGATGGCGAAGCTCTACTCGACCGAAGCCGCCATGGACGCCGTGCGGGTCGGCACCCAGGTGCTCGGCGGCATGGGGTTCATGGAGGAGACGCCGATGGCGCGGTTCTACCGCGATGCGAAGATCCTCGAGATCGGCGAGGGCACGAGCGAGATCCAGCGCCTGGTCATCGCCCGCGGCCTCGGGCTCCCGGTCGCCTGACCGGTGAGGCCTGGCGCAGGTCGCGCACGGATGAGCGGGTCGCGGCGAGCTCTCAGCCGGCCACTTGGAACTCGCCGTCGACGAGCGTGCCACGCAGCGACGCCGGGCTGTCGGTCCACCGGACGCCCTCGGCCTCGGTGAAGTCGGCCGTCACGGCGTCGGGGTTGGCGATGACCACGCGCTCGCCGGGGCACTGGGGCGGGAACGACTCGGCCAGCGCGTCGCACATGACCAGGCCGCCGCCGTCGTCGAACAGGAGGCCGACCAACGTGAACTCGCCGCTCGGCGCGTCGTCGATGGCCTCCACCACGGGGACGGAGCCGGCGGGCTCGTCGCCCTCGTCGTCCCCGCCGCACGCCCCGGTCACGAGGAGTGTTCCGGCACAGATGATCGCAGTCATGACGCGCATCGGAGGCTCCTTTCGGCCCAGCGGAATCGGCGCGCTGCGTACATCGTCAAGGATGCGCCGGGGCCGAGCGCGCGCACCAGAGGCAGAGGTCTCTGGAAACGCTCAAGTGTCCCCTGACCAGGCGGAAAACGCTCAAGATCGGAGCCCCTCCCGACGATCTATCTGGTGGCCGACGCAAGGCGGAAGCGTCGTCCCGTTGGCCGGACGCCGCTGCTGCTCTCAGCGCGGCGGCGTCCGGTACAACTTCTCCCGGCGGCCGGCATGAACCGTTCGAGCACTCCGACACGACAGGATGGGTGTGTTGGATGATCCAGGCGAAGACCGCGCCCTGGTGGCACGTGTTGCCAGCGGTGACCGCGTCGCGCTGGAGCTCCTCTATCGCCGCCACGCCGAGTGGCTGACCGCCCGACTGCAGTCGCGCTGCGGCGACCCCGACCTCACCGACATCGCCGTCCAGGACACGTTCCTCGCGGTGTGGAAGTCGGCCAAGAAGTACCGCAGCGAGGGCGATGTCGGCGCGTGGCTGTGGGGGATCGCAATCCGCCGCTTGATCGACCAGCTGCGCAAGAGGAAGGCAGCGCCGGTGGATCCGGCGACGATCGTCGCCGACCTGACCGACCACCATTCGATCGACGAGGCAGTGCTCGGCAGCGGCGCGTACGGGAGCGTCGGGCCCGCCGTGCAGGCGCTGCCCGACGACCTGCGCGCCGTCCTCGTCGCCACCGCCATCGACGGTCTCAGCACCAAAGAGGCCGCCCACCTGCTCGGGGTGCCGCAGGGCACCGTGAAGACCCGACTCATGCGAGCCCGCCACACGCTCCAGGAGGCACTGTCATGACCCTTCCCGTCGTCGACCAGGCCCGCATCGACCGCAACTGGCGGGCGATCACCGCCGAGCTCGATGCGCCCCGACCGTCGTTCGTCGAGCGCGTGCTGCGCCGTGTCGGCATGTCGTCCAACGTGACCCGCCTCATCGTCGCCTCGCCGGCGCTGCGCCGGGCATGGTTCGCGTCGCTCGGCGTCGCCGTGCTCGTCGGGCTGGGCAACGCCGACGGCAGCGATCCCGACAGCCTGTTCGCCCTGCTCGTGCTGGCGCCGCTCGTGCCGGTGCTGGGCGTCGCGCTCTCGTACGGCACGGCCGCCGATCCGTCCTACGAGGCACACCTCGCCGCCCCGATGCGGGGCATCCGGCTGCTCGCGCTGCGGGCTGCCACCGTCCTGGTCGTCTCGATCGTGCTGATCGGCGCGCTCTCGTTGCTGAGCGCCAACGTCGGCTGGACGGCTGCGGCGTGGATGCTGCCCGGCGTCGCGCTGACGACGTCGAGCGTGGCGGCGATGACCGTGCTCTCGCCGCGCCGGGCGACCGCGCTCGTCGGGACGCTCTGGCTGGTCGGGGTGCTCATCGCCCAGGCCGCGGCCAACGACCAGTTGGCGGCGTTCGGGGCCATCGGCCAGGTCGTCGCGCTGTCGATCGCGGTCGCCGCGGCCGGCGTCGTGGTGCTGCGACGCGACCACTTCGATCACCTGGAGCTGACCGCGTGATGCCGGCCCACGTCCATCTCGACGCGATCACGCGCACGTTCGGGAAGCGGACGGTGCTGGCCGGCCTCGACCTGATGGCGCAGGGCGGCCAGCTGGCAGTCCTCGGGCCGAACGGTGCGGGCAAGACGACGCTGCTGCGCTGTCTCGCGACCGTGCTCGGTGTCAACCATGGGAGCGTTCGCGTCGACGGTCTCGACCCCGGCCACGAGCGTGAGCATCGCGAGATCCGGCGACGACTCGGCTACCTTCCGCAGGATGTCGGGTTCGCCCGCGGCACGCGGGTGTTCGACGCGCTCGACCACCTCGCCGTGCTCAAGGAGCACCGGGAGGAACGGACCAGGCGCCGGATGGTCTTCGACGTGCTCGATCGCGTCGGTCTGCGTGACCGTGCCGGGGACAAGACCGAGGAGCTCTCCGGCGGCATGCAGCGCCGGCTGGGCCTGGCCGGTGCGCTGCTCGGAGCGCCCACGCTGCTGGTGCTCGACGAGCCGGCCGCCGGCCTCGACCCCGACGAGCGGCTCCGCCTGCGCGAGATCCTCGGCGAGCGCCGCCACGACATGACCATCGTGATCTCGACCCATCTGACCGACGAGGCGGCGATGTGCGACCGCGTCGTCGTGCTCGACGAGGGAGCGATCCGCTTCGACGGCACGCCGGCCCAGCTCGCGGCGCGTGCGGACGGGTGCACCTGGGTGCAGGACGGCTTCCCGCCGCCCGACATCCGGGCGTCCTGGAAGCAGGCCGACGGCCGTCTGCGTTGTCTCGGGAGCCCTCCGCCGGGCGTCGAGCTCGTGCCGCCGCGCCTCGAGGACGGCTACCTCCTCGTGCGTTCGACGTCACCGATGGCTGTCTGACGCCTCCGGATCTCGCAGACGGCAGCGCTACCGTTGCGCGCTTGACGAGCCGCTCCCGTCCCCGGCCCGCCTGGCTCGTGCTCGGCCTCGCGATCCTGGCGGCGGCGCTCACCGGGCCCGGGCAGACGATCGGGGTGTCGGTGTTCATCGACCACTTCGTCGACGATCTCGGGCTCAGCCGGTCCGAGGTGAGTGGGGCCTACATGGTCGGCACGCTCGTCGGCGCTTCGCTCCTCCCGTTCGTCGGTCGGTTCATCGACCGTCGCGGCGTGCGTGTCGCACAGGTCGCGATCGGGCTGGCGTTCGGCGTGGCGTTGGTGAACATGTCGCTCGTCAACGGCCTGGTCTGGCTGGCGGTCGGCTTCGCCGGCATCCGCTTCCTCGGGCAGGGGTCGCTCTCGCTGGCCGCCACCGTCACGGTGCAGATCCGGTTCGAGCGCCGGCGCGGCACGGCCGTCGGGCTCTTCACGACGGTGTCGGGTGGCCTGATGGCCCTGGTGCCGGTCGTGCTGGCGGTCGTGATCGCTGCGGTCGGCTGGCGGCAGGCCTGGCTGCTCGCTGCGCTCGTCGTCGTGGCGGTCGTCGTGCCGATGGCGCTGTTCGGTCTGCGCGATCTCCCGACGGGGCGCCGCGGGTCGGCCGAGCCGGCCGGATCGGGGCACGATCGGGGCGCGGCGATGCGCACCGCGTCGTTCTGGATGCTGGCCGCCGTCACGGGGGCAGCGGGGATGATGTCGACGGCGATGAACTTCCACCAGATCGACCTGCTCGGTGACGCCGGTCTCTCCGAGACGGCGGCCGCGGCGCTGTTCGTCCCGCAGGTGCTCGGGTCGACCATCGCCGGCCTGGCGATCGGGTACGTGGCCGATCGCATCGGCACGCGGTACCTGCCGGCGGTGTCGATGGTCCTGCTGCTCGGTGCGCAACTCCTCGGCGCGGTGGCGGCGCCGGGCGTGGTCGCGCTGGCGTACGCCGTCGTGCTCGGCGCTGCGGGCGGCGCGGTGCGAACGGCGGCGATCACGCTCCAGCCGACGTGGTTCGGCACCGGGCACCTCGGCTCGATCCAGGGTGCGCTGACGCTGTTCGGTGTGGGCGCGTCGGCGATCGGCCCCGTCGTGCTGACGCTGGTCGAGGAGTCGCTCGGGTCCTACCCGCCGGCGCTGGTCGTGCTCGGCGCCGTGCCGGTGGCGGCGCTGCTGTTCGCGCTCGGTCCGAACCGCGGCCCGGCGGCGATCTGATCGCCGCGGTGTGCCAGGCTCGCTGCCGTGGGTGGTCCGTCCGAGCCGATCCGTGCCGCGACCGACATCGATGCGGCCTGGTTGACCGAAGCGCTCCATGCGGCCGGTGTGGGACTCGGGGCCGAGATCGTGGCGGTCGGCTCACGGTCGATCGGGACGGGCCAGGTCGGCGAGAACGTGCGCTTCGACCTGGCCTGGTCCGACGGTGATGCCGGCGACGACGCCGACCGTCCCGCCAGCGTCGTCGGCAAGTTCCCGTCGCCGAGCGAGGTCAGCCGGTCGACGGCGGTCGACATCGGCACGTACCAGCGCGAGGTCGGCTTCTATCGCGATCTCCAGCAGGACGTCACGATCCGCACCCCGCAGGCCCTGCACGTCGGCTGGGAGCCGGCGACGCACGACTTCGTGTTGCTGATGGAGGACGTCGCGCCCGCAGAGCCGGGTGACCAGCTCGGTGGCTGTTCGGTCGACGAGGCCGTGCTGGCCGTCGACGAGGCGGTGGGGCTCCATGCCCCGACGTGGGGGCGGGTCGAGGAGTACCGGCGCCTCGGCTGGCTCGGCTTCCCCGGCGCGGACCGGACGGCGTTCCTCACGGCGATGTTGCAGGGGACGTATCCCGGATTCGCCGAGCGGTTCTCGGGCCGGTTGACATCCGACGACGTCGATCTCGGTGCGGCGCTGATCGAGCGGTACGGCCGGCTGACCGACCGCATCGTCGAGTGGGCTGCGTCGCACGCCGCCTGGTGCGTCACCCACGGTGACTACCGCCTCGACAACATGCTGTTCGGTGGGGGCGATGGTGGGCACGGTGGCGACTCGCGGGTCACGATCGTCGACTGGCAGACCGTGACGGTCGGCACCGGCCCGGCCGACGTCGCCTACTTCTGCGGGGCGGGCCTGCTTCCCGACCAGCGGGCGGCCGCTGAGCGCGACCTGGTCGGGCGGTACGCCGCCGGGCTGCGCAGCGCCGGTGTGAGCATCGCCGACGACGACGTGTGGGAGGGCTACGTGCTGGGGTCGGCGAGCGGCTACCTGATGGCGGTGCTGGCCTCGCAGGTCGTCGAGCAGACCGAGCGTGGGGACGAGATGTTCGCCGTGATGGCCGAGCGCCACGCTGCCCAGATGTGCGATCTCGACCTGATCGACCAGCTGTGAGGAGCCACCCGTGATCCACCCGCTCGACGACTACCCGCTCCACCAGACGTCGCAACCCATGAGCCACGTCGCCACCGACTCGCCGAACGCGTACGACCGGTTCTTCTTCAACGGCTACGACCGCGACGGGGCGGTGTTCTTCGCAGTCGCCTGCGGCGTGTATCCCAACCGCGGCGTGATGGATGCGGCGTTCAGCGTCGTACGCCACGGCGTCCAGTACAACGTGCGGGCGTCGCGGGCGTGCCCCGGCGATCGCACGGCGACGACCGTCGGGCCCGTGCAGGTCGAGATCGTCGAGCCGATGCGCCGGCACCGGATCGTCGTCGACGACCGGCACGGCGTCGCCGCCGACCTGACGATGACCGCGCACTCGCCGGTCATCGAGGAGCCCCGGTTCGTCCATCAGAGCGGGCACCGGACGGTGTTCGACTACACGCGGCTGACCCAGTTCGGGCGGTGGCAGGGCTGGATCGACGTCGACGGCGACCGCGTCGACATCGACGCGCTGGCGCCGGTGGTCGGCACCCGCGACCGGTCGTGGGGTGTCCGGCCGGTGGGCGAGCGCCCGCCCGGCCCGCCGTCGGTGCCGCAGTTCTTCTGGCTGTGGGCGCCGACGGTCTTCGCGGACGCCTGCACTTACGTCGCGGTCAACCACGAGTCGGACGGCCGGGCCTGGCACCAGAGCGGCGCGGTCGTGCCGGTGCTGGGTGAGGATGACCATCCGATCGATCCAGGTCGGGTCCAGCGCGGCGAGTCGGCGACGTTCGATCTGCACTGGCAGCCCGGCACCCGCTGGGCCGAGCGGCTGACGACGCGGCTCGGCGTGTGGGGCGGCGATGCGGTCGAGATCGCCTACGAGCCGTTCCTCCGGTTCCAGATGTCGGGCATCGGCTACCAGCACCCGGTGTGGCGCCACGGCAGTTGGATCGGGCCCGACGAGTCGACGCGCGACGAGATCGCCCTCGACGACGTGAATCCGGCGGACCCGACGATGATCCACATCCAGGCCCTGTCGCGGGCGCGGTGGGGCGACCGCACCGGTGTCGGCGTCGTCGAGCAGCTCGTCATCGGGCCGCACGAGCCGACCGGGTTGACGGGCCTGCTCGACGGCGCGCCCTGACGCGTTCAGGATGGGGGCATGGAACTCGAAGCCGTCCCCATCGACATTCCGACCGACGCGAACGTGATCGTCGGGCAGGCCCACTTCATCAAGACGATCGTCGACCTCCACGAGCGGCTCGCCGGGTCGTCGCCGAGCCTCCGCTTCGGCGCGGCGTTCAGTGAGGCCTCGGGGCCGCGGCTGGTCCGCCGCTCGGGCAACGACGACGAGCTGGTCGACGCCGCAGTCGCCGCCGTCCTGGCGATCGCGTCGGGTCACTGCTTCGTCGTGTTCCTGCGCGACGGCTACCCGGTCAACGTGATGAACGACGTGCGCACGATCCCCGAGGTCTGCCGCATCATCTGTGCGACCGCCAACCCGCTCGAAGTGCTGGTGGCGGTGACCGACGCGGGCCGCGGCATCGTCGGCGTGGTCGACGGCGAACCCCCGCTCGGCGTCGAGACCGACGACGACGTCTCCGCCCGCCTCGAGCTGCTCAGGACGATCGGGTATCGCGTATAGCGCGTCTCACGGCTGGGGAGGATTGCCGACAGTTGTCGACCTCGATGGTCACGACCGACACCAACCAGCGCGAGTTGACGACCAGAGTTGTCAACTCAGAGACAGTTGGCCCCATGGCCCGCCGGTCACTCATCGAGCCTCCGGATCGTTCCGTCGGGATCGACGCTTCCCAGGGTCAACCAACGATTCGTTCGAGCTTGGCTCTCCTGTTGTCGAACTCGCACCTCGCCGAGTTGTCGTCGATCCACTCGATGATCCTCACCTCGATGGCCTCGGTCCCGTCGCTGATACCTCCCGAGAGCTGGAGGAGCAAGAGTTGGCTGGCGATGTCGTAGCTCCAGCGACCGGCGAGTTTCGCCCGTGAGACCAGCCAGGAGCCCTTGCCGGTGGCCGTCCCGTTCGGCCGGAGATCGAGGTCGTACCGCGCCTTGGTGCCGAGGAACCGAACCGTCACTCGCCAGGTGCCGGACGTGACTCTCCGCGCCCCTGAGGACCTCGTCGCACCTCGGTCGATCTGCGTTGCGTCGATGCCGGCGGGAAGCCTGCCCGTCAGGCGTCCGATCTCCGCGAGCAATCCGCCAGACGCCCCATCACGCTCGATCGGCTCACCGGAAACGATCGTCGCCGTGTTCAGCTGGCGGAATCGGATTGGTGGGCTCACGTCCGACGCGAGTCGGACTGGCACGAGCTTGCCTTGGTCGTCAGCCGCAGCGGCTTCGGCCCTGACCCACTTCGACGCCACGGAGGCATTCGACCACACGACGACGACGCACTTCGCGTTGTCGAGCTCGCGCTCGATGTCGATCTCGAACTCGGATCCGATGGCGATCCGGTCATCCATCCACACCGTCCAGCCATGCTGCCTCAGATCGGAGGCGAGCAGCGTCACCGCTTCGACGTCAGCGCGGGCGTAACTGACGAAGACGTCGCTGCCGCGAGCCTGCGCCGAGCTTCCCATGACGTGAGTATCTCATCGCCCGCTCTCGACCGATGGACGGGCTGGCGCAGCTGCG
The DNA here is from genome assembly GCF_030065885.1 of Ilumatobacter sp. Lineage (GTDB taxonomy): Bacteria > Actinomycetota > Acidimicrobiia > Acidimicrobiales > Ilumatobacteraceae > Ilumatobacter. The sequence continues at coordinate 21,271 of NZ_JASJCS010000008.1, read as the reverse complement.
ACGGCGTCGCGTTCCGGTGCAAGGCCGACGCGCGGCACGAGTCAGCCCACGGCGTTGAAGATCAAACGGATGATGACGGCCAGTGCGACGAGCGTCACCAGCCAGACGGCGGCGAAGAGCAGCATCGCATTGCCGGTTCCCGGCCGCTCGGGGACGTGCCACCAGTACAGGATGCGGCGCGGCGACTCGTCCACCGGACCCTCTCGCTCGGGGTGCACGGCGTCATCGCTCTCTTCGTTGGTGCTACCGCTCATCTCGTTCACTCGCTGCCGGTGGCTTCAGAGTATCCCCTGCGGTGCCCATGAGCCGTTCGAGCCCGCTGGCACCCGATCGCCTCGCCAGGTCACCAACTGGTCGAGAGCCTCTCGTGGTCGGCCGGGCGCCCCGGACGTGTTCGAGAGCACGGCGTGGGTCGTGTCGTTTGTGAGGTCGTTGACCGTCCGGAACGGGACGTCGACGTCGTAGCCCTCGAGCGACACGGCCCGACCCGTCGCGTGCGACGGTGATGGGGGATCGCCGGCTGCGGGGCGGATTGTCCGTGTCGCTCGGGCACGGTGCGAGGCGCCAGGATCGTGTGCAGCTTGGCCCTCGAGCTCGGAGCACCTGCCGTGGCGACGCCTGAACAGATCGACATTCAGTTTGCCTGGGGCGGACTCGCTCTGGCCGGATCACTTCACCTCCCCTCGGGAGCCGGGCCGCATCCTGCGGTGGTGATGGCCCAGGGCTCCGGCCCGGCCGATCGGGACTCGGGCGGCTACTTCGAACCGATCCGCCGGACGTTCCTCGATCGCGGCATCGCGACGTTCGCGTTCGACAAGCCGGGGTGTGGCGCGTCGACCGGCGACTGGCGTCACTACGGCCTCGCCGGACGAGCGGACCAGACCGTCGCAGCCCTCGATCTGACTCGGAACCATGCGGCCGTCGATCCCGAACGAGTTGGGATCTGGGGCCACAGCCAAGGTGGATGGCTGGTGCAGATGCTCGCCGGCAGACCGATCGAGCTCGCATTCGCGATCGCCAGTTCGGCTCCCACGATCGGCGTGCAGGACCAGATCCTCTACGACGTCGAACACACGTTGCGCGACCACGACCACGGCGACCGAGATGTCGGAGACGCCCTCGCGCTCGCCCCGGGGACTCCACCGAGCGGCCGCCGACGGGGACGACTTCGAGTCGATCTCAGAGCGGTGGCTCGCACCGGCACGCCATCGATCGTGGTACGGGAGCTTCCAAGCCGTCGAGGACGCCGACGACTGGCGGCACCTGACGCTGCTCGTCAGCGAGCCCTTCGATCCCGTCTCATCGCTGAGCCGCATCGAGTGCCCGTTCCTCGCCACCTACGGCGGCCGCGACCCCTTGCTGCCGCCGTGGCGAGGCGCCGAGCAATCCGGCGTCGCGCTCGTCGACGCCGGCAACGTCGATGCGACCATCATCGTCTTCCCTGATGGAGACCATCGGATGCGAGCATCAGGAGCCGACGAGTTCGTTCCCGGCTATCTGAACCTGGTGGGCGATTGGACCGCACGAAGAGCTCACCGTCCGCCTCCAACCGAGCACGCATAGCCGGACCTGTCGCTCATCGTCACGACAGCAGGGCGCGGTCGAGTGCCTTGGTGATCGGCCAGGCGCCTTCGGAGGTGTTCGAGAGCACGGTGTGGGTGGTGTCGGTTGTCGGCTCGTGCACGGTGCGGAACGACACGCCCGCGTCGTAGCCCTCGAGCGACACGGCCGGCCCCGTGGCGTGCAACCAGAACCCCATGCCGTAGCGCATCGACTCCTGCGGCACGTCGCTGCGCGGACGCGTCATCTCGGCGACGGCACCGGGCGACACGATCCGACCTGCGTGCAGCGCCGACCAGAAGCGGTCGATGTCGGCGGCGGTCGAGAACATGCCGCCGTCGCCGCTCCCGAGCACCGGCAGGTGCAGCGTGTTGGCGCGCAGCCCGTCGTCGACGTAGCCGATCGCCGTGTTGCCCGGCAGCTGGTCGTAGCGGAGATACGACGTCGAGGCCAGCCCGGCCGGCGCGCAGACGCGCTCGACGACGAGATCCTCGAATCGTTGCCCCGCCACCCGCTGCGCGATGACTGCGAGCACCACGTACCCGCCGTTGTTGTAGGCGAACCGGCTGCCCGGTTCGAACACCTGCGGGTAGCCGTCGAGGATCGGGAGGTAGTCCTCGGTGCCGGCGAGCCGGTGCACCGGCACCGGCATCGCGTAGTCGGCGATGTCGTCGTGCGCCTCCTCGTCGAAGTAGTCGCCGATGCCCGATCGGTGGGCGAGCAGGTGCTCGACGGTGACACGCCCGTCGATCAGCGGCAGGTCGTCGTCGAGCACCTCACGCGCCGTCGTCGCCAGCGTCAGCCCACCGTCCTCGACCAGCGACATGACCGTCAGCGCCGTGAAGCCCTTGGCGCCGCTGGCGATGCCGAACCGGTTCGCGACCTCGTTGGGGATCTCGTGCGCGCGGTCGGCGAGCCCGAACGCCTCGCGCACGAGCACCTCGTCGCCGCGACGAGCGTGCACCACCCCCGAGAAGCCCTCCCGACGGGCCAGCGCCACGATCTCGTCCACGACGATCTTGTCCACGGGCCGGACGGTAGCGAGCGGCGGGTCAGCCTCTAGCGTCGGTTCGGTGCAGCGCTCGTTCTTCGACCAGGTGCTCGACGTGTTCGAGGGTCTAGCCGGCGACGTCGACGGCGAGCTGCACTCGTTCGCCCACAAGCGCGGCCTCAAGGTCTGGTACGACGGCGCCAACCGCGAGCACTACGAGGCGCAGCTGATCCGCGTCGACGGCGAGGTGATGCTCGAGATCGGCTTCCACAGCGAGTACCCGAAGCCGGGGCCGAACGACGAGGTGCTCCAGCGGCTGCTCGGCAGCGAGCGGCGCTGGCGGAAGGCGCTCGGCGACGAGGCCGAAGCCGGGGAGTTCATCGGCTCCGACGTCTGGCGGCGGATCTCCGAGGTCTGGGAGGCACCCGACGGCGACGACCCGGATGACCCCGACGAGGCGATCGAGGTCGCCCACCGCTTGGCCGAGTACGTCACCGCGCTCGAGCCGATCCGCCGGGCCGGCTGATCCGGCCCGCAGGCTGGCCGCCTACGTCGCGAGGTGTTCGAGCATCGCCTTCATCTGGGCGTGGACGGCGTTGATCGCCTGCAGCGGGCGGATCATCACCTTGAACTCGACGATCATCCCGTCGTCGTCGCAGGTGATGATGTCGACGCCATTGGCGTACTTGCCCTCGATCTCGGTCTCGAACTCGAGCATCGCGTGATGGCCCTGGAGGATCTCGGTCGTGTAGCGGAACTTCCCGCTCGCGCCCATCGTGGCCTGCTCGGTGTGCGGGTCGACGTCGGCCAGTGTGCTGCCCGCGGCCTTGAGGTAGAGCTTCGTGATCTCACGACCCTCCTGGGGCGTGAACACGATGGGGGAGAGGAACACGCAGTCCTCGCGCAGCAGTGCGTCGAGCCCGCCCTCGAGCTCGCCGCGGATGTGCTGGTGCCAGCGGTCGATGCAGCCGTGAATCGGGTCCATGCCGTCCAGTCTCCCAGAAGTGGGCCACAGCTCAGCGTTCGTAGTGCTCGGCCTCGCGCACGCCGGCCCGCATGTCGTCGATCGCTTCGTTGACGTCCTCGATCGCCCTCGTCAGCGCATCGATCGCCTGGTCGCGCGTGACACCGTGGCCGAGCGTCGCCCGCAGCTGCGCGAGGCGCCCCTCGGCGCGCCAGGCGACGTGCCGGCTCCACTCGCCGTAGAGCGTCGTCGGATCGTCGATGCCGATCAGGTCGCGGGACCGCGACTGGTCCAGACGCGACCGGTCGCACGCCACGTATGCGTTGACCATCGTGATCCGTTCGGCCGGGCCGGTGAGGGCTGCGGCGCGGTGGACGACCATGTCGCCGTGGAGGGCGATCGCATGGCCCGGCCCGGGGAAGTGGGGGGCGACGACCCGATCGGCCGGCGGGCGTTCACCACGGGCTGCCAGCGCCGCCACCTCGTGCTTGGTGCCGGCGAAGTACTCGAATCGCCCGCCCGGCAACGCCGCCGGGTCGGAGACCATCATCACGTAGTCGAGCGGGATCGTGTCGTGGTGCCACTTGTCGACCGCCTCGTCGACGTTGCTCGGCTCGTAGTTGAGATGACCCAGGTGGACCGGCATCGTGTGCGGCGCCACCTCGACCCCGTAGATCTCGGCCATCGCCTCGGTGACCGCTGGTTCGATGCACAGGTCGCGGAGGAACCGCGAGCGGTAGCAGCCGCCTCGCACCGTGTTCTCGATTCGGTTGCCGGCGCGGCGGGTGAAGGCTCGCAGGCGGCGGCACGTCTCGAGCATGACCGCGGCCCCCTCGTCGCTGAGGACCCGGAAGGGCTCGGATACCGCAACCGGTGTGGCGACGCCGGCGATCTCGGCGTCGTCGTAGCCGAGGTCGGCGAGCGACCTCGTCCCGGCGGGCGGTTCGATCTGCAGGTGGCGTGCGGGTTCGAACACCGGCTCGTCGTCCAGCCACTCGTAGCCGTCGGGCTGCGTCGCTGGGAAGGGGACGGCGGTCGCCACGTCAGGCCCGCTGTTCGCACCAGGCGCGGATCACGGCCTGCAGCTCGTCACCGCCTGCAGCCACCTCGTCGAGGTCGTGGAAGCGCATGATTCGGACCTGCTTGCCGCCGCCCTCGAGCCGGGGGAAGTCGCCGTCGATGGTGGCGCCGGTGTGGAACAGGAGGCTGACGAACCGCTTGGCCGGGTTGAAGCTGGCGATGTTGCCCTCGAACGAGAACGTCGGCGTCTGCCACTTGATCGACTCCTCGACCCGGTCGTCGGCGTCGAGGATGAGGTCGCGGACCCGCTGCATGATCGGTTCGAGTGGATGCTGCTTGGCCGCGAACCACTCGTCGACGACCGGCTCGCGACGTCCCGGCATCAGCCGAGATGCTCGTGCAGGAACGCCGTCGCCTGCGGCCAGATCTCGGCCGCCTTCGCCTCGTCGAGGGTGCCGAGGGCGTTGTGCGGCGCCATGAAGGCATGGCCGGTGCCGGCGTGGACCGTGAGCGTCACGTCCTTGCCCATGTCGCGGAGCTGCGCCTCGAGCGCCCGCGCCGCGTCGGGTGGGAAGAAGTCGTCGTTCTCGGCCATGTGGCCCTGGATCGCAGCGCTGATCTGGCCGTAGTCGGGCTGATCGTCGCCCTGCGGGAAGCCGTAGAAGGGCACCGCCGCCTTGATCTTGTCGGGCCGCATCGACGCCAGCACGAACGTCAGCAGGCCGCCCATGCAGAAGCCCATCACGCCGATGCCGGCGCCGGTCGTCGACTCGTGGTCGGCCAGGAAGTCGACCGCCCCGCTCATGTCGCGTCCGGCGCGGTCGGGCGGCAACGCGGTCATCAGCTCGCCGGCCCTGTCCATCTCGGTGTGCTCGGCGAGCTCGCCGTGGTACAGATCGGGGGCCAAGGCGACGAACCCGGCCGCGGCGAGCCGATCGGCCATCTCCTTGATCCCCGAGTCGAGACCCCACCACTCCTGCACGACGATCACGCCGGGACCGCTGCCACCCTCGGGTGTCGCCAGGTAGCCCCCTGCCGTGCTGCCGTTGCTCGCGAATTCGACCATGCTTCCCATGGCGTTCAAACCTACGCGAGTGCGGGCTCCGCCGACGTGGCGCGGTCGGCGGCGATCGGGACGTGGATCGCCGCCGCGAGCACGCCGAGCACCACCGCCATCACCCAGACCGGCCCGTAGCCGCCCGTGTCGTCGAACACGCGCCCGCCGAGCCAGACCCCGAGGAACGCGCCGACCTGGTGCGACAGGAAGACGATCCCGAACAACGTCGACAGGTAGCGCGGCCCGAACAGCAGCGCCACCAGGCCGCTCGTGAGCGGCACGGTCGACAGCCACAGCACGCCCATGAGGGCACCGAACACGAGGGCGCTCGCCGTGGTGAGCGGGACGAGGAGGAACGCGGTCATGAGGATCGCCCTGAGCAGGTACAGCACGGCGAGCAGCGTGCGGCGCCGGTAGCGGTCGCCGAGCCACCCGGCTGCGAACGAGCCGCCGATGTTGAACAGGCCGATCAACGACAGCGCGATCGCTGCCGTGCGATCGGTCAGGCCCTCGTCGGTGAGATAGGCCGGCAGGTGGGCGGCGATGAACGCCACGTGGAACCCGCACACGAAGAAGCCGCTGGTCAGCAGCACGTAGCTCCGGTTGCGGAACGCGCGGCGGACCGCATCGGTGAGCGACTCGCTCGTGGCGTCGGGGTGAACGCCGTCGCCCGCGGTGTCGGCGGGCAGCAGCTGCGAGGCCGCACCCACCAGCACCAATGCCACCACACCGATCGTGCCCAACGCTCCGCGCCATCCGAACGCGTCGATCAGCACCTGCACCAGCGGGACGACGGCGAACATCCCGATCGATGCGCCCATCGTGACGACACCGAACCCGAACGACTGCCGGTCGACCGGCACGGCCTTGCCGACCGCGCCGATCACGACCACGAACGACGCCCCCGAGACGGCGATGCCGAACAGGACCGCGAGCGAGAAGCCGAACACGCCGATGCCGTCGGCGTTCGCGGCGACCAGGAGGCCGGCTCCCATCAGCAGGCCCGCCGACGCGACCACCCGCCGCGGCCCGAGCCGGTCGGCGGCCATCGCGGCGAGTGGCAGCCCGAGGATCAGGTTGTGGGCGGCCAACGCGAGGGCGAACGACTCGCGATCGGTGCCGAGCTCGTCGACGACCGGCTTCAGGAACAGCCCGATCGACTGGCGGGTCCCCATCGTCAGGAACACCATCGCGGCGCCGGTCAGCAGCACGATCCACGTCCGGCGCGGCATCGGCGCAGTCTGGCATGCTCTGCGTGTGGAGAGTCGTTGGTCTGCGGAGCTTCGGCCGTGACCGTGCCGCGCGTGCTCTGGGAGCCGTCCGAGCAGGCCGTCGCCGACACCCGGCTGGGCGAGTTCCTCACGTTCTGCTCGCAGCGGACGAGCCGTCGCTTCCACGACTACGACGAGCTGTGGGAGTGGTCGATCGGCGACGGTCTGGAGGAGTGCTGGGCCGCGATCTGGGAGTTCTTCGACGTGCGGTCGTCGACGCCGTACCGGCAGGTGCTGAACGATCGGGTGATGCCGGGCGCGCGCTGGTTCGAGGGCGCCCGGCTCAACTACGCCGAGCACATCCTGCGGTCGGCCGACGGCCGCCTCGGCGACCCGGCGATCGTCGGCGTGTCGCAGAGCCGCCAGCGTGTCGAGCTCTCGTGGTGGGAGCTCACCCAGGAGGTCGGCAGGGCGCGAGCCGGGCTGCAGCGGCTCGGCGTCGGGCACGGCGACACGGTCGCCGCCTACCTGCCGAACATCCCCGAGACGATCGTCGCGTTCCTGGCGGCGTGCAGCCTCGGCGCGACGTGGACGTCGTGTGCGCCCGAGTTCGGCGTCCGGGCGGTGCTCGACCGCTTCAGCCAGGTCGAGCCGGTCGTGCTGCTCGCCGTCGACGGCTACCGGTACGGCCGCCACCACGTCGACCGATCAGGTGAGCTCGAGGCCATCCGAGCCGGCCTGCCGAGCCTGCGCGCCACGGTGCTCGTGCCCTACGTCGATCCCGAGGCGCCGCTGCCCGAGGATGCGATGTCCTGGTCGGGGCTGCTCGCCGAACGCGGACCACTCGAGTTCGCGCAGGTCACGCCCGATCATCCGCTCTACGTGCTCTACTCGTCGGGCACGACCGGGCTCCCCAAGCCGATCGTGCACGGGCACGGGGGTGTGCTGGTCGAACACCTCAAGGTGATCGGGTTGCACGGCGACATGCGGGCCGACGACCGCTTCTTCTGGTTCACCACCACCGGGTGGATGATGTGGAACTTCGTCGTCTCGGGGCTGCTGGTCGGTGCCCGGCTCGTGCTGTTCGACGGCGACCCGAACCACGACGGTCCCGACACGCTCTGGCAGCTCGCGGCCGACGAGGGCATCACCTGGTTCGGCGGCGGCGCGCCGTACTTCACGGCCTGCCGGCGCGCCGGCCTGATGCCCGGCGAGCGGCACGACCTCTCGCGGCTCCGGGTGATCGGCTCGACCGGTGCGCCGCTCCCGGCCGACGCGTTCCGGTGGGTGTACGAGCACGTCTCGCCCGACGTGATGCTCTCGCCGATCTCGGGTGGCACCGATGTCTGCTCGGCGTTCGTGGGCGGCAGTCCGCTGACGCCGGTGTGGGAGGGCGAGATCCCGTGCAGCTACCTGGGTGCCGCGGTGCGGGCGTTCGACGAGAGCGGCGACCCGGTGGTCGGCCGGCAAGGCGAGCTCGTGCTCACGCAACCGATGCCCTCGATGCCGGTCGGATTCTGGGGCGACGCGGACGGCTCTCGCTACCGCGCCGCCTACTTCGAGCACTACCCGGGCGTCTGGCGACACGGCGACTGGATCACCGTCACCGATCGCGGCAGCTGCCTCATCACCGGGCGCTCCGACGCGACGCTCAATCGCGGCGGCGTGCGGGTCGGCACCGCCGAGATCTACCGCGTCGCGGAGGCGATCGACGGCGTCGTCGACAGCCTGGTGGTGCATCTCGAGGCACCCGACGCCGACGACCCGGGCGACCTCGTGCTGTTCGTCACCCTCGCCGACGGGGTCACCCTCGACGACGACGTCAGCGGGCGAATCCGGTCCGGGCTGCGGTCCGGGCTCTCGCCACGCCACGTACCCGACGAGCTGCACCAGGTGGCGTCGATCCCCACGACGCTCAGCGGCAAGAAGCTCGAGCTGCCCGTCAAGCGGATCCTGCTCGGCGAAGCCGCCGAGCACGTCGCCAGCCGCGGGTCGCTGAAGGATCCGACCGCTCTCGATGCGGTCGTCGAGATCGCCGCCACGCGCTGATCGCACGGCCCGGATGTCGCGGGTCGATGTATGGATCGGGCGCATTCGTGCGTCGTACAGACTGATGGTGATGGAGGAGATCGAGGTCCAGCCCGGTTCGCTCGCCGACGAGATCGAGGTCGAGTCGACGCGGGCCACGCCGGTCACGTTCAGCGAGCTGTACGAGCACGACTTCCTCCCGCTGGTTCGGCTTGCGACGCTGATGACCAGCCGGGTCGAGGTCGCCCGCGACATCGTGCAAGACGCGTTCGTCAAGCTCCACGTCAAGTGGGCGACGGTCCGCAACCCCGCGGCCTACGTGCGCCGGAGCGTCGTCAACGGCTGCCGCTCGTACCACCGCCGCGAGATGCGATGGCGAGGCCGAAAGCAGTCGGACGAACCGACCGCGACGCTCGACGTCGACGACACCCTCTCCACGCTGTCGGCCCTCACCCCCAAGCAGCGGGCGATCATCGTCCTGAAGTTCTACGAGGGCTGCAACGAACACGAGATCGCCGAGATCGTCGGCTGCCGGCCGGGTTCGGTCGGCCCGACGGTGCAACGGGCGCTCACCAGGCTGAGAGAGGTCCAGACATGAACGAGAACGAGCTCCCCGAACGGTTGCGTGCGGCTGCCGACGACGTCGTCGCGCACTCCGACCTCGCCGAGGTCGAGCTCGGCGCCGGGCGTGTCCGGAGCCGCCGTCGCGTGGCGACGGGTGTGGTGGCGGCGATGCTCGTCGCCGGTGCGGGCGGTGCCGGCTTCGGCATCGGCCGGTCGGTCTCCGACGACGACCCCACGCTCGCCGCCGGTGACGATCCGGTGGCGACGACGACCATCGATGATGGTGGCGACGCTTCCGGGGACGTCCCGGCCCGCGATGCCGACGAGCCCAGCGACACGCTGCCTCCGCCGCCGGATCTCGCCGTCCTGCCGACGTTGCCACCCCCCGAGCCGGGCCTCACCGAGCTCGCCGCCGATGACGGCGCCCTCGGTCGTTACTACGCGCCGGTCGAGCTGGAGCTGATCTACGAGCGTCAGCTCGACACCGGGATCCGGGTCCGGGCGCAGCGGGGCGAACCGTGGAGCGACAGCTTCGACCCGTACTCCGAGTGGCCCGCGGGCGAGTGGCGCCCAGCCGACTTCTGCTACGGGAACCGTGAGCTGCGCATCACCCTCGACGGTCCCGACGTCGTCGACGTGACGCACGGCGCGTACTACGACCAGCTCTTCGGTGACGTGCAGGCCGAGATCATGATGGCCGGTTGGGCCGACGGCCAGCAGATGCGCATCGTCGCCGTGCAAGCGGGCCCGGCCGTGACCGAGGTCGCCGTCGTGTGGGACGACGATGCCAACGACCGCGCGGCGGTGGTCGACGGGATCGCCGTGCTCGTCGTCGCCGGCTCCGACCCCTGGGCGAGCTCGTACACGCTCGAGGTCACCGACGCCGACGGCACCCGCTCGCTCGACCAGAACGAGCTCGACCGCTTCAACGACCAGGAGTGGCGGGCCGCGTGCGAGGAGCCGCCGCCGGCGCTGCCCGATGCGGGCGAGCAACCCGTCGACGCGGCGGCCGAGCGGGCGGCGATCGAAGAACGGTTCTCGCTCCTGTGGGACCTCGACGTGCCACGCGAGGAGAAGCAGGACGTGCTCGACGACTGGACCGGTGTCGACGAGGCACTCGCCGCAGTGACGGAGGGCGACTTCGGCGACATCGCGCTGACGGCGACCCAGACGATCGAGGAGCTGGTCTTCGTCGGCCCGACCGAGGCCTGGTTCCGCTACTCGGTCGTCACCGAGCTCACGAACTTCCACGACCGCTACGGCACGGCCACCCTGGTCGACGGCGTGTGGCAGTTCCCGCGGGCTCTGATCTGCCAGGACCTGAGCCTCGCCGGCGGCGGCTGCGACCCGTGGGTCGACCAGATCTTCCCGCCGAGCTGGTACGAGCGCTACGGCGAGCCCGGGTGCTGGATCGACGAGAGCGGTGCGCAGATCTGCGCAGACGTCCCTGTCGGCGAGGCCGACGTGGTGTTCGAGGGTCCGCTGGGTACGGTCCCGCCGCCACCGACTCTGGTACCGATTCCGGCGACGACGGTGCCGGGTCCGTAGCGGTACCCTCGGGCAGGTGACACCGCTCGACATCTACACCGAGAGGCTCGCACGGGTGCGGGCCGCGATGGCCGAGCAGCAAGTCGACACGCTGCTCCTGTCGGTCGGCCATGACCTGCCCTACCTGACCGGCTACCTCGCGATGCCGCTCGAGCGGCTCACGATGCTGGTCGTGCCGCGGGACGGCGACCCGACGTTGCTGATCCCACGGCTCGAGGCGCCCCGCGTCGATGAGCAGCCCGGCGTCTTCGAGCTGCTGCCGTGGGACGAGACCGACGACCCCACAGCCCTCGTCGCCAAGCTGGCGGCGGGCTCGCGGACGTTGGCGGTCGGCGATCAGATGTGGGCCCGTTTCCTCGTGGAACTGCTCCCGCAGCTTCCCGGCGCCGAGTACCGGCGGGCGGTCGACGTGGTCGGCCCGTTGCGGATGGTCAAGGACCAGGCCGAGATCGACGCGCTGGCGGCCGCCGGAGCCGCCGTCGACCGGATCGCCGGCGAACTGCAGTCGGGCTCGATCCCGCTCGTCGGTCGCACCGAGGCCGAGGTCTCCGCCGACCTGTCGGCGCGGATCGTCGCCGAAGGCCACCAGAAGGTCAACTTCGCGATCGTGGCGGCCGGCGAGAACGCCGCCAGCCCGCACCATCACGCCGGCCCGCGCGTGATCGGCGAGAACGAGATCGTGCTCTGCGACTTCGGCGGCACGATGGACGGCTACTGCTCCGACATCACCCGCTGCGTCGTGACGGGCGACGTGCCTGCCGACATCGCCGAGGCGTACGCCGTGCTGCACGAGGCACAACGAGCAGCGGTGGCGTCGGCGACCGTCGGCACCGGCTGCCAAGAGGTCGACCGTACGGCCCGGCGCATCATCGCCGACGCCGGCTACGGCGAGTACTTCGTGCACCGTACCGGTCACGGCATCGGGCTCGAGGAACACGAGGACCCGTACATCGTCGAGGGCAACGACCGGCCGCTCGAGGCAGGCCACGCGTTCAGCGTCGAGCCGGGCATCTACGTCCCCGGCCAGTGGGGGATGCGGCTCGAGGACATCGTCGTGGCCACGGCGGCGGGTCCGTCGCCGATGAACGCGGCCGACCACGACCTCGCCAGCGTGTAGCGGCGCTCAACGGTCGAGCAGGGCGTCGTCGACGGTCTGGGTGTACGAGGTGAGCTCGATCGACACGTCGGCGCCGAAGTAGCGGCCGAGGACGCCGGCGTCGAGTGCGCAGTAGTCGACCGTGCCGCCGATGACCGGGACGCCGACGCAGGCGGCGGGCTGCCCGGCAATGGTCTCGACGCGACCACGGCCGTCGGCGATGTTGCGCGTCGCATCGAGGCGCAGCCGTGACGCGAAGCTGTCGCCCCAGAACCGGTGGGTGATGTTGAGGTTGCTGATGCGGGCATCGTCGAGCCCGTCGACGCACGACTCGATCGTGCAGGTCCGAGTGGTCGAGCCGCTGACGACGTAGTCGATCTCACCCACGGTCACCCGTCGGCGTCCGTCGGAGCCCTGCCTGACGGTCGCCGTCGTGGTGGTGCCCGTCGACGACGGGATGATGTCGTACACCGCCGTGAACGCCGTGCTGCCGGCACGGTCGAGCCGCTCGAGCACGGTCTCGACGGCCGGGTCGTTGACGGGAGGCTCGGGCACGAGCGTGGGACGTTCACCCGTGACACATGCCGGGAGGGCGCACACGGCCGCGACGACGGCGAGGCGGGGGGCGGTGACCGGCATGGGGGTGACAGGTTACGGGCGTTACCCTCCACCGGCGTGATTCGCCTCGACGCTGCGACGGTGCTGCTGCAGTGGGCGACGGGCGGCATGGCGTTCTGCTGGTTCACGACCCGCCGCCGCGAGGTCGGCCTCGGGTACGGCTGGCTGCTGCGGGGGACGTTCGGGCTGCTGGCGGTCGGGGCAGCGGTGGCCGGCTTCCGGTACGGCACGCTCCCGGTCAGGGAGGCTGCGTCGATCGGCGTCGCGCTCACCTGTCTGCTCGGCCTCGTCGTGTCGGTGGCACGACGGTCGGCCGGCGTCAGTGGACAGATCGCCGAACACGACCGACGCACCGCCCGGGTGGCGGCGATGACCGGCATCGACCGAGCCGTCGACGGCGAACGTCGGTCAGGGGCTCGCGGCGCCGAGTTCCCGCCCGTGCTCGACCTGCTCCCGGTCGTCGTCGGTGCGGGCGGGTTGATCGCCGCGGGCCTCGACGCGGCACCCGACGGTGGTGCCGACGCGGCCGTCGCGCTGCTGCGCACGCTGGTCGGGGCGGCCTTCCTCGGTGCGGTCACCGACGCGATGCTGCTCGGGCACTGGTACCTCGTGCAGCCGGGCCTGCCGCGCCGGCTGCTCAACGAGATCGTCACGGCGCTCGGCTGGATCTGGCCGGTCGAGGTCGTCGCACTGCTGCTGCCGACCGGCATGTTCAGCGTCTTCTCCGGGGCCGTCGACGACGGTTGGGGCGGCACGCTCGGATGGTTCTGGGCAGCGTGCGCGATCACCACGATCGTGCTCGTCGTCGTGACGCGGGCGGCCCTGCGCGAGCGCGAGTACTCCGCCGTGATGGCTGCGACCGGCCTGCTCTACCTCGCCATCCTCACTGCGTTCGGGACCGATCTGGTGGCGCGAGCGGTACTGGATGGGTAGTCGATCGGGCATGATGGTGCGCATGCCTCGGCCCGTCTGGAACGGCACCATCAGCTTCGGCCTCGTCGCGATCCCGGTGAAGCTGTACCACGCGGTGCGCAAGCAGAGCGTCTCGTTCAACCAGCTCGACGACCGCACGATGGCGCGCATCAAGTACAAGAAGGTCTCGGCCGTCGACGGCGAGGAGGTGCCGGACGAGCACATCGTCAAGGGCTTCGAGGTGTCGAAGGACCGCTACGTCGTCGTCGACCCCGACGAGCTCGAACCGTTCATCCCGGCCGCCACCAAGACCGTCGACCTCGAGGAATTCGTCGATCTGGAGGAGATCGACCCGGTCTTCTACGACAACGCCTACTACGTGGCGCCCGGCACCAACCCGAAGCCGTACGTGCTGCTGGCGTCTGCGATGGAGGAGGCCGGCAAGGTCGCGATCGGGCGGTTCGTGATGCGCAACAAGCAGTACACCGCTGCGATCCGGGCCGAGGAGGGCCGCCTGATCATGTCCACGCTGGCGTACGCGGACGAGGTGGTCGACCCGGCGAACATCGACGAGCTGCAGGGCCTCGACGACGTCGAGGTGTCGAAGAAGGAGATCGCGATGGCCGAGTCGCTCGTCGACTCGCTCACCGCCGCCTTCGAGCCCGAGAAGTATCGCGACGAGTACCGCGAGCAGGTGGTCGACCTGATCCAGATCAAGGCGGCGGGTCAGGAGTTCGAGGTGCCCGAGGCGGCGGCGGAGAAGCCCAAGGTGGTCGACCTGATGGCGGCGCTCGAGGCGAGCGTGGCGAAGGCCAAGGAGGAGCGCAAGAAGCCGGCTCGCAAGAAGAAGTCGGCTTGAGCTCGGTCGAGATCGAGGTCGGGGGGCGTCAGGTCTCGCTCTCGAACCTGGACAAGGTGCTCTACCCGAGTGGCTTCACCAAGGCGCAGGTCATCGACTACATGGCGCGGATCGCGCCGGTCGCGATCCCGCACCTCACCGGCCGAGCGCTGACGTTCCGCCGGTACCCCGACGGCACCGACACGGCCGGGTTCTTCGAGAAGCGCTGTCCCGGTCATCGCCCGGAGTGGGTCGACGTCGCCCTCGGCCCGGGCGATCGGAAGGGTGGCATCCACTACTGCCGCATCGACGAGGTGGCGTCGATGGTGTGGGCCGCCAACATGGCGGCGATCGAGATCCACGCGCCGATGGCGCTGGCCGACGACCTCGCGACCCCGCGTGCGCTGGTGTTCGACTTCGACCCCGGTGCCCCCGCCGCGATCGCGGAGTGCTGCGAGGTCGCGCTCGCCGTGCGCCACGTGCTCGATTCCGTCGGCCTTCGGGGCTGGTGCAAGACCTCGGGTTCGAAGGGGCTCCAGATGTACGTGCCGCTCAACACCGCCGGTGCCGGCCACGAGGGCGCGGCGGACTTCGCCCTCGCGGTGGGGCAGGTGCTCGAACGGCAGCTGCCCGGCCGGGTGACCACGGTGATGGCCAAGGCGCAGCGGCCGGGGAAGGTCTTCGTCGACTGGAGCCAGAACGCCTTCCACAAGACGACCATCGCGCCGTACTCGCTGCGCGCCCGCCCGGAACCGACCGTGTCGACGCCTGTCGGCTGGGACGAGGTCGAAGCCGCCGCCGCACGATCGCTCGACCTGCGCTTCACCAGCGACGACGTGCTCGAGCGCGTCGACCGGCACGGCGACCTGTTCGCCGAGGTGCTGACCGTCGAGCAGGTGCTCCCGACACCTGGTGCGTGAACTGCTACGGCGGTCGGGCGAGCACCCAGGGTGCAATTCGGACCGGTTTGGACCATCATGGTGGGTCGTGAGACCGCGATGTTGGGACGTGGGCCGCTGGGCCGCGCTCGCGACGGCCCTGGCCGTCGGGGCCACCGCCTGCGGTCAGGCGCGCCTGGCGACGCCGCCCGAACCCGAGTTCGTCACCGGCTCGCGCGCCGAGCCCGTTGCGCCGCCGACGACGCTCGAGGGTGCCGGGATCGTGTCCGACGCGAGCAGCGACATCGATGTGATCGCCGTCGACGTGGCCGACATGGTCATCATCGACGATGCCGGCAACGCAGCGCCGAACCGCTCGGGATGGGCCGCGTTCGATCAGTCGCTCCAGCGTCGCATGGTGCCGGCGAGCGTCGGTGCGTCGGTGGCCGTGATGATCGACGGGCAGATCGTCCACCAGGCGGCGTTCGGCGAGCGTGTCGCCGGCGGCGGCGACCCGGTCGAGACCACGGACCGGTTCCGCATCGCCAGCATCTCGAAGACCATCACGGCGATCGTGGCGCTGCAGCTCGTCGAAGATGGCGTGCTCATGCTCGACGAGCCGGTCGGCGCCACCATCGCCGCGCACCTCGGGCTGGCGACCTACGACGTCGACGCCGCGTCGATCACCGTCCGCGAGCTGCTCAGCCACACGGCCGGCTTCCCCCAGCACGAGGCGACGTTCTTCTCGAACGGGGCGACCTCGTGTCCCGATGCGGCGGCGCAGGGGCTCTCGCGCTCGGTCTCGTCGGGCAGCGGCTTCCGCTACAGCAACATGAGCTACTGCGTGCTCGGCGTCCTCATCGAAGCGGTCACCGGCAAGACCTACGAGCGCGTCGTCGACGAGCGCCTGCTGACGCCGCTCGGCATCAGCGGCATGCGGATGACGTCGACCTACGAGCTCGGTCCCGACGAGGTGTCCCACGACCCGTCACCCGACCGGAACTTCATGGAAGCGCTCGGTGCCGCAGGGGCATGGAACGCGACGCCGGCCGACGTGGTGCGCATCATGAACGCCGTCGACCCGAAGACCCGGGGCTGGAAGGCGCTCAGCGACGAGACGATGTCGATCCTGCGGTACCGCGTGCCGAACGCGCTGCCGCCGTCGGGCTACGGGCTCGGCGTCATCAACTACGACGGCGACGCGTACGGTCACACCGGCACGCTCCAGAACACGCACGCGATGGTGCTCGTGCAGCCCGACGGCCTCACCTGGGCGGTGACGGTGGCGGGCGCGTACCCGAGCGACAGTGGTCAGCTGCGCAGCATCGTGCGGCAGGCCCTCGCGGCCGGCTTCGCCAGCGCCTGAGATCAGGCGTTCCGTCGGATCGGCCTCCGCCGGATCTGGCAGGATCGGCGGATGGAGTTGCCGCAGCAGGGCCGTGCCGTCGACGACGTGATCGCCGATCTGAGCGCCAAGCGCGACGGCGACGTCCGCTGGCAGGACGGCAGGGCGTTCGGCATGGTCTACAGCGGTGGCCCGTCGGTGCACGAGGTCGCCGAGCGCGCCGCCACGCTCTACCTGCACGAGAACGCGCTCAACACGAAGGCGTTCCCGTCGCTGGGTCAGATCCAGAGCGAGGTCGTGCGTTGGACCGCCGGGTTGCTGCACGGCCCCGACACCGCGGCCGGCTTCCTGACGAGCGGGGGAACCGAGTCGATCCAGTGCGCGGTGCTCGCAGCCCGCGAGCGCGGCCGGAAGGAACGGGGCATCCACGCCGGTGAGATCGTCGTGGCCGAGTCCGCCCACGCGGCGTTCCACAAGTCGGCGCACATGTACGACATGCCGATCCACACGACGCCCGTCCGCGACGACTGGACCGTCGACGTCGACGCGATGGCCGCAGCGGTGAACGACCGCACGGTGCTGGTCGTCGGGTCGGCGCCGCAGTACCCGCAGGGTGTCGTCGACCCGATCCCGGCGATCGCCGAGCTGGCGGCGTCGGTCGGTGCCAACTGCCACGTCGATGCCTGCATCGGCGGGTTCGTCCTGCCGTTCGCCGAGATGCTCGGCCGCGACGTGCCGGTGTGGGACTTCCGCGTCGAGGGCGTGCACTCGATCTCGGCCGACATCCACAAGCTCGGGTACGCCCCGAAGGGCGTGTCGGTCATCGTCCACCGCACGAAGGAGCTGCGGCGCTACCAGACGTGGATCTTCGACGGGTGGTTGGGTGGCTTCTACGGCTCGCCGAACCTCCAGGGCACGCGGTCGGGGCTCCCGATGGCGACGGCGTGGGCGGTGATGCAGCACCTCGGCGTCGAGGGCTACGTCGACCTGACCCGCCAGACGCTCGAGAACGCCGATCGGATGCGGGCCGGCATCAACGCGATCGACGGCCTCCGAGTGCTCGGCGACGGCGACTACCACCTCGTGGCGATGGCGGCCGATCCCGAGTCGCCGGTCTCGATCGACGTCTTCGCGCTCGCCGACGTGCTCCTCGAGCGTGGCTGGTACCACGATCGCCAGGGCCCGCCCGACTCGCTCCACTCGACGGTCAGCAACTCGAACACCGGCGTCATCGACGACTACGTGCGCGACCTCCGTGCCGCCGTCGTCGAGGTCACCGGCACGACCACCGACGACCGCAGCACCAGCTACTCGACCGTCGAGTAGGGCCCGCGGGCACCCCGACGGCGCGGCCCCGGCTCGACCGCCTCGTAATGTCGTGGACTTCTCACCGGCGGCCCGCGAGCATGGCGGCGGGGCGAGGGGGAACCATGGCGTACGACGACCTTCGATACGACGACGTTCGGCAGAAGTCGATCCACAACACCTTCCAGCGGACCGAGGGCATCTACGACCAGATCGTCTACTGGCGCGTCCGCTCGCTCGAGGCGGACATCCACACCTCACACATCTTCGATGACCCGGAGACGGGCGGCGACTTCGACGAGTGGTTCGTGTACCACAACACGTTCGACATGGGTTCGTCGGTGCACACCCTGCACGACTTCCTGCGGGTCTGCGTCGGGGCTCACCGGGCGCTGCCCGACCACGAGGCCATCACCCTGTTCCTCGACATCAAGGACGGCTTCCCGTCGAGGATCACCAGCGCTCACTCGCGGGCACGCTTCGACGCGCTGCTCGACCACCACCTCGGCGAGCACCTCTACACGCCGGCCGACCTGATGAAGCGCGACCCGGACGCCGGCAGTCTGCGCGAGGTCGTGCAGGGCGTGGGGTGGCCGACGCTGGGCGAGCTGCGCGGCAAGTTCATCGTGATCCTCACCGGGAGCGAGCACCAGCTCTCGAACTACGTCTCGTCACGCGAGGAGCCGACCGACCGCCTGGCGTTCCTGTCGGGCTATGCGGAGTCGAAGCGCGACATCGGCCGCGACGACGGCCTCGTCGTGTACAACATGTCGCGCGAGTACGTTCACCTGGCCGCCGAGGTCGGCCGCCAGGGGTTCCTCTCCCGGGCGTACTACATCGACGACCGGGACGCGTGGGAGGAGGCGGAGGCGGCGCGGTGCCACCACATCGCGACGGACATGGTGAACTCGCGGGTCGACCCGTGGTCGTCGACCACCGGTCCGTCAGGCTTCCCGTTCCGCGCCCTCGACGGCCCGACGCCGCGGGAGGTCGAGCCGGGCGTGGTGGGCGCGATCTGGGCTCGGTCCGGCGACATCTGGGAACGCGAGGACAGCTGCTACTTCCAGCATCGTGCGTGCGGACCCCGTGACGTCGACGAGTCGTACGTGTTCGCGGTCTCCGGCCCGAACTCGCACACCGAGGACTGGACCAAGGGCGGGATCATGGCGCGCCAGTCGACCGATCCCGACTCGCCGTACTTCGGGGTGTTCCGGCCCGGCGAAGGGGACGGTCTCCGCGTGCAGTTCCGGGCCGAGTCGCGCCGATCGACGACCGTGCTCGAGCGCCGCATCGGGCGCACCTGGTTGTTCGGGTCCTGCTTCGCGCAGGACAGCCTGGTCTACCTGCGCCTCGACGTGTCGCGGGGCGGGCGGCGGTGCGTCGGCTCCGGTTCGATCGACGGCGTCGAGTGGGTTCGGCTCGGTTCCTTCGACTTCGAGCAGCCGTTGATGCTGCACGGTCTGGCGGTGAGCTCTCACGGTCAGCGGCGCGGCGCGAAGTACCTGTTCGTCGTGCCCGGTGGTGAACCGCCGCCGCCGTTCGACCGCGAGCGTGCGATCGGGCCGAGGGGTGACCGCGCCGAGGGATGGGCCGACTGGACGGGCACGCGTCGCTGGCGCGTCGACCGGTTCAGCCGGTAGGTCGGAAATGCCGGGCCGACGGGCTCAGTGGGCTCGGCCGAGGATCCGGTCGACGTACGGGTTGGCGAACGTGCCCTCGGGGTCGAGCCGCTCGCGCACCTCCTGGAAGCGATCGAAGCGGTCGGGCTGCATCCGCCGGATGTCCTCGGCGTCGAGATCCTCGCACCACTTGCCGAGGTGGACGCGGGCGTCGGTCCGTCGGACCCACTCCTCGACGTCGGCGAAGTAGTCGCCGACCGCACCGGACTGGTTGAGGCACAGGCACAGCCAGGCCGTGTCTCGCCCGACGCCCGGGCCGAGGAACGACGTCTCGTGCGGGCCCGGCGTGAAGCGCACCTCCACCAGCAGGAACGGCAGCCGGTCCGTACTGGCTCGCTGCTCGTAGAGGTCGATCAGCTGCTGGAGGTCGCTCCACACGCGCGTGCGAGGCACGGCGACCTCGAGCTCTTGGTGGAGGTGGTACTGGCTCCGGCTGAACGCCTCGTGCGAGTGGAGGACGAGGCGGGTCGGCCGCTGGAGCCGCATCGTCCGGGACGCCAGCCTGGGCAGCAGACCCCAGTGCGCCATCGCGTCGCCCAGGGTGGCGGCGACGACGGCGGCCTTCGCCTCGTTCAGCGACTCGCGGAACGCTCCCAGACGCGAGCGCCCGTCGTCGGTGCGGGTCCACGTGTGGACGTGGAGCCGGTCGGTGTGCGGGTACGCGTAGAAGCTGACGTGCTCGTGGGCCTCGAACAGCTCGTCGAGATGCTCCTCGGCCCACGCGCGTGACTCGACGAAGGTGCCCTGGCGGAGGTTGAAGGCGTCACCGACCTGGAACGTCACCTTCGTGATCACTCCGACCGCCCCGATCCCGCCGACGGCAGCCCGGAACAGATCGTCGTCCGGACCGAGGCCCTCGTGGAGGGTGCCGTTGCCGTCCACGAGATCGAGGGCGACCACGGCGTCGCTCGGATGGGCGGGACCGCGACCCGTCCCGTGGACGTCGGTCGCGAGGATCCCGGCGATGCTCTGTGCGTCATGCGACGCCAGCGTCTGGAACGCCAGACCGGCGTCGAGCAGGACCGGCGTGAGGTCGCGGAGCCGGGTGCCACCCCACGCAGTGACCTGCTGGCGCTCGTGGTCGATGTCGACGACGCCGGCGAGCCGGTCGAGCGAGAGCGTCACCCCGTCGGTCTTCAGGCCGTCGTTGAACGAATGGCCCGCTCCGGCGACACGTACCGACGATGCCGACCGGACGATCTGCTGGACCTCCGCGACCGTCGCGGGTAGCTCGACGGCCGCGGCGTGGCGTCGGTCACCCGACCAGTTGCGGTACTCCGACCCGTGCGTCCGCCCCTCGAGCGACAGGTGCCGTCGCCGGCTGGCGACGTACCTGAACGTGTTGCCGACCGTCCGTGCGGCCGCCACCACGAAGTGCGGATACACGATGTTCGACGACGTGGCCCGGCGCCGTCGCAGCCGCTCGCGGAGGCTCCCCATCGGGCCATTGTCTCGCGGCCGGTGGTGTGGCTGCCAGTGGTTTGGCCGTCCGTTCGAGTGCGCACCGTGGGCGGGCGCGTCGAGCACCGCCGTCGGGTCAGTCGTCGTCGTCGCCGCTGCTGTCGTCGCTCGCGTCGTCGAGCTCGTCGCCGACGACGGCGAAGCTCTCGTCGAGCTGCACGTCGACCTGGCGGCCGTCGTCGAGCGTGACCTCGAC
>NZ_JASJCS010000049.1 GCF_030065885.1 Ilumatobacter sp. | reverse complement strand
ACGATCGGGTCGCCCCGCCTATCGGCTGGGCTCCGAGGTACCACTCGCGCGGTCGGTGCCGGGGCGCCACGCCGAGGTGATCAGGCGGGAGCCGCGTTGGAACGTGACATAGCTCCACGCCCAGCTGAACAGCACGACGAGGCGGCTGCGAAAGTTGATCAGGAAGAGGATGTGGATCATCCACCACGCCATCCAGGCGAGCCAGCCGCGCAGCTTCACCTTGCCGATCACGCCGACCGCCGACGACCGGCCGATCGTCGCCAGCTCGCCCTTGTTCGTGTAGCGGAACACCGGTCGCGCGCGGCCGGCGAGGTCGGCTCGGATGCACGCGGCCGCGTGGGTGCCGCCCTGGATCGCACCCTGCGCGACGCCGGGCACCTGCTCACCGCCCCAGCGTGCGTGCGCGAGGTCGCCGATCACGAAGACGTTCGGCCGGCCGGGCACGGCGAGCGCCTCGTCGACGACCACCCGCCCGGCGCGATCGAGCTCGGCGCCGGTGGCCGCGCCGAGTGGCGAGGCCTGCACACCGGCGCTCCAGAGCACGGTACGGGCGTCGATGCGGCCGTTGTTCGTGTCGACGCCGCGCTCGTCGATGCCGTCGACCAGCGTGTCGAGCCGGACCTCGACGCCGAGTCGCTCGAGCTGGCGGCGTGCGCTCTCGGCGAGGTCCGGTGTGTAGGCGCCGAGGACCCGGTCGGCGCCTTCGACGAGGATCACCCGCGCACTCGACGGATCGATCGAGCGGAAGTCGCGCGACATCGCCCGGGTCGCGATCTCGGCGATCGCGCCGGCCAGCTCGACGCCGGTCGGGCCGCCGCCGACCACCACGAAGTTGAGGTGCTCGTCCCGCTCGGTCGGGTCGTCGGTCCGTTCGGCGATCTCGAACGCCAGCAGGACCCGACGCCGGATCTCGAGGGCGTCCTCGATCGACTTGAGTCCGGGCGCGAGTTGCTCCCAATCGTCGTGGCCGAAGTACGAGTGGCGGACGCCGGTCGCCACGACGAGGTGATCGAACTCGATCTGCGTGCCGTCGGCGAGCACGACCGCTCGATCGTCGATGCGGACCACCTCGCCCAGCCGGACCGAGACGTTGGCGCACTTCCGGAGCGACGAACGGATCGGTGTCGCGATGTCGGCCGGGTTCAGGCCGGCCGTGGCCACTTGGTACAGGAGCGGCTGGAAGAGGTGGTGGTTCCGGCGATCGATCAGGGTCACGTCGACCGGGTCATCGCGCAGCGCCTTCGCTGCCGCCAAGCCGCCGAACCCACCGCCGACGATGACGACTCGATGGCGGCGTGATCGTCGGGGCTGCGGCACGGACGCCATCGTCGCATCGATGGCCGTCTCCGTCACCGTGTGTTCCGTCACGTCCTCCAGAGGCCGGCCGTCGGCGATGACGTCAACCCGCGGTGACGTCGACAACCTCGACGTCGGTCATCTCGAAGTCGCCGCCGACGCAGAGCAGCGGAACCTCGAGGTGGTGCGCGAGCGCGTACGAGAAGCAGTCGCCGAAGTCCAGGCTGGCGCGATGGTTGCGCTTCCCGAACCGGCGCCATGCGTCGCACGCGATGTCGACGAGGTGTTCGTCGACGGGGAAGGTGAGGGCGTCAGCCGCGTCCAAGACCGCACGAGCGGCATCGGCCTCGCCGACCCCGTCGACCGCGTGGAGCTTGGCCTCGGCGACGATCGAGAGCTCGAGCAGTGTCGGTGCTGCGATCACGGGGGCGTCCGACGCTCGGAGAGCGTCTTCCACGCGCTCGGCTGTGGTCTCGGAGCGGAGGATGGCCATGATCGCCGACGTGTCGATCGCAAGGCCGACCGGTCGGGGACGAGAGGGGAGCGTCACGCGGGCAGCCCGTGCTCGTCGTCGCCGATGACCTCGTCGTCGGTGCGGATGTCGGCCACCCGATGAGAGCGCAGTCGCTCGATTGCCGCGCGCAGCGAGTCAGTGCCGTCGGGACGGATGTGCGACGCGAGTCGACGCTCGCGCTCGAGCCGCTGACGCAGTGATTCGGTGATCGCGTCGGTGAGCGACTCGCCCGTGAGCGCAGTCAGCTCACGGAGCAGTTCGTCGGCTCGATCGTTCTTGATGTTGAACGCCACGACGTCGGCGTAGCGGTGCCTTTCTAGAACTCATGCTCATGATCTAGAACACCTGCGGATCGACGTTCGCTCCTGCCCGCGACCTTCCAGCACGGCGACGCCGAGCTGCCCCAGGTGGCATACCGTTGTGCCGTCGTCGGGGAGGTCGATCGTGCTGGCATGGATTCGCAGCAACCTGAAGATCGCGGTGCCGGTCGCCGTGGTCGGTGCGGCCGTCGTGGCCTTCCTTGCGTTCGGGGTGTTCGGCGTGCACACGCTGTTCATCGACGACGTGGTCGACGAGGACGTGCCGGTGTTCGCCTCGGGCCTCGGTGGCGACGCGATCGACGAGCAGATGCGGGCCGAGATGGACGCCGCGATGGAGGCCGAGGGCACCGACGTCGACGTCGAGATGGACGAGGACACGCCGATGCCCGAGGCGCAGGACGAGGCGACCGAGGACGACGCGATGGAGATCTTCACCGTGGCGTCGGGGGAGTTCATCGGGAGGTCGCATCCCGGTGAGGGCCAGGCGCTGGTGCTGAACGATGGCTCCGAGCAGCGGTTCCTCCGGTTCGAGAACTTCGAGACCGACAACGGACCGGACCTCAACGTCTTCCTCGTGGCCGGTGCGAGCGCCGATGCCGACGCCGGCCTGTTCGACGACGACTTCGTCGACCTCGGCGACCTGAAGGGCAACATCGGCCCGCAGAACTACGAGATTCCGGTCGACGTCGACCTCGACCGCTACAACACCGTCGTCGTGTGGTGCGTGAGGTTCGGCGTCGCCTTCACCGCCGCCGACCTCGCGTAGCCGCCGACCTGCGTGATCCCCGGATCGCCGGGCGCCGCCTTCCGCCCAGCGGCCAGCGTGCCATGTGACATGTGTCGCTTGCTCAGCACCCCGTTGACGCTTGCAAAAGTTAGCGGACGGGCGCAGGATGGAGGTGCAGACAAGATGCCTGAGGAGGTACAGATGTCACCGATGTTGGAGACCGTCGAGAAGTACGAGGATCGCGTGTTCGACCAGGTCAAGCACGTCGAGGAGCCCATCCTGCGGTTGACCAAGGAGACGTCGGACATGCTGGCACGGTTCGTGCCCGAGCGCCCCGCGTTCATGGCCGACATGCCGATGCTGACCGAGATCATCGAGAGCCAGCTGAAGTTCCGCAAGCGCCTCGTCGACGAGCAGACGCGCTTCATCCGCAAGATGGTGAAGGCGATGGACCCCGTGATGGAGAAGGTCGACGCGGAGCCCAAGCGTCCCGCCAAGAAGCAGACCGAGCCCGTCGCGAAGGTCGCCCCCCGCCGCACGACCCGCAAGGCCGCCTGAACCGGACCACTCATCACTCGAGCCGCGCGACCGCCGAAGCTCGGCGGGCGCGCGGCTCGATCGCGTCGCGTCGCTCCACGCGCGTCGGCATCACGATCGGTGGCCGCTGGCGTAGGCGTCCGGCTTCGAGGTCTTGAGTCGCCTGCCTCCACGTGCGTCGCCGAGATGGCATAGTGGCGCCGCAGTGCGTCCGTTGGCGTCGCCGATGTGAACGTGGCACCGACGCTGGCCGGCCGTCGACGCCGTGAAGCTGCCCAACGAGGCCGTCGATCCAGCCCGCCCGCCTCCGGCCGGCAGACGACCCGACGAGCTGCGAGCGACACTCGATGAAGCGCCGTCCATGCCGCTTCCCGGCCCCCACCGCACCGAGCAATCGAGCCATGCCGGCGCGCCCGGGATCTTCCGGAACTGTCGCCGAATCCGTGCCTCAGTGGTGCATCAGGACGTGTGCGGACCACCAGGCGCCATGGCTGAGATATCGCCGCGCCGAATAATTGACACGTCGTTGCGCCGGGCGCATCATGGCTTCATGGATCCTGATGGCGTCCTGGTTCGACTGCGACCGGTTGCCCAGGCGGATCTTGCGTGGTTGTATGCGGCGGCATGTGATCCCTCATTGTCTGACAGGATCCGATGGAGGGGCGCGACTCCTTCGCCAGACGAGTTCGGGTAGTTGTTGTGGCAGGGGGTTCATTCTCAGTATGTGGTCGAGTCGCGACTCACCGGGCGGGGGGTCGGGCTGGTCACGTCGTACAACTACAATCCTCCAGCGTCGACGTATGCCGCAGTGATGCCGGCACGCACCGAGACGAGCGGACCTGAGCTCACCGAGGCGATGGCGTTGTTCTGCGGCTTGATCTTCGTGAACGACCCCGTCGACAAGATCTACGTCGAGATCGCTGACTACGTGGGTCATGATGCTCGTGCATTGCACCGCTACTTCGTCGAAGAGGCGGTCTTCAAGGACATCGTCTACCGAGATGGCCGGACATGGGACGTGCGCCATTGGTCGCTGCTCCGGTCGACGTTCGAGGAACACGTTGCTGCGGCTGCGCAAGCATCCCACACAGGGCCGTTGACGCTCGAGCAGCTTGCCGATCGGGTTCGCCCGTACCTGAACAGTGATGACGAGCTCGATCGCACCGATCTGGATTCGCTCGCACTCATCGAGGCAGCGGTCGCTGTCGAGCAGCTCACCGGGACTTTGGCTGAGGAGGTGCTCGATCGGCTCGGACTGGGTGAACGTCTCCATCTCGACGAGCTGCACGAGCGTCACATCGCGTCGGCAGTGGAACGTCAACTGACAGGAGTCATGCCATGAGACGGACGACACCCCTCCTGCTCCTCGTGCTCGCCGGTGGGGGGGTGAGCTGCGGTGACGCTGAACCAGGGGCGACCGGTGACACGATCGCGCCGGTTCAGAGCACCGCCCCTGTGCGATCAGCGCCGCTGAGCTCAGCGTCTTCGGCCGTCGACGCACCGTCGACGCCCCCGCCGAGCACCGCCGCAACACCGGCGACGCTACCGGCCGCGCCCGTCGACGAGGTCGTGCTCGTGACCGCGGCTGGCGATCTCCGGATTGCGGAACCCCTGAGTGGCTTCGAACTCACCGCGGCTCCCGAACGGCACAGCATCGACGGACTCGACACGCAGAACGTCCGGTTCGAACGAATCAACGAAGATGGCTTCTTCGAGTCGTATTCGATCGCGGTCCTCAGCGGTCCAGAGGTCGCAGCGACGCTCAAGGCGCCCGAGTCGATGGAGTACGTCGCCGTCGAGGCGTTCACCGTCAACGGCTCTCAGGTGTACTCGCGGCACCGCGACTTCGGAACGGAGTTTCCGATCTATGAGTTCGCATGGGGCATTTCGGATCATGAGGCCGTCGCCGTACTGACGCAGTACCTCGACGAGGACGAGTTGTTGAAGGTCGTAGCTTCTCTGGAGGTCGCGCGATGACGAGCAAGAAGAAGGCTGTGACCGGGGCAGCGGTAGGCGCGGCTGCGCTGCTGTCGAGCAGCGTTGCGATCGCCGACATCACCGGCTCCGGCCAATGGGGTTCGAGCCCCGGCACGTGGCAACTCCAGAATCCGACCTGGAGCAACCAGGCGGGTTTCTGGCAAACGCTTCTGTGCTCGAACTCCTCCGAGAACGGACCAGTGGACGGATATTTCGGTCCACAGACCCGGGACAACACCAAGCGGTGGCAACGCGACGTGCTCGGTAACTCGGTGTCAGCGGCCGACGGCGTGGTCGACGCCCAGACGTGGAATGACACCTACTGGGCCCGAGCCCCGGGTTTGGGAAACCCGCGAAGACTCTCGATCAATGCCAACCACTTCCACAGCTACTACGGCGGTGGGACCTCGACCGCGCTCTATCAAAACGGCACGTCGAGTGGCATCTGGAAGTTCTACCACGGCAGCAACAACGACTATCACGGCGCCACGAACGCGGACACGATCCCGTCGAAGCCCTGCAACTACGGCTCGTAGCGCGACCCGACCGCCCGCACCGGTGGTAGGCCCGCCGGGCAGGAGCGACGATACAGCCGTCTGAGTCGTTCATCGCTTGAGGCCTGCGCCGCCAGATGGTTCCAAGGGGTGACGACCGGGCGGGTTGCTCCTGAGCGACGGGCCCGTACGTCACGATGCCCCGCGACCGACGGGTTGCCGTCAACGCGATCATGATCGGGCGGCGCCGAACCTCGCGGCGACGGCGACGGCGAGTCGGCCCTGCCTGACGACGATGGTGAACGATGCGCCGCGCGGCGACTCGCCGCCTGGCGCGCGCCAGGTCTCTGGCGAACGCAGCTGGAGCGGTCGGTGCTGGCAAGTGCGGCCAGGACCTACGCCTCTGTCGACGGTGCGTCGACCTGATCGAGGATGAGTGGGGACCGCGAGGCTCCTCGTGACCCGCAGCGAGGCGGTACGCCCGTCCGGTGGGGAGTAGCCGGCTGGCACGCGGTCATGACCGTCGCGATGGGCAGCGGCGAGGTCCTCGCGCCGGCGAAGGAGGTCGACGATGACACAGCGGACGATTGCGGTGCCGCCCGAGCACCTGTTCCCACCCGACGAGTGGCAGATGATCGAGCGTCGCTGGACTCCCGAGTTCGCGGCCCGAGCCGAGACGGCGCTGGCGCTGTCGAACGGCTACCTGGGCGTGCGGGGCTGCCTCGACGAGGGGCGGCCGGCCATGGCGCCTGGCACGTTCATCAACGGCTTCCACGAGACGTGGCCGATCATCCATGCCGAGGAGGCGTACGGGCTCGCTCGCGTCGGGCAGACGATCGTCAACGTCCCGGACGTCACGACGATCGAGCTGTACGTCGACGACGAACCGCTGTTCGTCCCGACGGCTCGGACGCCCGAGTACTTCCGAGTTCTCGACATGCGCAATGGGCTCCTCACGCGAGACCTGCTGTGGTCGACGCCGTCCGGGAAGCACGCCCGGCTTCGCAGCACCCGGCTCGTGTCGCTCGAGCATCGCCACGTGATCGCGGTCTCGTACGAGGTCACCCTGGATCGGGCCGCGCCGGTCGTCATCCGGTCGCGCGTCATCAACCGCGCGAACCCGACGACCGACCACGCGGAAGCGGGGGAGGGCCAAGAGGACCCGCGCCTCGGCACGCGGCTGGGCCGGCGGGTGCTCGATCCGCGCCTGTGCGAGCAGGAGGGTGACCGATTGGTGCTCGGCTACCGGACGGTCCAGAGCGGGATGACGCTGGCGCTCGCCGTCGACCACGTGCCCGATGTTGCGAGCCCTCACGAGGTGTCGACAGAAGCCGATCCCGACGCGTCGGAGTACGTCATCGCCGTCGACGCCGAACCCGACGTTCCCGTCCGCGTCGTGAAGTACGCCGTCTACCAGAGCTCGCGCAGCGTGCCCGCCGACGAGCTCGCCCGACGGGCCCGGCACACGCTCGACCGCATCACAGCGGCGGGGTTCGAACCACTCGTGACGGCGCAGCGGGCCTGCATGGACCGATTCTGGGATCGCGCCGACGTCACGCTCGAGGACACCCAGAACCACCCGGTCCGCATGCAGCAGGCCGTCCGCTGGAACCTCTACCAGCTCGCCCAGGCGTCGTGGCGTGCCGAGGGCGCCGGCATCCCCGCCAAGGGCCTGACCGGCGACGCCTACGACGGGCACTACTTCTGGGACACCGAGACCTGGGTCCTGCCGTTCCTCGCCTACACGCAGCCCCGGATCGCACGCAACCTGCTGCGCTTCCGCCACAGCATGCTGCCGAGCGCACGGGCGCGTGCCAGGGAGCTCGATCTGAAGGGTGCGCTGTTCCCGTGGCGGACGATCCGCGGCGACGAGGCGTCCGCCTACTTCATGGCCGGGACCGCGCAGTACCACCTCGACGCCGACATCGCCTACGCGATCCGGCGGTACGTCGACATCCGCGGCGACACGGGCTTCATCGCCGAGACCGGGGCCGAGATCCTGGTCGAGACGGCCCGGATGTGGGCCGACCTCGGGTTCTACGGCGACGACGGTCGATTCCACATCCACGGTGTGACCGGGCCCGACGAGTACACGACGATGGTCGACGACAACGCGTTCACGAACCTGATGGCCCGCCTCAACCTCAACTACGCGGCGTCGACGATGCGGCGCCTCGAAGCGGAGCAGCCCGACGTGTACGCCGGCCTCTCGGCGGAACTGGATCTGCAGCCGTCGGAGCCCGAGGACTGGGAGCGCGCCGCCGAGCAGATGTACATCCCCCACGACCCGACCCGCGGGATCACGCCCCAGGACGCCACGTTCCTCACCCACGAGCCGTGGGACGTCCGAGCCACGCCGTCCGAGCGGTTCCCGCTGCTGCTCCACTACCACCCGCTGAGCACCTACCGGCGGCAGGTGCTCAAGCAGGCCGACGTCGTCATGGCGATGTTCCTGCTCGGCAACGAGTTCACGCTCGACCAAAAGCGCCGCAACTTCGACTACTACGACCCGCTGACGACCGGCGACTCGTCGCTGTCGGCGAGCGTCCAGAGCATCGTGGCGTCCGAGATCGGCAACGAGCGAGCGGCGTGCCGCTACGTCGACTTCGCCCTGCTGATGGATCTCGCCGACGTCGCCGGCAACGTCTCGCACGGCGTCCACATCGCCTCGGCGGCCGGCGGCTGGATGGCGCTGGTGCTCGGCTTCGGCGGCGTGCGCGACTTCGACGGCGAGCTCACGATCGACCCGCGGCTCCCCGAGCGCTTCCGTTCGCTGGGTTTCTCCCTGCGCTTCCACGACCGCCAGCTCCGCGTCGCGCTGAGCCACGACCTCGAGTCGTACGCCCTGACCGAGGGCGACCCGCTGGCGGTCGTGATCCGCGGCGAGCACCACACGCTCACCACCGGCGATGCACTCGAGCTGAAGGTGCCGGCGACGGGTCCCTGATCAGCTCCGGTGTCGGCCTGCACACACCGCGACCTGTACAGCCCCGGACCATGGCGACTCGTCGGCGAAAGGAGGAAGATACGCGCGAAGGCCGAACACGAAAGGGCGGTGACCACCGTGATGCCGCACCCCACCTCTGCGCCGAGCCGTGTCGCGCTCCGAGCGGCATGGCTGTTCGACGGCACGACGCCGACGCTGCGACCTCGTCCGATGGTGTTGCTCGACGGTGAGCGGATCGTCGCCGTGGCCGAGGGCGTCGATCCTCCCGAGGGCGTCGAGATCATCGACCTGGAGGAAGCCACGCTGCTACCGGGTCTCGTCGACACCCACGTCCACCTCGTCTTCGACGCTTCCGCCGACCTCGTCGAGACACTCGACGCCAGGGACGACGAGGGTGCCCGTGACGCCATCGTGTCGGCCGCTCGGACCGCCGCACTGGGCGGCGTCACGACGGTTCGCGACCTCGGCGACAGGCGGTACCTCACGCTCCCGGTGCGGGGCGCGCCGGGGCTCCCCACCATCGTGTGCGCCGGTCCTCCGATCACCACACCGGGCGGGCACTGTCACTTCCTGGGGGGTGAGACCGAACGAGGCACCGACGCCGTCCGCCGAGCCGTGCACACCCATGCATCACGTGGCGTCGACGTGATCAAGGTCATGGCGAGCGGTGGACTGCTGACCCCGGGCACCCGGGAATCGGAGAGCCAGTTCAGCGCTGACGAGCTGCGGGCGATCGTCGACGAGGCCCACGATCTCGGCCTGCCGGTCACCGCCCACGCCCACGGCACGCCGGCCATCGTCGATGCGCTCGCGGCCGGGGTCGACGGCCTCGAGCACGCCACGTTCTGGGCCGACGAGGGCATCGAGAGTCCCGACGACGTCATCGCCGAGATCGGGGCGCGACGCCTCCCGATCGGCGCGACTGCGGGCTTCGCCCCAGCACCCGATGCGCCGCTCGACGAGGAGACCTCCGCCCGCGTGCCGGCGATCGTCGCGAACGTCTTCCGCCTCCAGGACGCCGGTGCCACGATCGTCCCGGGCACCGACGCAGGCGTGCATCCGTCGAAGCCGCACGACGTGGTGCGCTACGCCGTGGAGCAGCTCGTGTTGCTCGGGATGCCCGCCGAAGTTGCGCTGCGCGCTGCGACCTCGGAGGGCGCCGAGGTGTGCGGCCTCGGGGACCGCAAGGGCCGCATCGCCGAGGGGTACGACGCCGACCTGCTCGCGGTCGACGGCGACCCCCTGGCCGACCCGAGTGCGCTGCACGCCATCCGCGCCGTCTTCCTCCGCGGGGACCGCATGCGCTGACCGAAGTCGTCACGGTCGGTCAGGCGCTTCGCCGAGAGCGACCGAGCGCCTCACGTCGGGCGCAGGTGCTCGATCGTGGCGGCGTGTTGCTCGGCCAGGCGTCGGGCGATCAGCGATCGGTGGCAGGCCTCGGGATCGCGCTCGACGCAGAGCAGCGCCGCGGTCCCGTCGGGCGGCAGGGCCGACACGATCGGGGTCAGGTCGGCGACGTCGAGGATCTCGGTCGTGTAGCGACGGGCGTACTCGGGCGCGAGCTCGACGCGCGACCGCTTGCCGACTCCCTGGCGGTCGTCCTCGGCGTATTGCAGCTGGCGGAGCTCGGTGGTCGGGGCGAGCTCGCGGTGGTGCTCGTAGGCGATGCCGGCGTCGGCGAGGGCAGCCTGCAGCCGGCGTGAGTTGGCCCAGGCGTACTCGGGTCCGCGGACGCCGCGCCGCTGGCGCACGTCGAGCAGGAGCCGGACGTCGGCCTCCCGCAGTCGATGCAGGAAGGACGCCTGGTCGAAGCCGTAGACGCCGATCGTCGCGAACCCGGGCACCGCCATCACCGACCAGGTTGCCGTCTGCGGCCTGTCATGCCGGCGCTGGGCGAGCAGCGACGGCGTCGACCTCGAACAACATGTCGGGCAGTGCGAGGCCGGCGACCCCGATGAGGGTGTTGAGGGGAGGGTTGCCGCCCCAGCGCTCCTGCATGGCCTCGCCGATCGGGCCGAGCTTGTCGAGGCCGTGGTCGACGACGTACGTCCGTAGCTGGACGACGTGGCTCAGGTCGAGCCCGTGGGCATCGAGTGCGACGCCGAGGTTGGCGTAGGTCTGTCGAACCTGGTCGGTGAAGTCGGTCGAGACGACGGCGCCGTCGGCTCCGGAGCCGTACTGGCCGGCGACGAAGACGAGGTCGGTGCCGGCCGGGACGTGTGCGGTGTGGCTGTAGCCCAATGGAACCGGGTCGTGCAGTCCGCCGGGGTTGATGATGGTGTGAGACATGTGGGTGGCTCCTGTGATGTGTGGTGGTGATGGTCGTCTGACGCCGGCATCGTGACGTGCCAACCTTGACATCGAATGTCAGGGTTTCGCGGTACCGTCGTGCCGTGCGTGCGAGTCGGCTCGTCGAGCTCCTGCTGCGGCTCCAGTTGCAGGGCGGCGCGCCGGCGAGCGAGCTGGCGGCCGCGTTCGAGGTGTCCGTGCGCACCGTCTACCGCGACGTCGAGGCGCTCAGCGCCGCCGGCGTGCCGATCTACACCGAGGTCGGGCGCAACGGCGGCATACGCATCGACCCGTCGTACCGCGTCGCCGGTCTCCCGCGGCTCGACACCGACGAGGCGCGCGGTGTGCTGTTCGCCGTCGTCCCGGCGATCGCCGCACAGCTCGGGTTCGACGCTGCCGTCGCCGACCGGGCGCTCCTGCCGGCGATGGAATCCTCCGCGGAGACGGCGGCTCGCGTGGTGCGGGACCGGCTGCTGATCGAGCCGAGCCACTGGTTCCTGCCACCGGACGACCCTCCGGCCCTCGCCGACATCGCCAGGGCGGTGTGGGAGTGCCGTGAGGCCAAGTTGGTCTACCGGGGCGCCGACGTCGTCGTCCTGCCGCTCGGGCTGATCCTCAAGGGCGACACCTGGTACCTGCTCGCCCGGGCGCGGCGTGGTGTCGAGCGCGAGTCCCGGCTCTTCCGGCTGTCACGCGTCGACGCCGTCGAACTGCTCGACCATCGCTTCGATCGGCCGACCGACTTCGACCTCGCCGCGGCGTGGGCGGATCGCCGCCGGGCGTTCATCGAGTCGCTCCCCGAATACCGTGTCACCGTGCGCGTCGCGCCGGCGGCCGAGCCGTTGCTCGCGTTGCTCGACGAAGGCGCGCCCGAGCTGCCGCTGCCCCCCGACGTCGAGCGCGACGAGCACGGCTGGGCTCGCTTGCGCCTGCGGTTCGAACGTGATCCGGAGGGGGTCGCCCGCCACCTCCGGCAGCTCGGCGCCGACATCGAGGTCCTCGACCCGCCCGAGCTGCGTGGACGCATGTCGGACGAGGCCGCCCGGCTCGCCACGTTGTACGTCGACGGCGCGTGAGGCCTCCGGCGGCCGATGTGCGACACCCCAGACCGAGAGCCGGGAGATGATCCACCAGGCGATCCTTCGCTGGCCTCGGCCAGCGAAAGGAACTGCGAAGCAGCTAGGAATCGGGGCATGGTGAAGTGTGCGGACGGCCCGGCGACGAACGTGGAGGTGCACATCGACGCGCCGGCCTCGGTGGTGTGGCCCCTGCTGTGCGACATCAACCTGCCCGGTCGGTTCTCCGAGGAGTTCCAGCGGGCCGAGTGGCTCGACGACGGCCCCGCGCTGGGAGCGACGTTCCGTGGCTACAACCGCCACCCGGTCGTCGGGGAGTGGAGCGTGGTCTGCACCGTCACCGCGATGGAGCATGAGCGGGTCTTCGAGTGGACCGTGGGCGATGTCGACTTCAAAGCCGCCCGATGGCGCTTCGACCTCGAACCCGACGTCCACGGTTCGACGTTGCGGTTCAGCGCCGAGATGGGCCCGGCTCCCTCGGGGCTCACGCCGGCCATCGAACGCATGCCCGACCGAGAAGACGCCATCGTCGCCCGCCGCCTCGGCGAGTGGACCGCGAACATGCAGCGCACGGTCGACGGCATCAGGGAACTCGCAGAGGCCGAAGCCCACGAAGCATGACGGTTCGGACCGGCAACACGCCTGCGTGGGCCACAGGGTTCAGAATGATGGTGTCGGCTTGTCGAGCGCGACGAGGTCGTAGCTGAGGTCGACGAGTCTGCGGGCGGTGTCGAGGTTGCGGGCGTTGGGGTTGGGGGTCTCCATCGGCCACCCGCCGGCTCGGCACTGCTTGTCGCGGTAGAGGATGCTGCTCTGGCTGAAGTAGGCGCCGGAGTGGTTGGGGGCGTCGTCGGAGAGCAGGCAGTGCAGCGTCGTCTGGGCCGACTCCTGGTTGCTGTCGGACACGAACCGGCTGAACGGTCGCATCACCGACATGAGGATCCGCATCGGCAGGCTGCCACCGGATCCGAAGTTCGACCGGGCCCATCCGGGGTGGACCGAGAACGCGGACACGCCGGTGCCGTGAAGTCGCTCGGCGAGCTCTGTGGCATACAGGACGTTGGCGACCTTGGCTTCGGCGTAGGCCTGCATGTTGTTGAACTCGCGGCGCTCGTAGTTGAGATCGTCGAGGTCGAGCTCGGGCCGGTTCTTGGGGCTGCCGGCGTGGACGACGGACGACACGATGGCCATGCGTGATGGTGCGGTCGCGCGCAGGCTGTCGAGCAGCAGTTCGGTGAGGAGGAAGTGACCGAAGTAGCTCACGCCGATCGTCGTCTCGAAGCCGTCCTTGGTGCGTTCCAGATCGCCGCGCATGTTGACCATGCCGGCGTTGCAGGCGAGGCCGTCGAGGCGTGGGTGCTCGGCGGTGAACTCGGCGACGAAGTCGCGGACCGACTGCAGATCGGCGAGGTCGAGTCGCATCACCTCGTGGGTGCCCTTCAGGCCGGCGAAGCTGTCGGCGGCCCCCTGGCCGGCGTCGACGCGGCGGCACGCCATGACGACGTGGCCGCCCTGGCGGACGAGCTGGCGGGTGGTCTCGAGTCCGACGCCCGAGTTGGCGCCGGTCACGATGTAGGTCGTGCCGCTCAGGTCCTTCGACCGAGTGGCGTCGTCGAGAGCGAGCTTGCGTCGGGGCATGGTGTCTTCCTCCGGGGGATGGGGTTGTCAGATGGGGTAGGTCACGCCGGTGAGCTCTTCGGACGCGGCCCACAGGCGCTGCTGGGTTTCGAGCTCGTGGGATCGGTCGCTCGAGGCGACGGGAATCGGGTGGCCGCGCGACTCCATGAACCCGTCGGGCCCGTAGTACTGGCCGCCCTCGGCGGCAGGATCGGTGGCCGCCCGCAAGGTGGGGAGCGCACCCATCGCAGCGCTCTGAGCGAGCAGGCGGGTCAGTGGCTGCAAGAGTCGGCCCCCTGGCATGTGTCGTCCGAGTTCGGTGTCGGAGCCACCCGGGTGGGCAGCGAGAGCGACGGTCTCGGCGTTGGCGGCTTCGAGCCGGCGCTGGAGCGCGTAGGTGAAGAGCAGGTTGGCCAGCTTCGAGCGTCCGTAGGCGGCGACGCGGTTGTAGCGGCGCTCGGCGTGGAGGTCGTCGAAGTCGATCCGAGACCGGATCCGGTGGCCGACGCTGCTGACGGTGACGATCCGCGAGCCCTCGACCTCGAGCAGATGGTCGAGCAACAGCCCGGTCCACGCGAAGTGCCCGAGGTGGTTGGTCCCGAGCTGCATCTCGAAGCCGTCGGCGGTCTTCTGGCGCGGCGTGTACATCACGCCGGCGTTGTTGATCAGGAGGTCGATGCGGCCGAGGCGGCGTCCGATCTCGGCCGTGGCGTCACGGATCGACTCCAGTGAGGCCAGGTCGAGCTCTTGCAGCTCGAGCTCTGCATCGGGCACGTCGCCGCGGATGTCGTCGATCGCGGCATTGCCCTTCGCGAGATTGCGCACCGCCAGCGTCACCGAGGCGCCGCGACCGGCCAGTGCCCGGGCCGTCTCCAGACCGAGGCCGGTGTTGGCGCCGGTGACGACGGCCACCCGCCCGCTCTGGTCGGGAATGTCCTCGGTCGTCCACTTCGCTTCACTCATTGTCGGGTTCCTTCCGTTGCGACGGCTGCGCCGTCAGCTGATCTCTCCTGGGCTGCTCTCAGAAGTCCTTGCGGCGGAGGCCGCCGGTGACGACGCCGCCCATGAGTCGGGTGAGGTTGATCCAGCTCGGATCAGCGCCGAACCGCTCCATGCCGGCGCTGATGGCGGCGTCGATCGACGCCGGGTCGGTGACGTCGAGTCGGGTGACGAGCACGTCGTCGAGGGCGGTGAGCTGGGTCTCGGCGTCGGGGTTGCGCATCGTGGCGACGACGTTCCAGCCCTCGTCGTGGAAGCGGTGGGCGGTGGCGCGGCCGGTGCCGCTCGATGCGCCGGTGATGAGAACGGTCTGGGACATGGGTCAGGCTCCTTCGTGGGGCTCAGCCGAGCGAGGCCGGGTCGAGGAACAGCACGGTGTCGGGTCCGGCGTCCCAGGTGATCTCATCGATCGCCTTGATCCACGGGATGATCTCGGCCGGAACGACGTTGCGGAACTTCGAACCTTCCTCCTCGGCGAGTTCGACCATCGCGTCGATCAGGCCCTGGGGGTCGAGCTGGTCGTCGAGGCCTCCGCCTTCCATGAACGCCTGGAAGATCTCGGGCCGGGTGAGGCTGGTGGCGGGGTCGAGCCAGCGGAACATGGTCTCAGCACCGCGGTCGTTGAAGCCGGTGCCGTAGGCGCCGGGGTTGATCGTGCAGATCTCGACACCGGTGCCGGCGAGCTCGAACTTGAGGCCTTCGGTGATCGATTCGAGGGCGTGCTTGGTGGCGGTGTAGATCGAGACGAACGGCACGGTGATGAGCCCGCCCATCGACGTGACGTTGATGATCTTGCCCGAGCCGCGCTTCACCATCTGGGGTGCGATGCCCTGGATCATGGCGAGGGTTCCGAAGACGTTCACCTCGAAGTTCTTCCGCACCCGGGCCATCGGGATCTCGGAGGCCGGGCCGGACTCCATGATCCCGGCGTTGTTGATCAGCACGTCGACCTCGTGGGCGAACGCGGCTCGGCGGTCGTCTTCGTCGGTGATGTCGAGCACCATGACGGTCATCTCGACACCGGCTTCGGCCGCATTGGCCATCAACTCGGTCGCTTGGGGGGCGACCTGGACGCCGGCGGTCACCTGGTGGCCGCGACGAGCCAGCTCCAGCGCAGCGCCGCGGCCGAACCCGCTGCCGGCGCCCGTGATGAGGATCCTCTTGGACATGTCGACTCCTTCGTGTCGTTCGTCGATTCGAACGTACGCCTCGACCTGCTGGCCATCAATGACGGATCACGCCAACGGGCTCACGATCAGCGCCAACGATCTCGTGGCGTGATCCGGGATGCCGTTGGCGTGATCCGCGATCGCGTTTGCGGCGCGCGGGGTCTACGATTCGAGCCATGGCGGCCGGCAAGTACACACTCGACCCGCGGATCAAGATCCTGCTCGCCGACCTCGGCGTCAGCCACGCGAACGTGCTGCGCCGGGCCGGGCTACCGGGCGATCTCCTCTCCCGCCCCTCGGTGACGCTGGCGAGTGAGGAGTACCACCGGTTCTGGGACGGCCTCCAGGCCGAGTCGGGCGACCCCGCCCTCCCGCTCCGCATCGCGAAGGTGTTGACCGCCGAAGCGTTCAGCCCGCCGATCTTCGCTGCGCTGTGCAGCGCCGATCTCAACCAGGCGGCCCGACGGCTGCAGACCTACAAGCCGTTGATCGGCCCGATGCGCCTCGATGTCGAGGTCGGCGACGAGGCGACGACCATCGCCTGCCGCTGGCTGGACGACCAGCCACCGCCGGCGTTCGCGCTGACCGAGCTGCTGTTCTGGGTGGCGCTGGCGCGGATCGGGACCCGTAACGACGTCCGCCCGACGGCCGTCTTCACCACCGAACCACCCGCCGACCAGGCGCCGTACATCGATTCGCTCGGCATCCCGATCGAGTCGGGGACGCGGCATGCGATCACGTTCGCCGTGGCCGACGCCGCCCGGCCGTTCCTCACCGCGAGTGAGGCGATGTGGGAGCAGTTCGAACCGTCGCTGCGCACGCGGCTCGCCGAAGTCGACTCGGGCGCGTCGACCGAGGACCGGGTGCGGGCCGCGCTCGTCGAGCTGCTCCCAGCCGGCCAGGCGAGCATGCGCGACGTCGGCCGATCACTGGCCATGAGCACCCGCACGCTCCAGCGCCGGCTGGGCGACGAGGGCACGTCGTACCAGACCGTGCTCGCCTCGACCCGCGAGGCCCTCGCCCGGCACTACCTGACGAGCGAGACGATCTCGACCGGGGAGATCTCGTTCCTGCTCGGCTACGCCGATCCGAGCTCGTTCTACCGGGCCTTCCACGACTGGACCGGCCTGACACCAGACCGTGTGCGGCTCGGCGCCGCATGAGCGTGCCAGGGGTGGGGGAGTCGACGGCGCTCGGCCCGGCGCTCAAGCGCTGGTTCTCGCAACCGCCTCGCCGCCACGGCGAGATCGACGAGGAACGCACGGTCAGCTTCCTCGAGCTGTTCTACGACCTGGTCTTCGTCGTCCTCATCGCCCAGATCGCCCACACGCTCGCCGGCCACACCTCCTGGAGCAGCGTCGGCGACTTCGCCATCGTGTTCGGGCTGATCTGGATCGCCTGGCTGAACGGCACCCTCTACCACGAGTTGCACGGTCGGGAGGACGGCCGCAGCCGGAGCTACATCTTCGTGCAGATGCTCATCCTCGTCGTGCTCGCGGTCTACGCCGGCCACGCCACCGACGAGGACGGGCAGGGGTTCGCGATCGTCTACGCCGTCCTCCTCGTCGTGCTCACGCTCCAGTGGTACGGCGTGCGACGCGTCGACACCGCCGAGTGGAGTCGCGTCACCGGTCGCTACATCGGCGGCATGGTCCTCCTCGCCGCGCTGATGGTGGTCAGCGCGTTCCTCGATGATGATGCGCGGGTTGCGCTCTGGGCGGGCCTTGTCGTGGTGTTCGTCGCGGGGGCGGCGGTGCAGACGGCGATGGCGGGCGAGACCCGGACGGCCATCGCGGGGACCGAGTCGCTGTCCGAGCGGCTCGGGCTGTTCACGATCATCGTGCTCGGCGAGGTGGTCGTCGGCGTGGTCGACGGTCTGTCCGAGGCAGAACGCGACACGACGACGATCGTGACCGGCTTGCTCGCGCTGAGCGTCGGGTTCGGGTTCTGGTGGAACTACTTCGACTTCGCCGGCCGGCGGGTTCCTCGGGTCGGCCGCACACCGTTGGTCACGTGGCTGATGGTGCACCTCCCGATGGCGGCGGCGATCGCCGGCGCCGGCGCCGGCATGGTCGGCCTGATCGAGCCCGCTGGCGACGACCGGACTCCCGCGCCTACCGCGTGGCTGATCGGGGGCTCGACCGCCCTGCTGCTCGTCAGTCTCGCCGCGATCGTGCTGACGATCGACTACCGCGAACCCGACCGGCAGGTCGCCCGGTCAGTCGTCACCGCGCTCGGCTTCGGTGCTGCGACGGCGCTTGTCGTCGCAGCGCTCCGTCCGGTCCCATGGTTGCTCGCGTCAGCGCTGCTCGCCCTGCTCGTCACGATCTGGGTGTTCGCCTTCGGCGTGCGAGCCCGCGCAAGCAGAACGGGTGCGCCTTCGATCGCGTCGTAGCCGGTCCCACAATCGTCATGGCCTAGACGCTCGTTGAGTGAGCGTCGAGCCACTCGATCATCTCGTCGGGATGGTCGGAGAAGTAGTTGTAGCCCTGGAACCGCCACGGGGTCCCTTCGACGTAGACGATCTTCTTGTCGTCCACCGGCGTGGCCTCGAACATCTCCTGCACGTCGGTCCACCGTGAGTTCATGTCGTCGCGCACCTGGAGGTAGAAGGTCGGCACCTTGATCGTCGCGGCCTTCGGGATGATGTCGTGGTCGCTGACGTGGAGGCCGGTGATCTCGTGGTAGATCGTCTCGAACGCTTCGATGCCCTCATCGACCGGGATCTGCATCTGCTCGCAGTTGCGTTCGATGGTGGTCCGACCCTTCAACGGTGCGATGGCGATGAGCGACGTCACGTCGGCGAACGCCTCGGGCTGCTTGTCCATGGCGTTCAACGTGGCGTTCGCGCCCATGCACATGCTCATCAGCGAGATCTCGTCGCCGGCGGTGTCCTCGCGGTTGCGGACGTAGTCGAGGGATGCGAGCACTTCTCGCCATTCGTAGAAGCCGACGCCCGAGATCGCTCCCTCGCCGTCGCCGCTGTCGCCGTGGCTGCGGAGGTCGTAGGCCAGCACGCTGTAGCCGGCGTCGTGCAGCGCCTTGTACCGGGGGAGGAAGTTGACCTCGAAACCGCCGGCGTAGTCGAGTCCTTCCAGATGCCCGGCGAAGCCGTACCGGTTCCCGGGGGAGAAGTGGTTGGTGATGACGGTGCGGTTCGACGAACCCGGGATGAACCATCCGGAGATCTCGATGCCGTCGTCGGTGGTGAACGAGATGTCTTCGTAGTCCATGTCGTAGTCCGCTGGCGTGCGAAGGATGGGCGTTCGGGGCGGGGTCGACAGGCCTCGGGCGAGCGTGCCGAGCATGGCGGTCTGTTCTTCGGTGATCACGTGGTTCTCCTTTCACCGTCGATGAATCGGTCGAACCAGGCGAGGATCGGCTCGGGGTTGGTGCCGATCCAGTCGTAGGCCGCAATCCGGTTGGCGGTCCTGGTTCGCTTCTTCGGGAGCTCGATCCACAGCATGTCCTTCTCCACCTGGAGGTCGTCGTAGACGCCCTGGACGAATTCCTCGTCGAGGAAGCCGTCGTTGCGGTTCTGGATGACGAGGGTGGGGACGTCGACGTTCTTGACGTCGGGCCGCCACGTGTTCGTGTAGTAGTCGAAGTCGGTGTTGGCCTCGATGTAGGCGTTCGCTCGCTTCTGCACGAAGCTCGGCATGCTCATGCCACTGAGGAAGTGCTGGTAGTCGAGGGGCTGGACCGAGACCATGCAACGGATGTTCGGGTGGCCCTTGAGGCCGTCCGCCCGCCCGAACGCCGACACGCTGGCGCCCTGGCCCATGCAGATGCTCATCAGGCCGATCGACGCGTCGCAGTGGGTGGGATGGCTCGTGATGAACTCGACCGCCGCGATGACGTCCTTGGCTTCCTCGGGGCCGTACGAGACGAAGCCGTCCATGGCCTCGTCGCTCTCGCCGTGGTTGCGGAAGTCGTAAGCGAGGACCGTGTAGCCGGTATCGTGGAAGTACTTCGCTTGGCGCAGGAACTCGACGTCGGTCGGGATCGGTCGCAGGAGGAAGTTCTTGCCCTCTGTGGTGTAACCGGCTCGGCAGCAGAAGAGGCCGAAGTGGCTCTGGATGATGACCCGGTGGGGATCTCCGGGGATGAGCCAGCCACGGAGGGTCACGCCGTCGCTGGCTTCGAAGCTGACGTCCTCGTAGTCGAGGCCGTGGTTGGTGGGGTTGTCGAAGAGGGGCGCATTGGGGCCCGTCTTGACGAGCGTGTTGGCGAGCAGTCGTCCGATCACGTTGGGTCTCCTTCCTGTCCGGTGCCGGCGTGGCTTGGACCTGGCTCGAGCCGCGCTCGCAGTTGGATGCTTGTTTCGAGCTTTACTATACCGTATAGTAAAGACAATGTCGATGACAGCCACCACGTCCGTCCCGCTGTCGTCGCCGCGTGCGGAGCGCACCCGGGCGTCGATCCTGCAGGCCGCGAGCCGGCTGTTCAGCGCTGGCGGCTACGCGCAGGTGTCGATGGACGAGGTCGCAGCTGAGGCCGGCGTCACCAAGCCGACGGTGTACGCACACTTCGGTTCCAAGGAAGCGCTGTTCGAGACCCTGATCACCGAGGTGATCTCGCGGTCACACGGCGGCGAGCTCCTCTCGGCGCAGAACGTCGACGAGGTCGGCGAGGCCATGTTCGAGTGGTCGCGGAACCGGCTGAACTGGCTGCTGTCGGACGACACCGTCGGCCTGATGCGAGCCGCCTCGGCCGAGGGGCTGCGTCGGCCCGACTGGGCTCAGAACCTCCTGGCCGGGTTCGACTTCGGAGCCATGGAACGATGGCTCGCCGAACTCGACGACGCCGGCGTCCTGGAGGTGGAGTCTCCCTCGACGGCAGCGGCGCTGTTCACCGCACTCACCAAGGGGACGCTCTTCTACCCCGTGTTGGTCGCCGGTCAGCCCATCACACCCGAACCCGACCGCGACGTGCTGATCCGCGAAGCCGTCCGCGTCTTCCTCGCGGCCTACACCCCCAAGAAGTAGGTCGCACCCACGCCAAAGTCCCCAACGTCGCCAATCCGCTACGCACCGCACTCTGAAGGAACACCACCATGAAGTACTCACCGCTCGGCAACACCGGCCTCTACGTGTCGCAACTCACGCTCGGGGCGATGACGTTCGACCGCGAGGACGGGATGTTCGGTCGGCTCATCGGCGGGACCGGCCAGGAGCTGGCAACCCGGATGGTCGACGTGTCGATCGAGGCCGGCGTCAACCTGTTCGACACGGCCAACATCTACGGCATGGGCGAGTCCGAGGTCATGCTCGGCAAGGCCCTGGGATCTCGCCGCGACGATGTCCTCGTCGCCACGAAGTTCAACAACCCGATGGGTGCCGGCCCGAACGCCGTCGGGAGCAGCCGGCTGTCGGCGATCCGCGAGTGCGAGCACAGCTTGAAGCGACTCGGCACTGACTGGATCGACCTCTACCAGGTCCACAGCTTCGACGACACCACACCCCTCGAGGAGACGCTCCGCGCCCTCGACACGCTCGTCCAACAGGGCAAGGTGCGCTACATCGGGGTGTCGAACTACGCCGCCTGGCAGATCGCCAAGGCCGATGGCATCTCGCAGCGACTCGGCCTCGCACGTTGCTGCTCGGTGCAGGCCTACTACTCGCTCGTCGGCCGGGAGCTCGAGCGGGAGATCATCCCGGCGTCGATCGACCTGGGCCTCGGCATCCTGGTCTGGAGCCCGCTCGCGAGCGGGTTCTTGTCGGGCAAGTACACCCGGGAGACCGCCGCCGAAGGTCGCCGTGCGAACGTCCAGCTCC
The DNA here is from genome assembly GCF_030065885.1 of Ilumatobacter sp. Classification (GTDB taxonomy): domain Bacteria; phylum Actinomycetota; class Acidimicrobiia; order Acidimicrobiales; family Ilumatobacteraceae; genus Ilumatobacter. The sequence continues at coordinate 9,180 of NZ_JASJCS010000049.1, read as the reverse complement.
CCCCGGTCGACGAAGATCGCGGGTACGAGATCGTCGACGTGGCCCGTGAGATCGCAGACCAGCACGGCGCATCCGTGGCTCAGGTCTCCCTGGCGTGGCTGCTCCACAAGCCCGGCGTCACGAGTGTGATCGTCGGTGCTCGCAAAGAGGAGCAGCTGCTCGACAACCTTGGGGCCGCAGACTTCGAACTCACCGACGATGACATGGCCCGGCTGGACGACGTCAGCAAGCTCACGCGCGAGTACCCCGAATGGACATCCGGTTCGGTCCAGCGAGGCCACGACCTGGCGAGCCGGCTCGCCCAGATGGGCTGAGGCCCGACACCTGACGAGCGACGGAGGAACTGTCATGACGTCGACCACGGTTGGATTCATCGGTCTCGGCGCGATGGGGGAACCCATGGCCGCCAACCTGCTCGCTGCCGGCGTCGACGTCGTGAGCTGTGCCCACCGCAACCGTGAACCGATCGAGCGGCTGGCGGTGCGTGGACTGCGCGAGGTCGCCGACCCGGCAGCGGTCGGTGCCGCAGCCGACGTCGTGATGACCGTGGTCTGGGACGAGGCTCAGAACGACCGGGTGTTGCGCGGGCCACACGGTGCGATCGCTGCGATGAGGCCCGAGGGTGTCGTGATCGTGATGAGCACCGTGTCGCCCACCTACTGCAAGCAGCTCGACGTCGAGGCGGCCGAGCTCGGTATCAGCGTGCTCGACTGCCCCGTCAGCGGCATGGTGAAAGGAGCGATCGACGGCACGCTCACGCTGATGATCGGCGGGTCCGCCGAGGACATCGAACGCTGCCGCCCCGTGCTGGAACCGATGGGGACCATCTCGCACTGCGGACCGGTCGGCACCGGTCAGGTGATGAAGCTCGGCAACAACGCGATGGCGATCGGGACCTTCGGGCTCATCATGGAAGTCCGCGAGATGGTTGCCGCTCAGGGCATGTCGCTCGACACATTCATGGAATTCCTCAACCAGTCCACCGGTCGCAGCTTCGTGTCCGAGACGTGGCCGATGCCGCAGGAGCGGATCACCTTCACCGGCATGCCCGTCAAGGACATGCGGCGATGTCTCGCCGCAGCCAACGACGTCGGTGCAGCGATGCCGATGCTCGCACGATTGCTCGAGACGGGCGCCGACGACGACGAGGGTCCGGTGTAGGAAGCGGTTCGACCCGGCAGGCACGTCGAGCGCTTGGCCGGGGTGTCGGGTGGGGGATCTCCGTTGCGGGTGTGACGACCGGGGACGTTGTCGCTGGAGGCGTGATGTCGGTGCTCCGCGAACTGGACGCACGCACGAAGGTCGAGCCCGCACGATGATGAGAGAGAATCATTCTCATCATCGGATAGTCTGCTCGCATGGCTGATCGACTGCCGGTGACCGTGCTGTCCGGGTTCCTGGGGGCGGGGAAGACCACCTTGCTCAATCAGGTGCTCGCCAATCGTGAGGGGCGTCGTGTCGCGGTGATCGTCAACGACATGAGCGAGGTCAACATCGACGCCTCGCTGGTCGCCGAGGGGGCTGCGCTCGACCGCACCGAGGAGCGTCTCGTCGAGATGTCGAACGGCTGCATCTGCTGCACGCTGCGCGAGGACCTGCTGGTCGAGGTCGCCCGTCTGGCACGCGAGGGCCGATTCGACTACCTGCTGATCGAGTCGACGGGCATCAGCGAGCCGATGCCGGTGGCCGCGACCTTCATCTTCGAAGACGTCGACGGCGCCAGCCTGTCGTCGCTGGCGCAGCTCGACACGATGGTCAGCGTGGTGGACGCGTCGACGTTCCTCGAACGGTTCGAGGTGCTCGAAGAGCTGGCCGAGCTCGGCGTCGGGCGTGATGACGAGGACGATCGCTCGGTGACCGACCTGCTCGTCGACCAGATCGAGTTCGCCGACGTGCTCGTGGTGTCGAAACCCGACCTGGTCTCGGCCGCCCACCTCGAACGGGTGGTGGCGGTGGTGCGTCAGCTCAATCCTCGGGCCCGGATCGTGGTGGCCGAACAAGGCGACGTGCCGCTCGACGCCGTGCTCGACACCGGTCTGTTCGACGAGGACGAGGCCGCCACCGCGCCGGGTTGGGTCACCGCACTGAACGACGAGCCGACGCCGGAGACCGAGGAGTACGGCATCACGTCGTTCGTGTACCGGCATCGCTGGCCCTTCCACCCGCAGCGGCTCGCCGACGAGCTCGGGGCCGCGTGGCCCGGGGTGCTGCGTAGCAAGGGATTCCTCTGGCTCGCCACCCGGCCCGACGTGCAAGCGCTGTGGAGCCAGGCCGGCCTGTCCGTCATGCTCGAACCGCTCGCGCCGTGGTACGCCGCGACCCCCGAGGACGAGTGGGAGCTCGAGTCCGACGAGGAGCGCGCCGATCTCGAGTCGCGTTGGGATCCGGTCGTTGGTGACCGCCAGACGGAGCTCGTGTTCATCGGTGTCGACATGGACGAAGCGGGGATCCGTGAGCGGCTGGATCGCTGCATCGTGACGGGCAAGGAGTTCGAGAAGGGCCCGAGGAAGTGGGCCCGTTTCCGTGACCCGCTGCCCGAGTGGGACATGTCCTGCGAACTCTGATCGTGAGCGACACCGATCGCCCGGCCCGACAGCGACCCGTGGGGCCAGGGGGCGCTGTGCCGAAGGTGCCCGTGACGGTGCTCTCGGGGTTCTTGGGGGCCGGTAAGACCACGCTGCTGCAGCGGATCCTCGACAATCGGGAGGACCGGCGTGTTGCGGTGATCGTCAACGACATGAGCGAGATCAACGTCGACGCCGGGATCGTTCGCCATGCCGATGTCTTGCGGGTCGACGAACAGCTCGTCGAGATGACCAACGGCTGCATCTGCTGCACCCTGCGCGACGACCTGGTGGTCGAGGTGAGCCGGCTGGCCAAGGTGGGTCGGTTCGACCACATCGTGATCGAGTCCACCGGCATCAGCGAGCCGATGCCGGTGGCCACCACGTTCGCGTTCAGAGACGAGGACGGGACATCGCTCGGCGATGTGGCCGAGCTCGACACCATGGTGACCGTCGTCGACGCCGAGACGATCCTTGGTGAGTTCGGCACTCGTGACCGCCTCGTCGATCGGGACATCGGTGCGGTCGAGGACGACGAACGACGAATCGCACAGCTGTTGATCGATCAGATCGAGTTCGCCAACGTGATCATCGTCAACAAGACCGACCGTGCGGGCCGACGCGACCTCGAACGCGTCGACGGCCTGATCCGCCACCTCAACCCCGGTGCGACGTTGCTGCGCGCACTGCACGCCGACGTGCCGCTCGATTCGGTGCTCGGGACCGGTGCGTACGACGTCGAGGCGGCGTCGCACTCGGTCGGTTGGGCCCGCGAGCTCGAAGGCTTCCACACGCCGGAGATCGAGAAGTACGGCATCGAGAGCTTCGTGTACCGCCGTCGGGTGCCGTTCCATCCTCAACGCTTGGCGGAGCTGTTCGCGAGGGGCCTGCCGAACGTCGTGAGGTCGAAGGGCACCTGCTGGTTGGCCAGCCGGCTGTTCGTCTCGGGTGTGTGGTCGCAGGCCGGCCCCGCGTTGTCGATCGAGCCGTTCGGCCACTGGTGGGCAACCCTGCCCCGGGAGGAGTGGCCGGACAATCCAGAGCTGGTCGAGTGGGTCGACAGCATCTGGGACCCGAAGGTCGGTGACTGCCGCCAGGAGATCACATTCATCGGCGTGAAGATGAACCGCCCTCACCTGGAACGGCTCCTCGACCGCGCACTGTTGAACGAGGAAGAGCAGCGTTGGCACCCCGACCGGTGGGCTGCGCTGCCCGACCCGCTTCCACCGTGGTGAGGGTCGTTCCGCGTCGGTGGGGCACGAGTCGGGTGGTCGTCTCTTCAGGCGTCGTTGTCGGGAGTGATCACGTCGCGGGGTCGGGGCGGCACGCGGCGGATCACGTCGAGGGCGTCGGCGGTGTCGTCGGGTTGCGGGTGATCGTCGGCCTCGAGCGTCAGGAGTGTCTCGTCGACCCATTCGATGACCGCGCGGTGTTCGAGGAGTCCGTAGCGGGCCGTTGCTCGAACCCAGCGTGCCGGGGGGTAGTCGTCGAGTTGTGCGATCAGTTCCTCCAACCTCGCGACGCTGGCTACGTGGTCGCTGCGAGTGGCGAGCAGCATCGCGCGGATGTCGCGGTCGTCCATCCGATGCCCGAAGAACAGCTTGAGCAACTCCGGGATCTTGCTGACGGGCGGCGGCAGCTCGCCGTTCGCGAGCCAGTCGTCGAGGGCTGCGGCCCCTGCGGGTGTCAGCTGGTAGACGCGCTTGTCCGGATAGTGGTCCTGGGCAACGTCGGTGCCGGTGATGAGCGCATCGGCTTCGAGCAGCGGGAGCTCCTTGTAGATCTGGCTCTTGGAGATCTGCCAGAACATGTCGATCGACTTACGGACCGCGACCGTCAAGTCGTAGCCCGACATCGGTGTCATCGAGAGATACCCGAGCAGCGCGTACGAGGTGGGTGACAGCCGGCGTGTTCCCATGACGCCCTTAGCGTAGTATCTCGTGTACTAGTCTTCGGGCGACTATGACGGACGGCGTGGCCGCTCCGAGCACGTCGGAAGCTCGCGAGGACGGCACGAGCCGCCGCGCGATCGGATGGGCGCTCGTCGCAGTCATCGCACTCCCCACGGTCGCCGCGTCGAGTGCACTCGGCAAGGACCCGTCGTCGGGCTACGGACAGACCGCGTCACTCCTCCTGCTCGGCGCTTCGCTTGCGGTCGCGCCTCGGTCGCCGGCGCTGTCCGCGTTGCGATCGTTCATCATCGTCTGGATCGCATACCTCGTCGCCGACATCACACTGCACCGCATCTTGAACGCAGCGGGCTTCTTCGAGTGGACCGACCGGACACCGAAGTACCAATGGATCACGATCGCCTCGACGCTGATTCTCATCCCGTCGCTCGTGATGCTCGTCGCGGCCCGCGCGCTGGCGTTCTCGGGCTCCGAGTTGAACGTCGCCGTGGGGGACCTCCGCGCGGAGGGCGCGATCCCGTGGTCGCACCGCCGCGTGTCGTGGATGTGGATCGGTCTATTGAGCGTCGCCGTGGTCGTCGTGGGCGCAGTGATCGTGATCGCGCTCACGACGAGCCCGACGCAGGCCGGGCTCGAACGATCGCTGGCATGGTTGCCCGTCGGCGTCGTCTTCGGTGCCGTGAACGCACTCCAAGAGGAGCTTCGCTTCCGGCTCGTCCCGCTCGCCACGCTGGTTCCCGCAGTCGGCGCCGAGTCCGCACTCTGGATGACCGCTGCGATCTTCGGCCTCGCTCACTGGTCCGGGTCGAACCCGTCGGGTCCGGTCGGCGTCGTCTTCGCAGGATTCGGCGGTGTCTGGCTCGCCAAGAGCATCCTCGACACCAATGGTGTCGCCTGGTCCTGGATCATTCACGCAGCCGGCAACATCGCGCTCTTCACCTTCCTGACGCTCGACGCGTCGTGAGGCAACCTCCACCGAGCAGACCTGACGATGTCACGAGCCTCGTCGCCTGGAACGGCCGAGATCCCAGCCGCCGATGCGGTCTGAGCGCCTGGCCCCACTCCCGGTGGGGTGGGGGCTCGGACCACACCGCATCTGTGCGCAGCGGTCGTTGCGTAATCAGAGGTGTGAACGCTCGCTTCGCTGCCGCGGCCTGCCTCGTGATCCTTGCCGCATGCGGTGCTGACGACGACGCCGCACTCGAGGTGTCGACCACTCCTTCCACGACCGACGCAACGCCTCCTGTCTCGGCGACACAAGCCGCGACGACGCCGGCTCCGACGAGCAGCACCCCACGCCCAACCGAACCGCCTGCGGTCTCGACCACTGCGCCTGCGACGACGTCACTGCCAGCGACCGTGCCGCCAGGCACCGAACCGCCCGTCGTGTCATCTCCTGATTGCGTGCGGGTCACCGACTTCGACGAGGCGACCTGGCTGATCGTGAACGACGGGGTGATGGGCGGGCAGTCGGTCGGGGAGGGGGCGATCGCCGACGGCATCCTGTACTTCGATGGCACGATCGTGACGCAGGGCGGAGGATTCTCGTCCGTCCGCGGTCCGATCGACGGCGAGCTCGTCGGCGCCACTGAGTTGGTCATGCGGGTCCGCACCGACGGGCGGGAGTACGAGCTGCTCGCCGATGACGAACCGACCCGCCAGCAGCGCGTGACGCACTACGCACCGATCGTCGCCGAGGGCGGCGAGTGGCAGGACGTGACCGTGCCACTCACCGAGATGGACGCCCGCGTCTTCGGCCAGCAGGTCAGTGCACCGGAGTTCCAACCCGACCTCGCCACCGAGATCGGCGTCATCCTCGCCGACGGCATCGACGGCCCATTCCTATTGGAGATCGACTGGATCGACGCCTGCACCTGAGCCAGCGGTGGGCGTCAACCGCTCTCTCACGCAACGCGTGAGGATCGTGCGTACATAGTGCGCAACAACCTCACGCGAACGTGGAGCGGACGACGGGAATCGAACCCGCATCATCAGCTTGGAAGTAGGTCGAAGCTGATTCGGCGGGCAGCGCCGTGACCTGCCGAAACGTGCTGTGAGCAGGCGGTATGCTGGATGTGTCGCCGTTCAGATTATCCCGTGTTGTCCGCTGTGTCCGGCTGGTGTCGGCTGTTCCAGGCACGCCGTAGGCACGACCGCAGTTGCTGAATCTGGGGGAGTGAAAACTATAGCAGAGCTGCTATAGTTTCTGTATGGCGTTGGACGTCTGCTCGGTGCGGGAGGCCGCTGATCGGCTCGGTGTCGATCGGTCGCGCGTGCAGGCGTTGATCTCAGCGGGCGAGCTGAGGGCTGACAAGATTGCGGGGCGCTGGCTGATTCCGATGTCGGAGCTGGAGCGGCGGGCAAGGTCGGAGAACGCCGGCGGTCGGCCGTGGTCGCAGCATCGTGCGTGGGCGTTCCTTCGCGCCGTCGAGCAGGGCGAGGTGTCGCCTGGCGATCTGCGGAGGAGTGCGTGGCAGCTGCGGCGACGGGCGCGCCGGGTGGAGTTGGACGTGCTACCCGAACTCGAGTCGCAGCTCCTCGATGATCAGCGTGTCCTCGTGGGTGGCGTGCACGCCGGCGCGCGATTCAGTGCTGCCGTGCGTCCACAGTTCCCGGCGGACCTCTACGTGGCCGAGCGAGACCTCGACGCGGTGATCGCTGAGCACCACCTCTTTGTCTCGGACGTACCGCGGGTCGTCGTACATGTGGTGAGCGACGCAAAGGGTGTGGCGAGCTCGCAGGAGCCGGGTGCGGTGCCGCTCGCTGCGGCGTGGCTCGACGTGTTCGAAGCCGGCGATCGCTCAGCCCGTGAGCTCGAACACGAACTCGATCGCAGGGCGAGGTAGTTCGTGGACGCGGTGCCCGTCGTCACCTTCGCTGAAGGTGACCTGCCCGCGAGTTCGCGGCGAGTGTTCGAGGCGCTCGGCGATCTGGCGGCCGAGGTGCCGATCGACCGGTGGTGTCTGATCGGTGGCTTGATGGTCGAGGTCATCCTGCGGAGTCGTGGCCGCTCGCCGCTGCGCCCGACCGACGACGGCGACGTGGTGGGCGATGTGCGCGCCGACCGAGCGATCCTCGCAACGATCTCGGAGGCGCTCCGCCGAGCATCGTTCGAGTTGGTGGAGACGGGCATGGGCGGCGAGTTCGGTGTTCGTCACCGTCGAGGCGACGGAACGACGATCGATCTGCTCGCGCCCGAGAACCGCACGAGGAACGTCGAGCCGCCACGGCCCGGCTTCGAACTGCTCGCCGCGCCCGGCGCCGAGCAGGCGTTGCTGACCGCTGCTCCGATCCGGATCGACCTCGCCGGCGAGCGTGACGTCGTGCTCAGGGTTCCGTCCCTCACCGGCGCGCTCTTCGCGAAGACGACGGCTTGGAAGGAACTCGTCGCGTCGCCCGACCGGAGCAAGCACCTGAACGATGCCGCCCAGTTGCTCGTCGCAGCGAACCTGGACGACCTAATGGTCTTGGCGGACGGGCCGATCCCGCCCAAGGCGCTTCGGCGACGTTGGAGGTGGCTCCAGGAGGCGCTGTCGGACCGCCGCGCAACAGGTTGGGGAGACGTCCCGATGGAGGACCGCGCCCCCGCCCTCCAGCGGCTCGCGATCGTCCTGTCGAGCTGAGCTACGGCCGGCGGCAATCCCGCATGGCGGACACGCAGAGGTGACTACCCTCGTGGCATGGGGCTGCTGGACCGCCTCCGTGATCGAAAGCGTGGGGCCGAGGAGCCGCCCGCGCAGCTTCCGCCCTCTGGGGCCGGTGCTGCCGCGACCCCCAGCCAGCGCACGGTCTCGGTGACAGCACGGTTGTACGGCGGTGACGAGACGCTTGAGGTGGTAGGGGAGAGCTACCGACAAGAAGCGCTGTGGAGGATCGTCGGCGCTCCCCCGGGAAGCCGCGTGCGCCACCCGGTCAACGCCGTGCTCTACCCAGAGACGGCGAACCCCCACGACCCGAACGCGATCAGTGTCCAGATCGACGGGCATCTCGTCGGCTATCTCGCACGCGAGGATGCCGCGGCGTATCGGCCCGGTCTTCTCGCGCTGATGGAGAAGGAGGGCGGAAGCTACATCGCACTCGAAGGCGTCGTGATCGGTGGTGGCCACGGAACGGGCTCGCTCGGCGTGTTCCTCGACCACGACCCCGAGGACTTCGGGCTGTCGAAGGCCGGCCCACCTCCCGTGTTCCGTGGCGACATGAGAACAGGATTCTCCGAGGCATGGCTCGCTGACGCCGACGATGACGACTACGACCTCTCGTGGTACTACGAGCTCCCGGACGGTGACCGCGCCGGCATCGCCAAGCTTCGTGAGCTTCTGGCCTCGGACCCAGACCCGATCGACCGCCACTTTCAGTTCGCCGAGCTCGAGGCGCGCCTGTATCGGTGTCGCGAGCTGTACGACGGCGCCCTCGACGAGTACGACGACGCGTGCCGCCAACACGACTCGGAAATGGACGTGATCTGCGAGCAGTTCGTTGCGAAGTTCGGCGCGGTTCCCCATCTGGATACCTACCGTCAGATGGCGATTCGGCAGCAGAAGCTCAAGGACTGGCAAGCGGTTCTCTGGTGGGCCGAGCGTGGACTAGCGCTCTACGGCGACCGGACCGCGCGTGAGGACGCGGTCGAGGATCTCACCAAGCGTCGAAACCGAGCTCAAGACAAGCTGGATGCTGCAACCACGAAGCCATCGACGAAGACCCGATCG